>NZ_JAFMPV010000013.1:0-158601 GCF_049132105.1 Pseudomonas sp. NFX15
TCCCGAACTCAGCAGTGAAACGATGCATCGCCGATGGTAGTGTGGGGTTTCCCCATGTGAGAGTAGGTCATCGTCAAGATTAAATTCCGAAACCCCAATTGCGAAAGCAGTTGGGGTTTTGTTTTTGCGCGTAGAGAAAAGCTGCCATCGCTGTTCATCCCCATATTTCACAATCGGGGCATTAGCCGATGCTTGCCGCGTTGTCCCGAGACTTATTGGTTAGAGTTGATGTCACTAGGCCAGAGTCGGTGCGGGCGGGGGCATGGTGTTCACCCATGCATGAATGCCGTCGCGCCAATAGGCGCAATGCGACAGCCTTCGCTGCACTGTGATCAGTGGTTCGGGTATACGCGTGAATGTCGCTTTGACCCAAGTGAACGCGATAGCGAGCCGGATGGTGATACGAAGGACTAGATTCCGCTCGAACGGCGGTAGAGGTTGTTGCGTTACATCACGTTGTAGGAGTCCTTAATAGGAGGACTACGTGACAATCTCGCTTTTCGCTCATTAAATTTCAGTGAAATAAACGAGTTATGAGAAAAGTGGAGCGGGTGAAGGGAATCGAACCCTCGTTATCAGCTTGGGAAGCTGGAGTAATGCCATTATACGACACCCGCTCAGAGCGGTGACTTTGTACCAGATACAGCCGACGATTTGAAGTTTTTCTTTGCGTGGAGCGGGTTTAGCATCCATTAAGCCAAGAAAAGCGTACGGCATGCCGGTCGATCGCGGGCAAGCCTCGCCTCTGCGCGATACGTTTAACGCAGCAGGGCGGGGCTTGCTCGCGATGACGCCACTTCAGCCTGCCAATGCATGGTGGTCCTGGACGTAGTGGCAACGCAGTCGGCTTTCGTATTGCGCGGGTTTCAGGAAGCCCATCAGTGCATTTCGGCTGTCCCGGCAGGCAGCTTTGTGTTCCATGTCGAGAAAGTGGCCGGTGGCCTGAAGGGTGCTGAACGTGCTGTGTTGCACGTGGTTGGCAAACAACCGGGCGTCGTCGGCGGCGGTGTATTCGTCCCATTCGCCATTGAGGAACAGCACCGGCACGTCGATTTTCTGCGCCGCGTTCAAGTAGCATTGGCGGTCGCTGTGCAACACGTCGCTGATGTGGAAGTGCATCTGCCCGTATTCATGTTCGGCCAGGGAGCTGACGTGGCGATAGTTGAAGCGCTTGAACAACGACGGCAGGTGTTTGCCGATGGTGTCGTTCACCAGGTGCCCGACGCGGTCGCGGTCGAGGTTGCCCAGGTGTTCGACGCCGCGCTCGAGGTAGTCGAGCATGTGCGCGTTGATCACCGGGGAGAACGAGCTGATCACGGCTTTTTCGATGCGCCGTGGTCGTTGCGACAACGCCATCATGGTCGCGGCACCGCCCCAGGAAAACGACAGCACGTGTTCGGCGGCGAAGTGGTCGATCAGCTCCAGCAGGATCTGCCCTTCGACTTCCTTGGTGAGCATTTTTTCATGCAGGTTATGAGCTTTTGACCGGCCCGCGTAGGGTTGGTCGTAGCAGACGACGTTGAACTGCGGATGGAGGTTTTTCACGGTTTGTGCAAACGACGCAGTCGTGGCCATCGAGCCGTTGACCAAGATAATGGTCTTCTCTGCGGCGTCTGCGCGATAGAACTCCGTGTAAACCCGATACTGACCCTGTATATCCAGCACAGCGATTTCTGGCCTCATGTCATAAGACTCCTGGCAAGCGGGTATGCGCGCAAATAGAGATTGCACGAGCTTTGTGACAGGTAGGCATACGCCTGGAATTTGAGAGGCCCATGTCGATCCATTGCAGTCCGGTCGACGGGTATTGTTATTGGCGGGCAGTCTGCCGGGTGAGGCCGGAACCGTTGGGTCCCTACCGGCAAAAAGTTTCTTAGAAGTATGTGGTGACTTGTCGGTCACATTTCGGCCGACGTCCTGATTCAAGCAGGGGTCACGTCATCGCGCAAGTGCCATTGGTAAATTGTTCGACAACATCTGCTCGGCGGTCGCCTGCTTAGATCACTCCGATCTCTTCGTCGCTCAATGGGCGGTATTCGCCCGGTTTCAGCGTGTCGTCGAGCACCAGTGGCCCCATGCGTTCGCGGTGCAGGCGCATCACCTTGTTGTCGAAGTAGCCGAACATGCGTTTCACCTGGTGATAGCGGCCTTCGACGATGCTCAGGCGCGCGCATTTTGGCTTGAGCAGCTCTAGCCCGGCGGGTTGCGTGGTGAGGTCTTCGAAGGCGAAATACAGCCCTTCACTGAACTTGGCCGCGTATTCAGGGCCGATGTCCTGCTCGGTCTCGACGTAATAGACCTTCGCCAGCTTGGTCTGCGGCTGGGTCAGGCGCCGCGACCAGCTGCCGTCATTGGTGATCAGCATCAGGCCGGTGGTGTTGAAGTCCAGGCGCCCGGCAATGTGCAGCTCGTCCTTGTCCGGTTCATCGATCAGGTCGAGCACAGTCGGGTGATGTGGGTCTTTTGTGGCACTGACGCAACCGGTGGGCTTGTGCAGCATGAAATGACGCAACGGCTTGCCGACTTGCAACACATCGCTGTCGACTTCGACGCGGCTGAATTCACGGACTTCAGTGTGCGGGTCGCTGACGACTTTTCCGTCAACTCGCACGCGTTTTTCCACCAGCAACAGGCGTACCTGCTTACGGTTGAAGCACGGCAGGTTGCTGAGGAATCGGTCGACACGCATGACTTATGGATCAAGAAGGAAAGAGGCGCGCATCTTACTTGAACAATTCGGGCGCTGCTTGCAACTGCGCCTCGACCTCCGCGCAGCGCGGGCACAGGCAAGAGGCGTTGCGCAGTTCTGCCGGCAGCGCTTCGAGCACCGCCGGGTCAATGCTGACGCCGAAGCACCAGCAAGCGCGACCGGCGGTGCGCGGGTCGGCCAGGGTGCAGTCGTTGGGGGCGCCGCAGGCGGGGCAGAGGTCAGGCGGGTTCATGGACGCAGTGAGACATTTCCACACAGGTTCGGTTACGGCCACTTTGCTTGGCCCGGTACATCGCATGATCCGCCCGCGACAGCAGGCTGTGCAAGGTGTCATCGGGTTGCAGGGTGGTGAGGCCGATGCTGACGCTCACCTGCAGGACCTGGCCGTTGTAGGCGTAGCGCTGTTGTTCCACGTGCTGGCGAATTTTCTCGGCGATCATCAGACCGGTCTTACCGTCAGTGTCCTTGAGCAGCACGATGAACTCTTCACCGCCCCAACGGCAGACAATATCGGCGTCGCGCAGGCAGCTTTGCAGGTCGCGGGCGAAACCGATCAACACCTGGTCACCTGCGAGGTGGCCGTAGGTGTCGTTCAACGCCTTGAAATGGTCGAGGTCCAGCAGCAACGCGGTCAGCGGTTTTGGCTCGCGCCGGGCTTCATGCATGGCTTGCGCGGCCAGCAGGTCGAAGCCGCGGCGGTTGGGCAGTTCGGTCAGGCTGTCGAGGATGGCCTGGGCCTGGATATTGTCCTGATAGCGCTTGATCACCCGGTTGAGCAAGGCCAGCACGATCAGTGTGACCAAGAGGCAGATCAGCAGGTTGAGGTACAGCGACTGGCGGATGTCACCGAGGGCGCTGTCTTCGCGTTTATCAACGAACAGGTACCAGTTCAGTTCCGGGATAAACCGCACATTGAGGAAATGCCCTTGGCCCTGCACGGAGTATTCGTAGCTGCCGCTGTGAGGTTTTGGCAGCCGGTTGATCAGGTCTTTCATGCTGTCGAGTTCACCGAGCTTCTGCCCGATCTGTGCGCCTTGCGGGCCCCCGTCGGCGCCCGTGAGCACCAAGCGTCCGAAGTTGTCGACGAAATACACGCTGCGCTGGTAACGCTGCTGGTACTTGTCGATCAGCTTGATCACCGCATCGACAGTCAGCCCAACCCCGGCCGCGCCGATGAAGCGGCTGTTGTAGTCGTAGACCTTGTAGTTGATGAAGAAGGTCAGGTTGTCCTTGTTGGCGAGGTCCGGGTCGACGTTGATCTCGTACGGGTCCTTCATGTCTCGCACGCGGAAATACCAGGCATCGCGCGGCTCAGTCGCCTTGACCTGCTTGAGCACACCTTTGGCGTGGTAATAGGTCAGGCTGGTGTTGGAGACGAAGAACGCTGTGTAGGCACCGTAGTGGGTCATGACCTCGTTGAGGTAACGGGTCATCTGGTCGGAGTCTTTTTCACCATTGACCACCCAATCGCGCATGAAGGTGTCGCGGGCCATCATCGAGGAAATCAGGATTGGCCTGACCAGGTCTTTCTGGATTTCCGAGTAGACCGTGTCTGACGTCAACGGCAGTTCGGTGTTGACGATGTTGTCGCGGATCGAGGCCCGGGAGGCGTAGTAACTGAGGAAGGAAGTGGCGAGGAAGCCAGCGCCCAGCAATGCGACCAGCGTGAGCACCAACGAACGTTGAGAATACAGTGGCGAGCGAAGCGGCATGGCAGTTCCATTGGCAGTCATCCGATGGCCTGCATTCTAATGGCACTGTGGGGAAATGACTGCTGGATTCGCAAGGTATATCGGTAGGTATCGGTTGTGGCGGTGTTTGGGCTGATGTCTTCGCTGGCAAGCCAGCTCCTACAGGGATAGCACCGAACCTGTAGGAGTTGGCTTGCCAGCGAATCGAAAGATCACCGCAGGGTTGTCAGATACATCCGCCAACCGCCCAAATGACTGATATTCACCGCACCTTCCAGTCCATAGGCCTCACAGATAAACCCGCTCTCCCAGCGACCATCCGCCAGTTGCACCTTGCCCAGACCCAAAGGGGCCGCAATCCCGGTCAGGAACGAGCCCAGTTCGCTGCTCGGCAATTCCCAGACTTCCACGGCGATCGACACGCCACCGTCCTTCACTCGGACCATCCCCGGACGAAACGGCGGACCGCCGGCCAAGGCATAGAGTTGATAGTCCGGCGAGCTGAAAGTGGTTTCCACCAGACGGGCGCCGCGCTGCTTGAGTTGCCAGTTCAACGCCAGCCCCTCCAGGTGCGCGCCGCAGACCACCAACCGCGCCCGATCATGCCGAGCAACCGTCACCGGGGCCGGTGCAGCCAGGCCCTGCTGGCGCTGCAAGGCATCGGCCACGCTCAACAAATACTGATCGGTAAAGGCCCGGCCAAACAGCGTCACGCCCCACGGCATACCGTTGTGCATGAAGGCACTGGGCACGGCGACGGCGGCGTAGTCGAGCAGGTTCATGAAGTTGGTGTAGTAGCCCAGTTCCGAGTTGCGCAGCACGGGTTCTGTTTCAAGCTCCAACAGTGTCACCGGGCGGCCGATGGTCGGCGTGACCACGCAATCGAGGCCTACGAGCGCTGTGTCGCACAGGGCTTTGAGCGCTTGCAGGCGGTATTGGGCGCGGAAGGTTTGCACGCCATTGACGGCCGGTGCCTTGGCCAGTACCGCGCGAATCACCGGCAGCACGGCCTCGGGATTCTGCGTCATCAACTCGCCAGCCACGCTGTAGCGCTCGGCCACCCACGGGCCTTCATAGAGCAAACGAGCAGCCTCCAGAAACGGCGACATATCCAGTTCCACTGCTTCGCCACCCAAGGCCTTGAGGCGGTCGATGGAATCACTGAACAGCAATGGGCCTTCAGGGCAGCCGAAGAATTGCAGGTCCTGCGCACGGGGCACGCCAAAGCGGAATGGGCGCGGTGTACCGAACGCCGAACCGTCGTTCCACAGCGGGTTGCTTCGGCTGTATTCGTCCCGAGGGTCGAGGCGCGCGGTGAGCGCCAGCAATTGACTGGCCTCGCGCGCCGTGGCGGTAAACGTGGTGACGCAATCTAGGGTACGACAGGCCGGTACCACGCCCCCGGTGGAGATCAGGCCTTTGGTGGCTTTCATCCCGACCAGGTTATTCAATGCCGCCGGCACGCGCCCGGAGCCGGCGGTGTCTGTACCCAACGAAAAGCTCGCGACCCCGAGTGCCACCGCCAGCGACGAACCGGCACTGGAACCGCCCGACGGGTATTCCGGCAACACGCTGTTGGGGCACGCGCCATAGGGTGATCGACTGCCATTGAGCCCGGTGGCGAACTGGTCGAGGTTGGTCTTGCCCAACGGAATCGCACCGAGGGCCAGCAGTTGCTCGACGATGGTCGCCGAACGCTCCGGCACGTAGGCAAACGCCGGGCACGCCGCGGTGGTTGCAATGCCCGCCAGGTCGATGTTGTCCTTGATCGCGAACGGCACGCCATACAGCGGCAGGCTGTCGAGGTCTCGACCGTCGAGGGCGGCAAGGTAGGGTTCCAGTTCCTCGACGCTGAGCAAATGGATGAACAGGTGATAATCCGGGTTCAGCGCCGCGGCTTTGTCCCGCAGTTTCGGCAGCAGTTGCCGGGGCGTGAGGCTGCCGTCGCGGTAGGCGCTGCGCAGGGCGTCGAGTTGCAGATTGATGCTCATGGTGTCAGTCCTTTTCAAAAATGGGTTCAGTCGAGTTCCAGCACCACGACGCGCTGTCCGGCGCGCACCGCCGAGCCCGGTTGCACGCGAATCTCGCGCACCACGCCAGCCATCGGGGCGAGCAAAGGGATTTCCATCTTCATCGACTCCAGGATCACCAGCACGTCACCGGCCTCGACGCGGTGGCCGCTCTCGACCTGGACCTGCCAGAGGTTGCCGGCGATGTGGCTGTCGACGCTCAGTTGACCGCTGGCCAGTGGCGCGTCTTCGGCGATCTGCGGAACCCATTCTTCGCTGTCGAAATGCGCCTGGCCGCTGGCGATCCAGCGCTCGCGCTCAGCGTTGAACGCGCCTTTTTGCTGAACACGAAACGCCTCGATGGTTTCGGCTTCCCGGGCCAGAAACGCCTGGTAATCCGCCAGGTTCAACTGGCTGTGCTCGATGCTCAGGTCGAAGCGCCCGAGGGGGAAATCGCGGCGGATGCGCAACAGCTCATCGGCGCTGACCGGGTAGAAACGGATCTGGTCGAAAAAGCGCAGCAGCCATGGCTTGCCGTCGAACGCAGCGACCTCGCGGTAGCGGTTCCACATCTGCAACGTGCGCCCGACGAACTGATAGCCACCGGGGCCCTCCATGCCGTACACGCACATGTAGGCGCCGCCGATGCCCACCGAGTTTTCCGCGGTCCAGGTGCGCGCCGGGTTGTACTTGGTGGTCACCAGGCGGTGGCGCGGGTCGAGCGGGGTGGCGACCGGTGCGCCGAGGTAGACATCGCCCAGGCCCATCACCAGGTAGCTGGCATCGAACACCGTGCGTTGCACTTCATCGAGGTTGGGCAGGTCGTTGATGCGCCGGATGAACTCCAGGTTGCTCGGGCACCACGGCGCGTCCTTGCGCACGGTGGTCATGTATTTCTCGATGGCCAACTGGCATGCCGGGTCATCCCACGACAACGGCAGATGGACGATGCGCGAGGGCACTTGCAGGTCTTTGGCGGCGCACACGGCGTCCCATTCGCCGGCGACGATGCCGAGCAGGTCGGCGAGTGACAGTTGCTCGGGTTGATAGTGGATTTGCAGCGAGCGGATACCCGGCGTCAGGTCGATCACGCCGTGCAGCTGTTTGCTTTCCAGCGCCTGCATCAAGGCGTGGGCGCGGAAGCGCAGGACCAGGTCGAGTTCCGGGGCGCCGATTTCCAGCAGCAGGTGTGTGTCGCCGGACAGTCTTGCGACTAACCGCGTATCGTCCCGCCCAATATCCAACACAACAGGCGACACAATCCCCTGTAGGAGCTGGCTTGCCAGCGAAAGGTCTCCGTCAGTCAACATTGCGGTATCTGATACACCGCTTTCGCTGGCAAGCCAGCTCCTACAGTGATCCCATTTCAAGGCGAGGGTGCGGGCGGTCTTGAGGTCGACTGGACGGAACTGCACCTTGTCCCCAGCCTTCAGTTGCCCCAACTGCCAAAGATCCGCCTCGATCACCGTCACTGGGCAAACAAAGCCGCCGAGGCTCGGGCCATCCGGGCCGAGGATTACCGGCATGTCACCGGTAAAGTCCACCGCACCGATGGCGTACGGGTTGTCGTGAATGTTCGACGGATGCAAACCCGCTTCGCCGCCGTCGGCGCGTACCCATTCCGGTTTCGGCCCGATCAGGCGCACGCCGGTGCGGCTGGAGTTGAAGTGCACTTCCCATTGCGTGGCGAAGAAGGTAGCGATGTAATTTTCCGTGAAGTATTCCGGCGCGCCGTGGGGGCCGTAGATCACCCGGATTTGCCGAACGGCCGGCAACTCGGTGACCTGTTCTTCAGGCAGTTGTTGACCGACACTGAGGTCTCTCAACGGCGGAACGTGCAACACGTCGCCGGCGCGCAAGGCGCGGCCGCCATGACCGCCGAACTGGCCCAGGGTAAAGGTGCTTTTGCTGCCCAGATAGTTCGGCACTTGCAGGCCGCCGCGCAGGCACAGGTAACTGCGGGCACCCGCGCCGGCGATGGTGCCCAGGCTCAACGTCATGCCCGCCGTGACCGCCAACGCGGTGTTCATCGCGACCTGTTCACCGTTCAACGTCAGCGGAATAACGGCCCCGGTGACGGCGATAACCGCATCGCAGTTAAAACGAAGCAACGGCCCGCTCATGGTGATTTCCAGCGCCGCCGCGCCTTCGTCATTGCCCAGCAAACGGTTGCCCAGGCGCAGGGCCCGACTGTCCATCGGCCCTGATGGTGGCACACCGACCGCCCAGTAACCCAGACGCCCCGGATAATCCTGAACACTGGTTTGCGTCCCGGCGCTCAGCACCTCGAAGGTGTTGGCCTGATACACCAGGCCTTCCAGGCATCGGGTCCACGGCTGGCCGCTGGCGAACGGCGCATCGAGCAAAATCTGCCGCAAGTAGTCGCGGTTGGTTTCCACGCCGTAGAGCTGGCTGGCCCCCAGCGCCTGATGCAGTTCTGCACTGGCCGCTTCGCGGGTCGGCGCCCAACTGATGAGCTTGGCGATCATCGGGTCGAAGTACGGCGGGATCTCGCAGCCGGCCTCGACCCACGTGTCGATGCGCAACTGGATGCCATTGGCCGCCGGGAACTCCACGGCGGTGAGCAACCCCGGGCTCGGTTGAAAATCGCGGCCCGGATCCTCGGCATACAACCGCGCCTGGATCGCATGACCTTCCGGCGTCAAGCCCTGCACCAATTCGCTCAGCGGCGGCAGGTCACCGGCCGCCAGTTGCACCATCCAGCGCACCAGATCGACGCCCCATACTTGTTCGGTAACGCCGTGCTCCACTTGCAACCGGGTGTTCACTTCCAGGAAGTAAAAACGCTGGGCCTCGCTGTCGAAGACGAACTCCACAGTACCGGCGCTGCGGTAGTTCACCGCTTTGGCCAGTTTGATCGCCGCTGCACACAGTTCATCGGCCATGCCCTCGGGAAGGTTGGGTGCCGGGGTTTCTTCGAGGACTTTCTGGTTGCGCCGCTGCACCGAGCAGTCGCGCACGCCGAGGGCGATCACCTCGCCGCGACCGTCGCCGAACACCTGTACTTCCAGGTGCCGGGCGCGCTGGATGTATTTCTCGATGAACACCCCGGCGTCGCTGAAATTATTCTGGCCCAGGCGTTTGACCGCTTCGAACGACTCGCTTAACTCGGCCGCGCTGCGGCACACGCGCATGCCGATGCCGCCACCACCGGCGGTGCTCTTGAGCATCACCGGGTAGCCGACCTGTTCACCGGCCAGCAACGCAGCGTCGAGGCTGTCGAGCAGTTCGGTGCCTTCGAGCATCGGCACGCCGTGTTGCTTGGCCAAGGCGCGAGCGGTGTGCTTGAGGCCGAACACCCTCAGTTGTTCTGGCGTGGGGCCGATGAAGGCGATGTTGGCGGCTGCGCAGGCTTCGGCGAACGCGGCGTTCTCCGAGAGAAAACCGTAGCCAGGATGGATCGCGGTGGCGCCGGTGGATTGGGCGATGGCGAGGATTTTATCGACCGCCAGGTAAGTGCCCGCGGCCGCGCCTTCACCGAGGCTGTGAGCCTCGTCGGCTTGCAGGATGTGCAGGCTGGCGGCATCGGCTTCGGAGTACACCGCGACACCTTGCACGTGCAGTTCACGCAAGGTACGCAGGATGCGGCAGGCAATCGCGCCACGGTTGGCAATCAGGACTTTTTCGAACATGGCATAACCCCCGGAGGCGATAGCGCATCAGCCTCGACTGGGATGCGGGCCGTCCCGCAGTTTTTCGAAAGGCACCGGGGTCGTCCCCGGTGGCAGAAATTGTCAGCAGCCCTGTAGGAGCCTGGCTTGCCAGCGAAAGCGGTGTACCAGGCACATCTTTGGTAAAAGTGCTGGCCCATTCGCTGGCAAGCCAGCGCCTACAGATGGAGCGTTTATTTGATGCACTGCCCGGAACGGGCCTGGCACAAGGCAAACAACCAGCGGCGCAACCTTGGGAATTTCAATTCCATACCAGCAGCTCCGCAGGGGTGGGGTTGTAGGCGTTGCACGGGTTGTTCAGTTGCGGGCAGTTGGAGATCAGCACGATCACGTCCATCTCGGCGCGCAGGTCGACGTACTTGCCCGGTGCGGAAATCCCGTCTTCAAAGGTCAGCCCCCCTTCCGCGGTGACCGGTACGTTCATGAAGAAATTGATGTTCGGCCCGATGTCGCCCTTGCCCAGGCGACCGTCATGCACACAGGCACGCAGGTAGTTGTCACGGCAGCTGTGCATGTGGCGTTTTTCAAGGGCGTAGCGCACGGTGTTGCTCTCTTGAGCACACGCGCCGCCGAGGGTGTCGTGACGCCCGCAGGTGTCGGCGACGATGGTCAGCATCGGCTTGCCGAGGTTGGAATACAGCACGCTGCCGGTGCTCAGGTACACGCTGTTTTGCCGGCGCAAAGTGCGTTGCACGTCGTAGCGTTCCTTGGGGTTGGCAACGCTGTAGAACAGGGTATCGACGGCCTGATTGCCTTCCAGGTCGAGGATGCGCAGGGTCTGGCCGGCCTTGACCTCCATCAGCCAGGGTTCGCCGGCGGGGATGGTGGCGCGGTAGACCGCGGTGTCAGGCGACTGTGGAGCGGTGGCGATTGCGAGTGACATGGCAGCGATCCTCAGGCGAACAGACGGTCGGTATTGATGAAGCCGCGCTCGTTTTCCGGGCGCGAAGTGCGGCAGTGTTCGGCGACGCTGGCGTCGGCGTTCATCCAGCTCAGCTTCAACGGTTTTGGTGCGTACTCAGGCGTCGGGTCCATCGGGTGTTGCAGGGCGGTGAGCACCACCAGGGTGTCCATCGGCGCGTACAACTCGATGTAGTCGCCAGCCTTGGAATTGCCCTCGACAAAGTGAAAGCGCCCGGCGTCATCGACGTTCACGCGGCTGAACAGATTGAGGGTCATCAGCAGGTCCGACAGGCCCAGGCCCCACTTGCCCAATTCCACCAGCAGGTTGTCGGTGCCGTTGCGGAAGAAGCCGTTGCGCAGTTCCTGATAGCGGCCCGTGCCGTACTTTTCGGCGACTTCTTCAGCGCAGAGCACGCCGCCCAGGCTGTCGCTCCAGCCGCAGGTGTCGGCAGTGATCGCGGCCAGCACGCGGCCCATGTCCGAGTACAGGCAATGGCCGGTGGTGAGCTTGGCGGTGTGTTGGCACTTGAGGCTGTCGGGCAGGTTCAGGCGTTCGGTTTTTTCATTGGCGTTGAGCAGCGTCAGGCTGACGTTGGCACCGCCGCGCAGGTCGGTCAGGCGCAGCAGTTGGCCGCGCTTCAAGACGAAAGATCGATGGCCGCCGCCGGGGAGCATTTCTTCGGCAAAGGACGGGAACAGCAGGGTCGAATCGGTCATGGGCAGAATCCTCTCAAGCGGTTCGAAGTTCACCCGCCAGTTGCACCGGCAGGGTGTCGACGGCGGCACGGCTAATGCAGCGGTCGCTGTTCAAAGGGATGTCGTAGGTGATGCGGGCGCCATAGCGGCCGGGGGCGTGCGGGTCGAGGCGGACCTTGTCGAACACCAGCAGGCGCGTGCCGAGGCTGAAGCCTTCGGACAGGTCATGGGTGACCATGAACACCGTCAACCGGGTTTCGCGCCACAACTCCAGCAGCAAGGCGTGCATGTCTTTGCGGATGCCCGGATCGAGGGCGCCGAAGGGTTCGTCGAGCAGCAGCACGCGCGGTTTCATGATTAGCGCCTGGGCGATGGCCAGTCGTTGTTGCATGCCGCCGGACAGCTGCGCCGGGTACTTGTCCAGTGAGTGGCCGAGGCCGACTTTGCACAGCAGCACCGAGGCCAGTTCGCGGGCGTCTTTTTTTGCATGGCCGAACAGTCGACCGAGCAACGGTGAACGCGGCAGTTCCAGGCCCAGGGCGACGTTGTCCAGCACGCTCAGGTGCGGAAACACCGAGTAGCGCTGGAACACCACGCCGCGGCTGGCGTCCGGCTCTGCGGCCAAGGGCTGGCCGTCGAGCAGGATCTCGCCGCGACTGGCGCGCTCCTGACCGAGCAGCAGGCGCAGGAAGGTCGACTTACCGCAACCAGAGGCGCCCACGAGGGTGCAGAATTCACCTTCGTTGACGTTCAGGTTCAAGCCTTCGAGCACCACCTGATCGGTGTATTGCTGCCAGACGTTCTTGACGGTGATGAAGCTCATTTGGCCGCTCCTTCATACCAGGGGAACGCGCGGCGGGTCAGCTGCTTGAGCCCCCAATCCATCAACCAGGCGAGCAGGGTGATCCACACCACGTAGGGCAGGATCACGTCCATCGCCAGATAACGACGCACCAGGAAGATCCGGTAGCCCAGGCCATCGGTCGAGGCGATGGCTTCGGCGGCGATCAGGAACAACCACGCTGAACCCAGCATCAGGCGCAGCGAGATCAACAGCCGTGGCAACAGTTGTGGCAACACCACCCGCAACATCAGGGTCCAGGTCGAGGCGCCGAGGGTCTGCGCCTTGATCAGCAACTCCACGGGAATTTCCCGGGCGCGCTGTTCCAGGTCCCGGGCCAGCGCCGGGGTGATGCCGATGACGATCAGCATCACCTTCGACAATTCGCCGAGACCGAAGACGATGAACAAGATCGGCAGGATCGCCAGCGGCGGCACCATCGACAACACCGTGAGCAACGGCGACAACGGCGCGCCGAACAACGGCAGGGTGCCGGCGGCGATGCCCAGGCAAAGCCCGGCCAACGCACTGATGCCCAGGCCGATGGCCAGGCGTTGCAGGCTGGACGCGGTGTCTTGCCAGAGCAGGTACTCGCCGGTGCGGCTGTCGGCGACCAGCGCCAGGCGTTTCACCGCATCGGTCATCTGCACGGCACTGGGCAGCAGCTTGTCGTTGGGGTTGTCCGCCAGTCGCTCGGCCGAGCCCATGAAGTAGGCCAGCAGCACCAGGGCGAACGGCAGGATCACCAACAGCAGGCGACTCGGGCGATCCGGGTGACGGTTGATCAGGCGCATGGCCAGTTCTCCTGATTACAGCTTGGCGTCGGCGGCCATCTGGACGTAACTCGGGTCGAAGCGCAGCTTGAGGTTGCCCTTGTCGCCGCTGGTCACGCCGTTGGCGAAGGCCATGCCGACCGCGCTGGTGTCCTTGGCGCCTTCACCCAGCAAACCGTGCTGGAAGGAAAACTCGGCGACTTTGCGCATGGTTTCCGGCAGTTGTTTGCTGGTAGAGAAATCCAACGCTTCTTTCGGCGTGGCGAACAACCTGGTGGTGTCCAATTGCGCCTGGAAACCCGGCAGGTCGGTGCCCGAGGCTTTGGCCATGTGCTCCAGGGCAGCTTTGCTGGCGGCGTTTTTTGCGTTCATCAACTCGACCACTTCGAACCAGGCGCCGGTCAGTGCCTTGCCCAGGGCCGGGTTGTCTTTGAGGGTGGCGCTGTTGACCACCATCATGTCCATGATCTCGCCGGGGATCTGGCTGGAGTTGAACACTTCGCTCACCCCGGGCTTGGCCAGGATGTCCGAGAGCATCGGGTTCCAGGTGGTGACGGCGTTGACTTGAGGGGTGTTGAAGGCGGCCGAAATATCGGCATCGGAGGTGTTGACCACTTTCAGGTCTTTCTCGGTGAGGTCCACCGAATCCAGGGCGCGGGCCAGCAGGTAATGGGAGACCGACAGCTCGACGAGATTGACGTCCATGCCCTTGAGGTCGGCGAGTGTCTTGCCTTCGCCCTTGAGCACGATGCCATCGTTGCCGTTGGAGAAATCGCTGACGATCAGCGCGGTGCTGTCGACACCGCCGGCGGCCGGAATGGTCAGCGCGTCCATGTTGGTCATGGTGCAGCCATCGAACTGGCCGGCCGTGTATTGGTTGATCGATTCGACGTAGTCATTGAGCTGCACCACATCGATCTTGATGCCGTACTTTTTTGCCCATTTGTCGATGATGCCCTGGCTGTCGGCGTACTCCCAGGGCATCCAGCCGGCGTAGATCGTCCAGCACACGCTGAAGTGGTCTTTCTGGGCGGCTTGGGACGAGAAGCTCACGAGGGCGGCGAACGCAGCGGCGAACAGGGCGGGTAAACGAAGCTGGGACATGGTGGTTCTCCAGTTGATCGAGGGCGGACAGGAAGGCAGCGGCACCGCTAGCGGTGGCTTGTCTCCCGGGCTTTTGTCCCGCCGTGTAACCTCAACTGGAGGTCGCCAACTCTCGGACCAGCCGCTCGCGATTGCGAGCCGGAACCCTAGTCAGCCATTTTCAAATTGTGGTGCCGCGAACCTTGGGTGACTCCTGCACGGGTTTGCTATAGCGAGAGGCGTGCCAAGTCGGCTCGAGCGCTCTAGCGTGGGGAGCAGTAAGCGAAGTTGGATTTGATCGGCAAGCGCGCTGCCTTGTGATGGTGCGCCGGTGCACTGCATTGGGACGCGGCAGCCGCTGATCCGAAGGTCTGTGCGGCGCTGCACTTGGCAGGGTTTTGCCAGTCAAAAGAAGTGTCAGCCGGTTGTGTGCCGACTGCTGTCACAGGTCTTTACGGAGGCCGTCATGTTACGTCGATTGTTATTGGGCGCCGTGCTCGGGCTTGGATTGTCGGGATGCTATTACTACGACTATCCCTACGATGCCTACGCCACGCCTTATTACTATCCCGGTTACTACTCGCCTTATTACTCCGGTTACTACGGTGGCTATTACGGCCCGCGTTACTACGGTGGGTATCGCGCCTATTACTACGGCGGGCACGGTTACTATGGAGGCCATGGCTATCATGGTGGCGGTGGCTATCACGGCGGTGGATACCACGGTGGACACCACTAATCAGCGCGTGAATGGATGAAAAACCTTTCATCGGCGAGATGTTTCAACTTGTTGCAGGAACGCACCAGATTTGGAATTCGATGTCTGATCTTTCGACAGTCACAGAACTTCTGACGGTCGCCTGCCAGCGTCGCTGGTGTGGCTCACTCGCGGTCCAGGAGGCCGCTATGCATCTGCGAATTCTTCTACTGGCTGTATTGGGTTTGTCCGTTGGTGGATGCGTGCCTTATTACGAAGAAGGAGGCGGTGACTACGGTTCCGAGGTCTACACCTCCCCAGCGCCTGCGTATTACGCCGCAGGCAGTTCCTACTATTCCAATGGTGGCGGTTACTACACTCCGCCACCGCGCTATTACGTGCCACCTGCGCGGTATTACCAGCCGACACCGCGCTATTACTCGCAGCCGCGGATCTATCAACCGGCCCCGCGTTACTACCAGCAATCACGGGGTGACTACCGCGCGCACCAGAACCATGGCTGGGACGACCACAACCGCGGCGGCTGGAACAACAA
This sequence comes from Pseudomonas sp. NFX15, assembly GCF_049132105.1. Taxonomy (NCBI): domain Bacteria; kingdom Pseudomonadati; phylum Pseudomonadota; class Gammaproteobacteria; order Pseudomonadales; family Pseudomonadaceae; genus Pseudomonas; species Pseudomonas sp. NFX15. Next base: position 15,652 of record NZ_JAFMPV010000013.1, read on the forward strand.
TGCCCGAGGCCACGACGGACGCGATCATCGCGGCGGCCGCGGCGATCACGATGGGCGCGGCGGGCACCGCTAATCTTTCCATCAAATAAAAAAACTGTAGGAGCGGGCTTGCCCGCGAAGGCGTCCTTTCAGCACACTTTGCTGTGTCTGCCATACCGCCTTCGCGAGCAAGCTTGCGCCTACAAGTTTGTGGGTGTTTCTCAATACTCGGACAAATCCGCCAGCGGATGCCGACCTTCCCATGCCTTGTGGAAATGCGCCTCGACCACCGCGTCCGGCACGCTGTTGACGTCGGGCCAGTGCCAGTGCGGCTTGTGATCCTTGTCGATCAATCGGGCGCGCACGCCTTCGCTGAACTCCGGATGACGGCAGCAGTTGAGGCTCAGGGTGTATTCCATCTGGAAGATTTCGGCCAGCGACAGGTGGCGGGCACGGGCGATCTGCTCCCACACCAGGTGCGCGGTCAGCGGTGAACCTTCGCTCATGGTGTTGGCGGCGCGACTGAGCACTGGATCAGTGTGATCGCGCAAATCGCTGATGGCTTTCCAGGCGCAACGTACATCGCTGACATCCAACAACTCGTCGATCTGCTGGCGGCGTGGCAGCCACTGGGCGGCGGGCATCCGCGCGATGGCTTCTTGCTGCAAGGCCTTGAGCAGGCTATTGAGCTGCATCGGTGTCTGTTCCTGCCAGTTCAACTGCAGCAATCCGTCGATCAACGCCGGTTGTTGGTCGTCGAGCAGGAAGCGGTCGGCCAAATCCAGATCAATCGCATCACGGCCGTTCATGTGCGCACCGGTCAGGCCCAGGAACAAGCCGAGCTTGCCGGGCAGGCGCGACAGGAACCAACTGCCGCCGACGTCCGGGTACAGGCCGATGCTGATCTCGGGCATGGCCAAACGGCTGCTCGGCGTGACAATGCGGGTACTCGCGCCTTGCAGCAAGCCCATGCCGCCGCCGAGCACATAGCCATGGCCCCAACAGATCAGGGGCTTTGGATAGGTGTGTAGCTTGAAGTCCAGGCGATATTCCGCGGCGAAGAAATGGGCGGCCAACGGTGGCACTTCCCCGGGGTGCGCGCGACAGGCTTCGACCAGGCTGCGCACTTCGCCACCGGCACAAAAAGCCTTGGAGCCATTGCCACGCAGCAACACACAGACGATTTGCGGGTCCTTGGCCCAGGCGTCCATGCGCTCGCGCAGGGCGTTGATCATCGGCAATGACAAGGCATTCAGCGATTTTTCGGCATCCAGGCTGGCAACGCCGATGCGCGCTCCGTCGGTGCCGGTGAGTTCTTCGAAGTGCAAATTCATCGTGACCTCGATCGGGAATTTGAAGGATAAGTATGATCGCTGTGGGGGAAAGTGCCGGATCGGCGTCAGACCAATTGACAAGCGAGGTAGGCTTTCCTAGGGTTCGCCCCACTGTTTTTGCCGGGTAAGACCATGACTGCTGACGACCGAATCAAACTCGAACCGAGCTGGAAAGAGGCACTGCGTGCCGAATTCGACCAGCCCTACATGGCAGAGTTGCGAAACTTCCTGCAACAGGAGCGGGCGGCCGGCAAGGAGATCTATCCGCCGGGGCCGATGATTTTCAACGCGCTCAATTCCACGCCGCTTGAGAAGGTCAAAGTGGTGATCCTCGGCCAGGACCCCTATCACGGCCCAGGCCAGGCCCATGGTTTGTGCTTTTCGGTGCAACCGGGCATTCCGACACCGCCGTCACTGCTCAATATCTATAAAGAGTTGAAGCGCGACCTGAACATCGACATTCCCAACCACGGCTACCTGCAGAGTTGGGCCGATCAGGGCGTGCTGATGCTCAACACCACCATGACCGTGGAACGCGCCAGTGCCAACGCGCACAAGGACAAGGGTTGGCAGTTTTTCACCGATCGCGTCATCGAGGTGGTCAGCCAGCAGCAACCGCACCTGGTGTTCATGCTGTGGGGCGCCCATGCGCAGAGCAAGCAGAAGCTGATCGATGCGACCAAGCACCTGGTGTTGACCTCGGTGCACCCATCGCCGCTGTCGGCCTATCGCGGCTTCCTTGGTTGCGGGCACTTCAGCCGTACCAACAAGTTTCTGGAGCAGAATGGCGAGACGCCGATCGAATGGCGGTTGCCGCCGGTTTGATGGGAACTTGTTGAGTTTTTGTGGCGAGGGAGCAAGCTCTCTCGCCACCGGGGGAGTCAAATTTCTGGTTCTTCCGGGTTCCGGCTCCAATACTTGAACAACGGCTCCGCCAGAAACAATACGAACAACAGCCGCATCACCTGCATCGCCGTCACCAGTGGCACCGACAATTGCAGGGTCTCGGCCGTCAGGCTCATCTCGGCAATCCCTCCCGGCATCATGCCCAGGGTCAGCGAACGCAGGTCCAGATGGGTCAGCGCACTCAAGCCCAATGCCGCCGCCGTGGCGATCAACATGGTCAACACCGTGCCGACCAAAGTGCGCCCCATGAACGAGGGCGCGCGCCGGAAAAACTGCCGGTTGAAGTGACAGCCCAAGCCGCTGCCGATCAGCCATTGGCCAATCTGGCTGCCGCCGTTGGGCAAACCGATGTGCAAATCCCAACCGATGCTCACGGCCGCGCTGACCAGCAACGGCCCGAACAGCCAGGGGTTGGGTTGATGCAGTCGCTCCCAGATCCAGGCAGCCAAGGCCCCGGCTGGAAACAGCATCGCCAGCCAGCGCCAATCGATGCTGCCAGCGTGGGAAATCGGCGCGCCGTCGCCTAACAAATACTTGAACGCCGCCGGCACACAGAGCACCACGACCAGCACCCGCAAACTCTGACCCGCCGCCACACGGCTAAGCACCGCGCCATTGCGGGCGCCGAGGTTGACCATCTCCCCGGAGCCGCCAGGCATGCTGGAGAAAAAAGCGGTGGCGCGATCCTCACCGGTGCGGCGCATCAACCACACGCCGACCACGGCCGACAGGCTGGTGACCAAGGCACCGAAGAAGATCAAACCGAAATGACTCAGCACCTGCTCCATCACCACCGGGGTGAAGTGCAGGCCAATGCCGATGCCGACAATCCACTGGCCGCATTTGCGACCGCCAGGGATTTCGGCCAATTGCCAGGGTGTCAGGCAGCGCACGAGGATGATCGCCAGCAACGAGCCCACCATCCACGGCAAGGGCCAGCCGACCTGGCTGGCGAGAAAACCGCCAAGCAGGCCGACCAGCGGGGTTCCCCACCAGGCGCTGAAGGGTTGCCGATCAGACATCGGCGATAGCGCGCTGCGCGGCTGAACGTTTGCGCCAGATACGAATGATCGGCATCAACAGCATGATCGCCGTCAGCACCCAGCAACCGAACGTGATCGGACTCGACCAGAGGATCTCCAGCGCACCGTTGGAGATCGACAGGGCGCGACGCAGGTTCTGTTCCATCAAGCCGCCGAGGATGAAGCCCAGCAGCAGCGGCGACAGCGGGAAGTCCAGCTTGCGCAGGATGTAGCCGAAGATGCCGATACCGATCATCAGGAACAGGTCAAACGTGGTGGCGTGTACCGCGTAGACGCCGATCCCGGTGATGATGGCGATCACCGGCACCAGTGCCCAGTTCGGCACGGCAAGGATGCGGGTAAAGATGCGGATCATCGGGATGTTGAGGATCACCAACATCACGTTGGCGATGAACAACGAAGCGATCAGGCCCCAGACGATGTCCGGTTGCTGTTGGAACAGCAGCGGGCCCGGCGTGATGTTGTACAGCGACAGTGCGCCGATCATCACCGCCGTGGTGCCCGAACCTGGCACGCCGAGGGTCAGCATCGGCACCAGCGCACCGCACGCGGCACCACCAATGGCGGTTTCCGGCGCGGCGAGGCCGCGCATGTCACCCTGGCCGAAGGTGCCCTTGGCACCGGCGATGCGCTTCTCGGTCATGTAGGCTACGGCGCTGGCCAGGGTCGCACCGGCACCCGGCAACACGCCCATGATGAAACCCAGTACGCCGCAACGTATGTTCACCACGAACACCGACGCCGCTTCCTTGAAGTTGAACATCATGCGCCCGGTGGCCTTCACCGCTTCCTGGCCGTGGTGGGTTTTTTCCAGCAGCAGGAGGATTTCGCTGATGGAGAACAGGCCCAGTACCAGCACGACGAACTGAATGCCGTCGGTCAGGTGGATGTTGTCTCCGGTGAAGCGGTACACGCCGCTGTTGGCGTCGATCCCGACTGTCGACAGGAACAGACCGATCAGCGCCGCAATGAATGTCTTCAGCGGACGGTCACCGGCCATGCCACCGAGGCAGACTATCGCGAATACCATCAACACAAAGTATTCCGCCGGGCCAAAGGCAATCGCCCATTTCGCCAGCAGCGGGGCGAACAGCACCATGCCGCAGGTGGCGATGAACGCACCGATGAACGAACTCCACGCCGACAGCGACAGCGCTACACCGGCCAGGCCTTTGCGGGCCATCGGGTAACCGTCGAGGGTGGTCATCACGGTGGAGGCTTCGCCCGGGATGTTCAGCAGGATCGAGCTGATTCGCCCGCCGTATTCGCAACCCAGGTACACCGCCGCCAACAGGATCAGCGCCGACTCCGGTGGCAGGCCGAGGGCGAACGCGATCGGGATCAACAACGCCACGCCGTTGATCGGCCCCAGGCCCGGCAGCAGGCCGACCACGGTGCCGATCAGGGTGCCGCACAGTGCGGTCACCAGGTTATACGGGCTCAGCGCGACGCCGAAGCCCTGTCCCAAATAGCCAAGAGTATCCATATCAGTTCTCCAGGACGTCGAGCACGCCCAGTGGCAGCGGCACGTCCATCAAGCGGTCGAACAGCAGGTAAAGACCGACGGCCATCAGGCTGATGATCACCACGCTGGGTACCCAGCGGCCGCCATACAGGCGTGCCATCGGTACACCGGTAATGATGCTGGCGACGATGAAGCCAAGGGGTTCGAAGGTGCCGGCGAACACCAGCAACAACACTACGCAGAGGCCGATCTTGGTCAGGGTTTCGCGATCCAGCGGCGGTTCGTCGTCGCTGTGCTTGATCGGCGCCGGACGAAACACCATGTACAGCAGCGCCGAGCCCATCAGGCCGAGCATCAACAGGGGAAAGGCCCGAGGTCCTACCGGCTCGTAGGAAAAAGCCGCTTGGTACGGCCACGCCATCAGCGCCAGGCCGATACAGGCCAGCAGCAGCACGGAGGCGAAAATGCGTTGTAAGAGCATGTGCAACTCCTGGGCGGCGCCCCCGTAAACACGGGGCCACCGCCGCTAGACAGAGACGATCACTGGATCAGGCCGAACTCTTTGGCCAGCACTTTGTAGTCCGCGACTTGCTTCTTCACGTAGGTGTCCAGATCCGGGCCGGTCATGGCGAACGGGAAGAGCTCACGCTGGTCACGCAATTTGGCGAAGTCTTCGGAGGCCAGCAGTTTGTCGAAGGCCGCTTTCCACCAGGCGTAGTCTTCATCGCTGACTTTTGGCCCGAGGTAGAAGCCGCGCACCACCGGCCAGACGATGTCGTAGCCTTGCTCGCGTGCTGTTGGTATGTCCTTCATTTCCGGCTCGTCCAGACGCTTGTCGGAGAACACCGCCAGCAGGCGCATATCGCCGCTCTGGATGTGCGGCATGGAGTCGGAGATGTCGGTGCTGCCGACCTGGATGTGGCCACCGAGCAGCGCGGTGGCAATTTCACCGCCGCCTTCGAGGGCGACGTAGCGCAGGTCACGCGGGTTGATCCCGGCAGCCTTGGCGATCAGCGCCGTTTGCATCCAATCCTGGCTACCGACGGTGCCGCCGGAACCGATCACCACTTTGCTCGGGTCTTTCTTCAGCGCCTGGACCAGATCATCCAGGGTCTTGTACGGCGAATCGCTCTTCACCGCGATGGCGCCGTAGCTGGTGCCCACGGCCGCCAGCCAGCGCACATTGCTTTCATCGAAGCGACCGAACTTGCCTTGAGCCAGGTTCAACAACGAACCGCTGGACCAGGCCACCAGGGTGCCGGCATCGGCGGGACGCTGGGCGACCACCGCGTTATAAGCCACGGCGCCGACACCGCCGGGCATGTAGGTCACGCGCATCGGCTTGGTCAGTAGCTTTTCGTTGACCAGCGCGCTTTGCGCCAGTTTGCAGGTCAGGTCGAAACCACCGCCGGGGGAGGCCGGGGCGATGCATTCCGGGCGTTTCGGTTCGGCGAGCGCTTGGCCGGTGAACAGCAGGACGCTGGCGGCGAGGGCCAGTTTACGCATTGACAGGTTCATTCAAGTCTCCTTGGGAGTTGTTGTTATCGACGTACTGAATTACCAAAGGGCAACGCTGTAGCTCACCAGCAGACGGACTTCATCGGCATCGCGAGCGGAGTAGTTGGAGCGGTAGGTGGCATTGCGCAGGCGCACGGCGACATCCTTGAGCGCGCCGCTTTGTACTACATATTTGATCTCGGAGTTGCGTTCCCACTCTTTGCCTTCGTCACCGCTCTTGAGCTTGATATTGTCGCCGCTTACATAGCGGCTCATGAAGCTCAGGCCAGGGATGCCGAGGGTGACAAAGTCAAAGTCATAACGCGCTTGCCAGGAACGCTCTTCGGCGCCGGCAAAGTCGTTGATCTGCACGAAGTTCACCAGGTACGGGTCAGCGCCATCCACATACGGGAACGCGCTGTCGCCGGACATGTGCTGGTAGCCCGCACTGAACTTGTGTCCGCTCAGGGCGTAGCTCACCAGGCCATTGAGGGATTTGTTGTCGATCTTGCCGCCGCGGGCCTCGCCCTGATCGTCGCTGATGGCAAACCGCAGGTCAGTGCCAAAGGTGCCTGGGCCGAAAGGCTGTGAGGCGATCAAACCGAGAAAGTGCTGGTTGTAGACTTCACCGAGTTGCGCGAAGTGATAGCTGCCGGTGATCTTGTCGGTGAACTTGTAGTCCAGCCCGCCAAAGTCAAAGTGGTCACCTGCCACGGTGCCAGCAAAACGGCTGTTCTTGTTGTTGAGGGCAACGTCCTCGAAGTCAGTGCTGTCGCGGTCCTTGGCTTTGTCCAGGCGCCCGCCGGTGAAGGTCAGGTTCTTGATCTCTTTTGAGGTCAACATGCCGCCTTCAAAGGTCTGCGGCAGGATGCGCCCGTCGTTGGGCTTGAGAGTCGGCAGCTCTGGAATCAGTGTGCCGACTTTCAGTTCGCTGGCGGATATTTTCACTTTGCCGGTCAGGCCGAGCTTTGAGTATTCGTCGACGGCGCGCCCATCATCGGTCGGCAACAGGCCGGTACCGGTGCGGTCCGGACTTGAGTCGAGCTTGACCCCCATCATGCCCAGTGCATCGACGCCGAAGCCTACGGTGCCATTGGTGTAGCCCGATTTCAGGTTGAGCATGAAGCCCTGTGCCCATTCGTCACGCTTGGACTGTTGGGCGCTGGTGCCATCGCGGAAATCGCGGTTGAAGTACATGTTGCGGGTTTCGAACGTGGCCGAGCTGTCTTCGAAGAATGCGGCCTGGCTCAACGGCGAAAAACCGGCAAGGGCAGCAGCGCTGGCAAGCGCAGTGTGGCTGAAACGGGAGAGGCGGGCAGGCGCGATGGCCTGGGGCTGCAGAGACTGCATGGATGACTTACTCCGTTTATTGTTCTTATTTGACGAAAACGCTTCGAGGCGTTTTTCGGATCGCTGTATGGCGGCAGCGACGGCAGTCGAAACTGTCCGTGGTCCGACTCTAACGGGCTAACCTTTCGCTAACCTTTCAGAAAGCTTTCACTGCTTTTCGGGCTTCACAGCGACGGATGCCGCTGTAAACTCCGCGCCAAAGAGTGGCGTCGGCCATCCCTGAATGAGGTAAAGATCCATGCGTGTCCTGCTCGTCGAAGACCATCTGCAGCTCGCCGAAAGTGTTGCCCAGGCCCTCAAGAGCACGGGGTTGACCGTGGACGTTCTGCACGACGGCGTGGCGGCCGACCTGGCGTTGGGCAGCGAGGAATATGCGATGGCGATCCTCGATGTCGGCCTGCCGCGCATGGATGGTTTCGAGGTGCTGGCGCGTCTGCGGGCGCGGGGCAAGAACCTGCCGGTGCTGATGTTGACGGCCCGTAGCGACGTCAAGGACCGGGTCCATGGGCTGAACCTCGGCGCCGACGATTACCTGGCAAAACCCTTCGAACTGACTGAACTCGAAGCCCGGGTCAAAGCCCTGCTGCGTCGCAGTGTGCTGGGCGGTGAACGCATTCAGCGCTGTGGCGTTTTGGCCTATGACCTGGAAACCCGGCGTTTCACCCTCGGTGAAGCATTGCTGACCCTGACCTCCCGCGAACAGGCCGTGCTCGAAGCACTGATCGCCCGTCCCGGCCGGGTGATGAGCAAGGAGCAACTGGCTTCGCAAGTCTTCGGCCTCGATGAAGAGGCCAGCCCCGATGCCATCGAAATCTACGTGCACCGCCTGCGCAAGAAGCTCGACGGCCACCCGGTGGCCATCGTGACCTTCCGCGGCCTGGGCTACTTGCTGGAAAGCCGTGATGCATAAGCCCAGCAGCCTGCGATGGCGGTTGCTGTGGAACCTGGCGCTGTTGCTGGTGGTATTGATGCTGGCCAGTGGGTTGAGTGCCTACTGGAACGGGCGAGAGGCCGCCGACACGGCCTACGACCGGACCTTGCTGGCCTCGGCGCGAACCATTGCCGCCGGTCTTTCCGAGCGCGACGGCAGCCTCAGCCTCGACGTGCCCTACGTGGCCCTCGATACCTTTGCCTATGACAGCGCCGGGCGAATTTTCTATCTGGTCAATGACATCAATCAGAAGCTGATCTCCGGCTACGAAAACCTGCCCGCACCCCCGCCAGGAACGCCGCGCACCGATGACTATCCGGCATTGGCACGTTTCTACAACGCTCAATATCGTGGGCAGAACGTGCGCGTGGTCAGCCTGCTCAAACCGGTGAGCGAGCCAAACATGAACGGCATGGCGGAAATCCGCGTGGCCGAAACCGATGAAGCGCGCGTCAGCATGGCCCGCAGCCTGGCGGCGGACACGTTACTGCGCCTGGGCATGCTGGCCATCGGTGCGCTGATGCTGGTCTGGTTTGCTGTGAGCGCCGCATTGCGCCCGTTGGAGCGCTTGCGCACGGCGGTGGAAGAGCGCCAGCCAGACGATCTGCGCCCCTTGCCGTTAGTAGAGGTGCAGCGTGAATTGTGGCCGTTGGTGCGGGCACTCAACCACTTTACCGAGCGCTTGCGCGGGCAGTTCGAGAAGCAGGCGCAATTCATTGCCGACGCTGCCCACGAATTGCGCACGCCGTTGGCGGCGCTCAAGGCGCGGCTGGAACTGGGCATGCGCTCTGCCGAGCCCGACACCTGGCGCAGCACCTTGGAAACCGCTGCCCAAGGCACCGATCGCCTGACCCATTTGGCCAATCAATTGCTCTCTTTGGCTCGGGTCGAAAATGGCGCCCGGGCGATTGCCGAGGGTGGCGCGCAGTTACTCGATCTCAGCCAATTGGCTCGGGAGCTGGGCATGGCCATGGCGCCGCTGGCCCACAAGCGCGGTATCGCCTTGGCGCTGGAGGCGGATGAGCCGGTCTGGCTGCGCGGCGAACCGACGTTGTTGAACGAACTGCTGAGCAACCTGGTGGATAACGCACTGGCTCACACGCCATCGGGGGGTAACGTGATTTTGCGCGTCTCGGCACCGGCCGTGCTGGAAGTGGAAGATGATGGCCCGGGCATTCCCGTCGAGGAACGTAGCCGGGTATTCGAACGCTTCTACCGGCGCAATCAGCAGGTGGCCGGCTCAGGGTTGGGGTTGGCGATCGTCGGCGAGATCTGCCGCGCGCACCTGGCGCAGGTCAGCTTGCACGATGGCGAGCAGGCGGGGTTGAAGGTACGGGTGAGTTTTACAGCAGGGGAATGACACTGCTCTTTGTGGCGAGGGGGCTTGCCCCCGTTGGGTGCGAAGCGCCCCCCAAATGGGACTGCTGCGCAGTCCGACGGGGGCAAGCCCCCTCGCCACAATGATCAGTAAAACATCGTGCGCGTTTCTTCAAGGTCCGCGCACATCACCTTGTCATCGATGTCGATGCCCAGGGCATTGAAGGCCGGTACGCTCAACGGCTCAAAACGAGCAAACGGATGGTCGGTGTCCTTGTGGCAATACAGACTGGCCACCTGCACCAGATCCACATAGTCGATTTGCGCAGATTGTCGCTTGAAGTTCAGGTACAAGCGCGGAATCTGCACCAGCATGTCCGGAAAATCCCAGACCTTGAGTAACTTCTCGCCGATCAGCGGATGAATCTGGTCAATCACATGATTGAGGCTGACGGGATCGGACAGCAACTCATAGTGATCCTCGGCATAGGTCAGTATCGGCAACACACCAATCTGATGCACCAACCCGCCAAGCGCGGCCTGATCGGGTTTGAGTCGGGTGTAGTTGCGGCACAAGGCATAGCTGACACCGGCGATTTCCAGGCTTTTGCGCCAGACATCGCGCATCTTCTGCTCCACCACATCGGAGCGGGCATGGAAAATCTGCTCCATGACCAGGCCGATTGCCAGGTTGCAGCTGTAGTTGATGCCCAGGCGGGTGATTGCGGTGTGCAGGTCGGTCACTTCCTGGGTGGCACGCAACAGCGGGCTGTTGACCACCTTGATCAGGCGCGCCGACAGCGCGGTATCGCGGCCGATCACTTTGCTCAGGGTACTGACGCTGACTTCCGGGTTTTCCGCGGCCTTGCGAATCTGCAGGGCTACTTCCGGTAATGTTGGCAGAACCAGGTCATCGTTATTGATGGCCTCAACCAAATCCTGTTGGACCTTTTCCGCCAGCTCGCTCATTTAGTCTCTCTAGGTGTTGCGCCAGATACTGCCGTTATTGCTGGATTTCGCGATCGCGATCCAGGTCATAAGGCAGGTCAAGCAGCTGCAGGGCCGGTCCTTCGAGCGCGCCCAGGTGGATGTCGCCACTGTCTGCTGCTTCGGCTTGCAACACCGCCAGGAGTTCAATGTTGTGCCCGGTCCGAGCGGCCAGAACCACTTCACCGATGGAACTGTTGTGGGTCGGGGCAAACAACGCGATACCCGGTTCTGGCAACTCATCGGCGGCCAGTTGCAGGCGATACAGGCGGCGCTTGAGTTTGCCCAGGTACTGCATCCGCGCGACGATTTCCTGGCCGGTGTAGCAACCTTTCTTGAAGCTCACGCCGCCGACCGCTTGCAGGTTGAGCATCTGCGGGATGAACAATTCGCGGGTTTGCGGCATGACCTGGCCGATCCCGGCGCGGACCTGGCCCAGCAACCATTGATTGAGATCACCTTCGCCCAGCAGGGCCGAGAGCTTGCCTTTAATGGCATCGGCTTGATCGGCGGCGACCCACAGTTCAGCGCGTTCAGGTGAGACACGGATAGCGATCAGCCCGTCGTTGCGCACGACACTGTCGGTTGCGGCGGGCAGGTCGAGGCCAAGGCTGGCCAGCGCCGCGTCGCCCTGGTCAATGCCGAAGCGAACCCAAGCCACGCTTTCGTCGGTGAGTTTCGATTTGGAGAATACAGCGTACTTTTTCAGGTCCGCCAATTGCGCTTCGATCAGCTCGGTAGCCATGGCCAGGACCACGCCGTCCCCTTGGAGCAAAATGCGGAAACTCGACTGCATCCGACCTTTTTGCGTGCAGCGCGCACCGAGGCTGGCCCGGTTGTCGCTCAGGTAATTGAGGTTGCAGGTCAGTTGGCCTTGCAGGAACTTGCTGGCGTCCGCGCCGCGGACCGCGAGAACACCTTCGTGGGAAAGGGTGCAGAAAAAAGCAGAATCGGCCATGGGTCATCGCAGGGTAAAAAGTCTGGTGGACATCATAAGGGGCTGCCTTCGAAATGGGTAGTTAACAAAGGCTCAGCGGTGCCCGACCAAAGCCGACTGTTCGACCGGGCGCGGGCCTGTATACTTGCGGCCTATTTGAGGAGCGCTCCATGGTCGAAGATGTTGAACTGAACCGCCTCTACTGGCACAGCCGCCGCGGCATGCTTGAACTTGACGTGTTGCTGGTGCCGTTCACGAAAGAGGTTTACGCAACGCTCAACGAGGTGGATCGCGCGTTGTACGTCCGATTGCTGACGTGTGAGGATCAGGACATGTTCGGCTGGTTCATGGAACGCAGCGAATCGGAAGATCCCGAGCTGCAACGCATGGTTCGCATCATCCTGGACCGTGTCCAGCCCAAGTAATTCGTTCGAATGCCGCTGGCATGCCTCTCGGCAGTTGCTGGCGGCGTATCTGGTTGCCCAGTTGTTCGCGCTGGGTTCGATGTTTCTTCTCTCTGTTCCGCTTTGGGCCAGGTTGCTTGGCATCGTGCTTTGCGTGCTCCACGGTGCCTGGTTGTTGCCGCGACAGATATTGCTGACGCACCCGCGGGCCTTTTGTGGCTTGCGGCGTGATGCCGATGGCTGGCAGTTGTGGAATCAATCGAAGGGTTGGCAGCCCGTGCAACTGCGCCCGGACAGCCTGGCGCTACCGCTGGTGGTGGTCTTGCGCTTTCGTCTGCGTGGCGAGCGCGGAGTCAGGTCGATTTGCGTGCCTCGCGATGCGCAGGCGGCGGATGTGCACCGACGCCTGCGAGTGCGGCTCAAGTTCAGCCGACGTAGGTGGGCGGCACCAGAATAGTGTCCAGCGCGACCGGCAACAGGTTCGGGTAGTCGAGGGTGTAATGCAGGCCCCGACTTTCCTTGCGCTCCATGGCTGACAGAATCATCAGCTCGGCCACCTGTGCCAGGTTGCGCAGCTCGATCAAGTCCCGGCTGACCTTGTAGTTGCTGTAGAACTCGTCGATTTCATCCAGCAGAAGCCGTACGCGGTGTTGCGCCCGTTGCAGGCGCTTGTTGGTGCGCACGATGCCGACGTAGTCCCACATGAACCGCCGCAGCTCATCCCAGTTGTGCGCAATGATCACGTCTTCGTCGGAATCGGTGACCTGGCTCGCATCCCAGGCGGGCAGGGCGTCCGGCATCGAAACCCGGGGCAACTGCTCGATGATGTCTGTGGCCGCGGAGCGGGCATAAACGAAGCATTCCAGCAGCGAATTGCTGGCCATCCGGTTGGCGCCATGCAGGCCGGTGAAACTGGTTTCGCCGATGGCGTACAGGCCCGGCACGTCGGTGTGGCCTTGCTGGTCGACCATCACGCCACCGCAGGTGTAGTGCGCCGCCGGAACCACGGGAATGGGCTGTTTAGTGATGTCGATGGAAAATTCCAGGCAGCGTTCGTACACCGTCGGGAAATGCGTCTTGATGAAGGCTTCGGGCTTGTGGCTGATGTCCAGATAGACGCAGTCGACGCCCAGGCGCTTCATTTCATGGTCGATGGCGCGGGCCACGATATCCCGTGGCGCCAGCTCGGCCCGTGGATCGAAGCGCTGCATGAAGCGCTCACCGTTAGGCAGTTTCAGGTGCGCACCTTCGCCGCGCAGCGCTTCTGTGATCAGGAAACTCTTGGCTTGCGGGTGATACAGGCAGGTGGGATGGAACTGGTTGAATTCCAGGTTCGCCACCCGGCAGCCCGAGCGCCAGGCCATGGCGATGCCGTCGCCACAGGCGCCGTCGGGGTTGCTGGTGTAGAGGTAGACCTTGGCTGCACCGCCGGAAGCGAGGATCACGAAACGTGCGCCATAGGTGTCGACTTGGCCAGTGCCGCGGTTGAGCACATAGGCGCCGAGGCAACGATCACCTTCGAGCCCGAGGCGTTTCGCGGTGATCAGGTCAACCGCGACGCGCTGTTCCAGCAGTTCGATGTTCGGTCGGTTCCTGGCCTGTTCGAGCAGGGTGGTGAAAATGGCCGCACCGGTGGCATCGGCGGCATGGATGATGCGCCGATGACTGTGGCCGCCCTCGCGGGTCAGGTGGAATTCAAAGCCGCCGTCCTCATTGCTCGCCTGTTCATCGCGAGTAAAGGGCACGCCCTGGTCGATCAGCCACTGGATCGCTTCCTTGCTGTGCTCGACGGTGAAACGCACGGCGTCTTCATGGCACAGGCCGCCGCCGGCATTGAGCGTGTCATCGACATGTGATTCGACGGTATCGGTGTCATCCAGAACGGCTGCAACGCCACCCTGGGCCCAGAACGTCGAGCCATTGGCGAGGTTGCCCTTGCTCAAAACAGCAATGCGCAAATGACCGGGCAAGGTCAGCGCAAGGCTCAAGCCGGCAGCACCGCTGCCAATTACCAGAACATCGTGTTGAAACTGTTGGCTCATTTCAGGATTCCGCTCAAAGCGACCCGGATCGGGGGTGGCGCAGCTGGACTGGCGAGTCAAGACAGCCGCACAGCCCACTAGTATATAGAGGGGGGGAGCGGCACAATACCCGAGCTAGCATGGCATTGTGAAACTACTGTGACGCAAAACACCGGGCGCTTCGTCGGATGTTTTTCTGCCCGTTGGGTGTGAGAATGACTGTATCGCCGATTTAACAGTCTTTTTCCCTTCACGGTTGCACAATGTCGGACAGGTGTAGCTATAAATATTTGGAACTTTTGCCAAAGGGCCAAGATCAATAGACCGTTGCCTGAATCAAGGGACAGTGTCGGCTTCAGTGCAGGATTGCGGTTCGATCCTTGCCGAAGAAACCGATGACAAGATTATTCGCGCAGCCGGGTCAACTCGTGCTGCGCTTTTCGTGCGTGCCAAATCAGAGCCCGCAGGAAACTTGCCTGGAGGGGGAGAACTTTTGCGAAAAGCCCGAGTCTATGTTTGCAAGTCTGGTCGTTTAGTTCTGCAAACCTCCTCCGAGCTCATCGAGGAGTGTTCATGCTAACCCAGGAAGAGGATCAGCAACTGGTCGAGCGCGTTCAACGCGGCGACAAGCGTGCTTTCGATCTGCTAGTGCTGAAATACCAGCACAAAATTCTCGGGTTGATCGTGCGTTTCGTGCACGACACCCATGAAGCCCAGGATGTGGCACAGGAAGCCTTTATCAAGGCGTACCGTGCACTTGGAAATTTTCGCGGAGACAGTGCGTTTTATACGTGGCTTTACCGCATCGCCATCAACACGGCGAAAAACTATCTGGTTTCACGCGGCCGTCGGCCGCCGGATAGCGATGTCAGTTCCGAGGATGCAGAGTTCTACGATGGCGATCATGGCCTCAAGGATCTCGAGTCGCCAGAGCGGGCCTTGCTGCGGGATGAGATCGAAGGCACCGTCCATCGAACCATTCAGCAACTGCCGGAAGATTTGCGTACGGCGTTAACTTTACGTGAGTTTGATGGTCTGAGTTACGAGGACATTGCGAGCGTCATGCAATGCCCGGTAGGCACCGTGCGCTCCCGGATTTTCCGCGCCCGGGAGGCCATCGACAAAGCCCTGCAGCCGTTGTTGCAGGAAAACTAAAGACAGCGGCGACAGCCAAGAGAGGAACGCCATGAGTCGTGAAGCCCTGCAGGAATCGCTGTCCGCAGTGATGGATAACGAAGCGGACGAATTGGAATTGCGTCGGGTATTGAATGCCTGTGACGATGTTGAAACCCGTGAAACCTGGGCTCGTTATCAGATCGCTCGGGCAGTGATGCACAAGGATCTGCTGCTTCCTCGTCTGGATATTGCTGCGGCCGTTTCTGCTGCCCTGGCCGACGAGACCGTACCGGCAAAAGCTTCGCGTGGTCCGTGGCGCAGCCTGGGTCGCCTGGCGGTCGCAGCTTCCGTGACCCTGGCGGTGCTGGCCGGTGTACGTCTATACAACCAGGACGAGATCGCCGGTGTCGAATTGGCCCAGCAATCGAATCAACCTGCACTGGCCGTTCCTCAAGTAAAAGGCCCAGCCGTTCTAGCAGGCTACAATGAGAGTTCGGACGCCACCGGCCCTATGGCCAACGGCGTATTGCAAGGTCAGCCCGGCTGGCATGATCAGCGTCTGCCAGGTTACCTGCGCCAGCATGCGCAACAGGCAGCACTGAAAGGTACTGAGAGCGCGCTGCCTTACGCTCGTGCCGCAAGTCTGGAAAACCGTTAAGGAGGATCATGCGCGCCATACCTCTACTTTCGCTTCTGCTCAGCGGCTGGTTCATTGTTCCAGCCCATGCCGACGAAGCCCAGGACTGGTTGACCCGCCTGGGCCAGGCCGAGCAACAGCAAAGCTTTCAGGGTACTTTCGTCTACGAGCGTAACGGTAGTTTTTCTACCCATAACATCTGGCACCGCGTCCAGGATGGAAAGGTCCGCGAGCGATTGACCCAGCTCGACGGAACCGCTCAGGAAGTCGTTCGTTTTGATGGGCATACGCAATGCGTCAGCGGCACGTTGATCGCAGGGCTTGGGGACTCTCCCAACTCTTCCGCCCGTGCACTTGATCCGCAAAAGCTCAAGAATTGGTATGACCTTGCCGTCATTGGCAAGTCGCGTGTGGCCGGGCGTTCGGCAGTGATCGTATCGCTGACGCCTCGTGATCAACACCGCTACGGTTTTGAATTGCATCTGGACAAGGAAACCGGCCTGCCGCTGAAGTCGCTGTTGCTCGACGACAAGGGTCGGTTGCTGGAACGTTTCCAGTTCACGCAACTGGATACTGCTGACGTACCTGCCGAAAGCAACCTGCAAGCCAGCGCCGACTGCAAGCCGGTCAATCTCGAGAGTGACAAGGCTTCGGCGGTGAAATCGGCCCCGGTCTGGCGCTCTGACTGGTTGCCGCCGGGCTTCGAACTCATCAGCAGCACGGCTCGCAAGGATCCAGAGACCAAAACCCAGGTCAATAGCCTGATGTTTGACGATGGTCTGGCGCGTTTCTCGGTGTTCCTTGAGCCGCTGAACGGCGCTACCGTCACCGACACCCGCACTCAGTTGGGGCCAACCGTTGCGGTTTCCCGGCGCTTGACTACGCCGCAGGGTGACATGATGGTGACGGTCGTTGGCGAAATACCGGTCGGCACCGCTGAACGGATCGCGCTTTCAATGCGCACCGACGCCGCTGCAACAAAGCAGTGAGCCGAGTTCGAAATGTTTCGTGAGCATTTCAACTTGCAAAAATCCCTTGAATTTTCTATAGGTCAGAGCCTCTCGGCTCTGGCCTTGTTTGTTGTTCCCGGAACAAAAATACCGGCGTATTGTTCCCGGTGTTCCTTGCTCCATATCGCTTAACCATGCTCGTCGTAACGGGAGCCGTATGTCGATACCACGCTTGAAGTCCTACCTTTCCATTTTTGCCACCGTGCTGGTGCTCGGTCAGGCCGTTTCCGCCCAGGCGGTCGAACTGCCTGATTTTACGCAACTGGTCGAGCAGGCCTCGCCAGCGGTCGTGAACATCAGTACCACGCAAAAGCTTCCGGATCGCAAAGTCAGCCAGCAGATGCCGGACCTCGAAGGCTTGCCGCCCATGCTGCGCGAGTTCTTTGAGCGGGGCATGCCGCCACAGTCGCGTTCCCCGCGTGATCGCCAACGCGAGGCCACATCGTTGGGTTCGGGTTTCATCATCTCGCCTGATGGCTACATCCTGACCAACAACCACGTGATTGCCGATGCTGACGAAATCCTCGTCCGCCTGGCAGATCGCAGCGAAATGAAAGCCAAGCTGATCGGTACCGATCCACGTTCCGACGTGGCGCTGCTGAAAATCGAAGGCAAGGACCTGCCGGTGCTCAAACTCGGCAAATCCCAGGACCTGAAGGCCGGGCAGTGGGTTGTTGCGATCGGCTCGCCGTTCGGTTTTGACCACACCGTGACCCAGGGCATTGTCAGTGCCGTCGGTCGCAGCCTGCCAAACGAAAACTATGTGCCGTTCATCCAGACCGACGTGCCGATCAACCCGGGTAACTCGGGCGGTCCGCTGTTCAACCTGAACGGTGAAGTGGTGGGCATCAACTCGCAGATCTACACCCGTTCCGGTGGCTTCATGGGCGTGTCGTTCGCGATCCCTATCGACGTGGCCATGGATGTTTCCACTCAGCTGAAATCCGGTGGCAAGGTCAGCCGTGGCTGGCTGGGTGTGGTGATCCAGGAAGTGAGCAAGGATCTGGCCGAGTCGTTCGGTCTGGAAAAACCGGCCGGTGCGCTGGTGGCCCAGATTCAGGATGATGGCCCCGCTGCCAAGGGTGGCCTGCAAGTCGGCGACGTGATCCTGAGCATGAATGGTCAGCCAATCGTGATGTCGGCAGACTTGCCGCATCTTGTGGGTGCGTTGAAAGCCGGTGCAAAAGCCAACCTGGAAGTCATTCGCGACGGCAAGCGCAAGAATGTCGAGCTGACTGTCGGTTCGATCCCGGAAGAAGGTAAAGAGCTGGACGCCGAGCCGAAATCGAGCATTGAGCGCAGCAGCAATCGCCTGGGTGTTTCCGTAGTCGAACTGACTGACGACCAGAAGAAAACCTACGACCTCAAGGGTGGCGTGGTGATCAAGGAAGTGCAGGACGGTCCAGCCGCCCTGATCGGTTTGCAGCCAGGTGATGTCATCACCCACCTGAACAATCAGGCCATCGGTTCCACCAAGGAGTTCGCGGACATCGCCAAGGCGTTGCCGAAGAACCGCTCGGTGTCGATGCGCGTACTGCGTCAGGGTCGTGCTAGCTTCATCACCTTCAAACTGGCTGAATAATCCGGTTGTGGGTTGAATAAAAAACCGCCTCGAAAGAGGCGGTTTTTTTGTGTCCGGGTTTTTTGTTTCCCAGGGGCGTCAGCCCATCATGTCCTTGATCATGCGCTCTTGTTCCATCAACTCGCGCTGGCGGGCGTCGATGCGCGACGACAGCGGGAAATTGCTGCCAGCCTTGCGTTTGGCAAAGTCCAGTTGCTGGAT
Organism: Pseudomonas sp. NFX15; assembly: GCF_049132105.1. NCBI lineage: Bacteria > Pseudomonadati > Pseudomonadota > Gammaproteobacteria > Pseudomonadales > Pseudomonadaceae > Pseudomonas > Pseudomonas sp. NFX15. Next base: position 34,369 of record NZ_JAFMPV010000013.1, read on the forward strand.
GGCCTGTTTATAGTCCCCGACCAGTGCGAAGTATTCGGCGCGAGCCTGGTGCAGGCCGATGATGTTGCCGGACAAGCCGCGAGTCTCGGCCACCTGATACCACACGTCCGGATCATCCGGGCGCGACTTGAGCAGGCCTTCGAGGGCTTTCTCTGCGTCCGCTGTGCGGTTCTGCTTGAGCAGCAAGTCGACGCGCACCTGGTTCAGCGGATAGTTGCCAGGGAACTGGCCCATCAACCGGTCAACCCGGGACTGCGCGTCCGCCAGGCGATTGTTGGTGATGTCCAGATCGACCTGGGCGAGGTTGTAGATGATCTCGTTGGGTGCCTTGGCCAGCAATTGCTTGAGGTTATCCCGTGCTTCGTTCAACTGGCCGCCCTTGATCTGAGCGATGGCCAGGCCGTAGCGGGCTACATCGTTTTTCGGATTTTCTTCGAGCTGGGCACGAAAACGCTTGGCGCCGAGCCCCGGGGTTTCTTCATAGGTCAGCTGGACGCGCGCGCGAATCAGCTGATAACGCATGCTGTCTTCGATACCGCCCTGTGGGAACTGTTCGGCGCGGTTGCGGGTGTCGGCGATACGCGATTCGGTCACCGGGTGAGTCAGCAGGAATTCCGGAGGCTTGGCATCGAAACGGTACTGACGCATCAAGCGCTCGAACATGGTCGGCATTGACCGCGGATCGTAACCGGCCTTTTCCAGATTGAGGATGCCGATACGGTCGGCTTCCTGCTCGTTTTGCCGGGAAAAACGGCGTTGTTCCTGGATCGCCGCGGCCTGGGTGCCGGCAATGGCGGCAATCCCGGCGTTACCGCCACCGGCGGCGGCGACCACGATGCCGGCGAGCAATGCTGCCATCATTGGCACTTGCATGCGTTGCTGCGCTTCGATGCCCCGGGCAAAGTGGCGTTGCGACAAGTGAGCCAATTCGTGCGCCAGCACCGAGGCATATTCGCCTTCGGTCTGGGCATTGAGGAACAGGCCGCCGTTCACCCCGACAATCCCGCCCGGCGCGGCGAAGGCGTTGAGCTGTGGGCTGTTGATCAAGATGAATTCCAGGCGCCGGTCAGTGACCTGGCTGGTCTCTACCAGTTTGTAGACGCTGGATTCGACGTAATCCTTGAGTTGCGGATCGTTGAGCTGTGCAACCTGGCTGCGCAACATGGCCAGCCAAGCGCGACCGAGCTGGTATTCCTGTTGCGGCGAAACTATGGCAGAACTGGCGTCGCCGAGTGACGGCAAGTCGTCGGCGAAGCCCGGTGAGGCGAGCAGGCAAGCGAGCGTCAGCAGGGTAGGGCGCAAAAAGGTCATGCACAGAGCCTTAGTCGACAAAGACCTTACTGTAGCCGGACACCGACGTTGCGACCAGATATTCTAGGCAACTCGATACCTGACCCGGAGTGATGCAATGACCGACGCTGTAGACCATGACGTTGAACTGGACGCCAGTGGCCTGAACTGCCCGTTGCCGTTGCTCAAGGCCAAGATGGAACTCAACCGGCTGGCCAGCGGCGCGGTGCTCAAGGTGATCGCCACCGATGCGGGCTCGCAGCGTGACTTTCGCACCTTTGCCCGATTGGCCGGTCATACGCTGCTTCTTGAAGAAGATGACGCGGGCGTGTACCGCTACTGGTTGAAAAAAGCCTGAATTGTGCCGCGTTTGCGCCTAGGGAAAATTGATGTTCAAAGTGTTACGCGACTGGATCCAGCGCTACTTCTCCGATGAAGAGGCGGTGGTGCTGGCTGTTCTGCTGTTTCTGGCGTTCACCGTGGTGCTGACCTTGGGCGGGATGTTGGCGCCGGTGCTTGCCGGCATGGTGCTGGCGTATCTGATGCAAGGGCTGGTGGTGACCCTCGAACGCCTGCGTGTGCCGGGTTGGGCGGCGGTGGGGCTGGTCTTTGCCTTGTTCATGGGGTTGCTGCTGGTATTCATCGTGGTGGTCGTGCCGTTGCTGTGGCATCAGTTGATCACGTTGTTCAATGAGTTGCCCGGCATGCTGGCCAAGTGGCAGTCGCTGCTTTTGCTGCTGCCCGAGCGTTATCCGCATTTGGTATCCGACGAGCAAGTGCTGCGGGCCATCGAGGTGGCACGGGGCGAAATCGGCAAATTTGGCCAGTGGGCGCTAACGTTCTCGTTGTCGAGCCTGCCCTTGCTGGTGAACATCATGATCTACCTGGTGCTGGTGCCGATCCTGGTGTTCTTCTTTCTCAAGGATCGGGCCATGATCGGTCAGTGGGTGCGTGGTTACCTGCCACGGGAGCGGGCGTTGATCACGCGCGTCGCCCATGACATGAACCGGCAGATCGCCAATTACATTCGCGGCAAGGTCATCGAAATCGTCATTTGCGGGGGGGTGACCTACATCGCCTTTGTTGTGCTCGAACTCAACTACGCGGCGTTGCTGGCCATGCTGGTGGGGATTTCGGTCGTCGTGCCTTACGTCGGCGCCGTGGTGGTGACCGTGCCGGTGTTCCTGATTGCGCTGTTCCAGTGGGGCTGGAGCGATCAGTTCATTTACTTGATGGCGGTCTACGGGATTATCCAGACGCTCGATGGCAACGTACTGGTGCCGCTGCTGTTCTCCGAGGCGGTGAACCTGCACCCGGTGGCGATTATCTGTGCGGTGCTGTTGTTTGGCGGGCTGTGGGGGTTCTGGGGCGTGTTCTTTGCGATCCCGTTGGCCACGCTGTTCAAGGCAGTGCTGGATGCGTGGCCGCGCAAGGAGCCTGTGGTGGCGCCGCTGCTTTAGTTTTTCCCTGGGGCTGAAGACCTCTTCGCGGGCAAGCCCGCTCCTACAGGGTCAGTGGATGCTTTGTAGGAGCGGGCTTGCCCGCGAAGGCGTAAGAGCAGGCGCCAGAAAGTCAGGCCTTGTTCAGCGCCTGAGCCGCTGCCAGAACCGCATCAACATGCCCCGGCACCTTCACGCCGCGCCATTGCTGACGCAACACGCCGTTCTCGTCGATCAGGAAGGTGCTGCGATCCACACCCATGTATTCCTTGCCGTAGAGCTTTTTCAGCTTGATCACGTCGAACAGTTGGCAAATGGCTTCGTCCTTGTCGCTGATCAGCTCGAAGGGAAACGCCTGCTTGCACTTGAAGTTCTCATGGGATTTCAGGCTGTCGCGAGACACGCCGAACACTTCGGTATTGGCAGCCTTGAACGCGGCGTACTGATCGCGAAAGCCCTGGCCCTCGGTCGTGCAGCCCGGGGTGCTGTCCTTCGGATAGAAGTAGATCACCACCTGCTTGCCCTTCAGGCCCGCGAGACTGACGGTCTGCCCGCTGGTGGCAGGCGCTTCGAAATCGGCAACCGGTTGGTCGATGGCAACGGCCATGAAAGCTTCCTTACATTGGGTTCTGTGGGCGCCACGGTTCGATCAGGGCATCGAGGTTCAGCGCGTCGGCGAAGTCCAGGAACTGGTCGCGCAACCAACTGATCTGCACGCCGGCGGGCAAGGTCACGGTGAACGTGGCGTTGAGCATGGTGCCGCCGGTCTGCGGGGCCTGGTAGGTGTCGCAGGTCAGGTTTTCCAGCTCGACGTTATGGTCCATGAAGAACTGGCACAGCTCGTTGATGATGTCCGAACGGTAGGCCGAGCTGACATAAGCGACGTACGGCAGGGCCTGGGGGCGGTTTTCCAGCGCCGCGCTGCGCACCACGTTGACCGTGAACGCATGCCGCTTGGCCAGCACCGGCAGGCTGCCTTCCAGGCGAGCCAGGGCATCCCAGCTGCCGGAGATTTCCAGCACCAGCGCACTGCATTCGCCGTGACGGGTCAGGCGGGAGGTGACCACGGCGCAGCGGTTTTCATGGCTGGCGCGGCACAGGACGTTGGTCAGCTCCATGGGGTTGGCGCCGAGGGCACTGATGACAAGGAATTGTTCGCGAACTGTGGGGGTGGACATGCAGCATTCCTAAAGCGATGAGCGGTCGATACGTCGACGGGCTGTTTTGCCGGAAGCCAGCCTGCGGACGCGCATTCGCAAAGCCCCAAGTGACCGGTTGCGGACTGCTCCGGCAGGGCGGGAGCGAGCGCTGGCAACGCTGGATCAGGGCTTGTAATGCCGAAAATGGAGACTGAAAACCGGCGGACGAGCTTGTCTGTACCGATCAAAGTCTGAAGGGTAGCGAAAAGCGGCGCCAAGGGGAATGGCGGCAGCACAGTACTTCGCTTGTGCAAGCATCTTGGCGCCAGTACCATTACGGCTCTCTTTTTCCGGCAGGAGCGGTTTCATGATTGCGGGCAGTATGGTGGCACTGGTCACACCCATGGATGCACAGGGTCGTCTTGACTGGGACAGCCTCAGCAAACTCGTGGACTTCCACCTTGAAAACGGCACCCATGCCATTGTCGCCGTCGGTACTACCGGCGAGTCGGCAACCCTCGATGTCGACGAACACATCGCGGTCATCAAGGCTGTGGTCAAGCAGGTCAATGGCCGCATTCCGGTGATCGCCGGTACCGGCGCCAACTCGACCCGCGAAGCCGTCGAGTTGACCCGCAATGCCAAGGAAGCGGGCGCCGATGCCTGCCTGCTGGTCGTGCCGTACTACAACAAACCGACCCAGGAAGGCTTGTACCAGCACTTCAAGCACATTGCCGAAGCGGTCGACATCCCGCAAATCCTGTACAACGTTCCCGGCCGCACTTCCTGCGACATGCAGGCTGAAACCGTGATTCGCCTGTCCACCGTGCCGAACATCATCGGTATCAAGGAAGCGACCGGCGACCTCAAGCGCGCCAAGGCCATCCTCGATGGCGTCAGCAAGGACTTCATCGTCCTGTCCGGCGATGATCCAACCGCCGTCGAACTGATCCTGCTGGGTGGCAAGGGCAACATCTCCGTGACCGCCAACGTCGCACCGCGTGAGATGGCCGACCTGTGCGAGGCCGCCCTCAAGGGTGATGCCGAGACGGCTCGGGCAATCAACGAAAAACTGATGCCGCTGCACAAGGACCTGTTCATCGAAGCCAACCCGATTCCTGTGAAATGGGCTCTGGTTGAAATGGGCCTGATGCACGAAGGCATTCGCCTGCCGCTGACCTGGCTGAGCGCACCTTGTCACGAAACGCTGCGCAAGGCCCTGCGCCAATGCAGCGTCCTGGTTTAATTGAGGAAGTACAACGCATGAAGCGAATGGCCGGACTTTCCGCACTTGCCTTGATTATCTCCAGCACCAGTGGCTGTGGATGGGTCTGGGGCCCGGAAGGTTATTTCCGCGACCGGGGTAGCGATTACCTGCAAGCGCAACAGACTGCACCGATGCAAATGCCGCCGGATGTCCATGCCGCCAAGCGCCTGGACCCGCTGTTGCCGATCCCGCGCAACGTAGCTGATGACACCGACAAGGGCGAGTACATCGTGCCTCGGCCGCAGCCGCTGACGGCGACTGCCGACGCCAGTGCCTATTCGCTGCAGAAAAGCGGTGGCTCCAGCTCCATCCTGGCGCAAAACCAGCCGGCCGAAGTCTGGCCCGTGGCCGTTCAATTCTTCCAGGACAACGGTTTCCGTCTGGATGAACAGCGTCCGCAAACCGGCGAATTCACCACCTCCTGGCAGCACTCCGACGAGTTGTCCGCCGCCATGGGCAAACGCCTGAGCGCGGCCGGTGTCGGTAGCGACAGCGAAACCCGCGTGCGGGTGCGTATCGAGCCGGGCGTGCAGCGCAACACCAGTGAAGTCTACGTGGTGAGCGCCGAGCGTCCTGCCGGCAGCACCGCCAACGTGGATTTCACCAACCGTTCGGTCAACACCGGCCTGGACGCGGCGCTGATCGACGACATGCTCGCGAGCATGAGCCGTATCTCGGAGAAGGGCGGTTCGGTGTCGATGCTGGCCTCGCGTGATTTCGACGCGCCGAGCCGTGTCAGCCTGAGCGAAGACGGCAGCGGCAACCCTGTGCTGAACGTCGGTACCGACCTGGATCGTGCCTGGTCGAGCGTCGGTCGTGCGCTGGAGCAAGGCGAATGGCGCGTTGAGGACATCAACCGCAGCCTGGGCCTGTACTACATCAACCTGGCCGAAAAAGCCGAGAAGAAAGACGATCAGCCAGGCTTCTTCAGCCGCTTGTTCGGCAGTGCGCCGAGCAAGGAAGAGCTTGATGCCCGTGCCGAGCGTTATCAGGTTCGCCTGAGCAAGGTTGGCGAGAACGTCCAGGTCACCGTCGAGAAGAACATCAATACCGTGGCGCCGGCCGATGTGGCGCGTAAAGTGTTGAGCAAGATTCAAGACAACCTGGGCTGATCACATGCGTTTTGCCGTTCTCGGCAGTGGTAGCCAAGGGAACGGCACGCTGATCGCCAGCGCTGATACGTACGTATTGGTCGATTGTGGTTTCTCCCTGCGGGAAACCGAAAAACGCCTGCTGCGCCTGGGTGTGAACCCTGCGCAGCTGAGCGCGATACTCGTGACCCACGAACATGCCGACCACGTGCATGGCGTGGGTTTGCTGTCTCGGCGCTACAATCTGCCTGTCTACCTCAGTCGCGGGACCTTGCGCGGGATGCGCAAACCGATTGAACCCGCGTGCTTTCTGGCCGGCGGCGAGCAACTGCAAATCGGTGACTTGAACGTCGGGGTCATTACCGTGGCCCACGATGCACAGGAGCCGACGCAATATGTCTTCAGTGACGGTGAACGGCGTTTCGGCCTGTTGACCGACCTGGGTTCCTATTGCGACAAGGTGCTGGACGGCTACAGGGACCTCGATGCGTTGATGATCGAGTCCAACCATTGCCGGGACATGCTGGCTCGCGGTCATTACCCGTACTTTCTCAAGCAGCGGGTGGGCGGTGAACTGGGACATTTGAACAACCACCAGGCAGCATTCCTGGTGTCCGAGTTGGGCTGGCAAGGCCTGCAACATCTGGTCCTGGCCCATCTGAGCAGCAAGAACAACCTGCCGCAGCTGGCCCGGCAATGTTTTGTCGACACCCTCGGGTGCGACCCGGACTGGCTGCAACTGGCCGATCAAGATTCAGGGCTCGACTGGCGTCACATCGCCTAGCCCATCTACTTAGCAAGCGGAGCCCACCATGGAAAAGCGTGAAGAACTCTATCGCGGAAAAGCCAAGTCGGTTTACAAGACTGACGACGCCAACCGTCTGATCCTGCTGTTTCGCAACGACACCTCGGCGTTCGACGGCAAGCGTATCGAACAGCTCGATCGCAAGGGCATGGTGAACAACAAGTTCAACGCCTTCATCATGCAGAAGCTCGAAGCCGCCGGCGTGCCGACTCAGTTCGACAAGCTGCTGGGCGATAACGAATGCCTGGTGAAAAAACTCGACATGATCCCGGTCGAGTGCGTCGTGCGTAATTACGCGGCGGGCAGCCTGGTCAAGCGCCTGGGCGTTGAAGAGGGCATGAAGCTCAACCCCTACACCTTCGAACTGTTCCTGAAGGACGACGCCAAGGGCGACCCGTTCATCAACGAATCACACGTCGTGGCCTTCGGATGGGGCACCGCCGAGCAACTGGTTCGCATGAAGGAACTGTCGCTCAAGGTCAACGAAGTCCTGAGCAAACTGTTCGACGATGCCGGCCTGCTGCTGGTCGACTTCAAGCTCGAATTCGGTGTGTTCCACGATGGCTCCATCGTGCTCGGCGACGAGTTCAGCCCGGATGGCTGCCGCCTGTGGGACAAGGCGACCGGCAAGAAAATGGACAAGGACCGCTTCCGTCAGGGCCTCGGTGACGTCATCGAAGCCTACGAAGAAGTGGCCAATCGTCTGGGCGTACCGCTTTAATCGACGCAAGCATCTGAAAGCACAGAAATATTTCGCTTGGGGGGTTCGCTTCCGGCGAAAGTGTTGTTATGATGCGCGCCGTTGGAGAGATGCCAGAGTGGCCGAATGGGACGGATTCGAAATCCGTTGTACCTTCACCGGTACCTAGGGTTCGAATCCCTATCTCTCCGCCATATTCAGAAAACCCCTGTAATTCAATGAGTTACGGGGGTTTTTCTTTTTGGGTTGTACTACTCGGTTGTACTACTCAAATCTCCATAGCTGCACGCAAAATCCTTCCCTGCAACGTCATCCCAATTGAATACCAATGCGGTTTCAAGCCCCTCCGGTTAGCTCGCCTACCAATGCCGCGTGGCAATTGGAAAATAGCTCTGCAACCTGCTTCAACGTACCGATGATTCCTTTGGCCTGTGTGTCGTCGTGTGAGAAGGTTTCGACCACGTTGTCATGCTGATCAAGCATCAGTAGCGTCTTGGTCGGCTTTTGGTGCTGTCCCATTCTTGAAAGCAGGGCATCGTAATCGTCCTCCCGGATGACGGACTTCTGTTTGTCTTTTTCCTTGTCCTTTGTAACTGGGTAGCGGAAGAACGTACTTGATGAGTCCGTTGCCTCGATTTCACTGATCCATTGCCCTAGCTCGGTGGGTAAGCTCCAATCTGTGTTTGTGTGGGTAGCTAGGTACTCGGCGTGGTCTTCAAAAAGCGAGCAGAGGTGTTGATAAAGCGGTTGAAGGCCGTGGACGTTATGCATGGGCTTCCACTTCTCCCCGACAGGGATTTGAGGTTCGCCGCTTGCTGGTATGGCGCCGTACGGGATGTTGAGTTTCCTGTGAAAAATGATGATCGCTGACTTCAGGAAAAGCTCTATAGCGTGCCGGTAGAGAAAGCTCACAGGCAGATGAGCATTCAAGGTTGGGGTGCTCTCTCTGGAGTCTTCAAGAGCGTCAGCAGCGTCCCTGAACGAGTCTGCGACTGCACCAAACCCTGAGTCAAAATGCCTATCTAGCGGTAGCATCATGTAAAGCATTACTGGCCTCCTATGGAGATGGCGTATAAGCGGAAGGTCTATCACCCAGTTCTTCGCTGCCCTGAAGGCTCCACGGCACATGATGAGGCGGTCTTGGGGAGCTGTGTGGTAAACAGAGCTGTGTTCCTGAGAGTGTGGCAGGATCGGTGCGAGACGCACGATGTGTATTCGAAGGGGGCGAGCCCTGCCCAGAAGCTGGCGGCAATCTCTGTAAAGGGCGGCTGATCAAGCAAGGTTGCTGTTAGACCTCTGTATAAGGTGGGTCATTCTTTTCAACGCCTGATCGTTCTGCAAAGATGGCGATCTGCTTAGCGGTACTTCGCCGAGACATCCGAAAAGCCAAGACGGCCTAACGCCTTTTCATAAAATCAGGAGCTAACCTTGGACGAAGAGCATCAGAACTACTTCCTAAAGCTCGAAGTGATTCCGCCTAAGTTGCTGGCTAAAATCCTAATTGAAAAGCGTCAGCCAAAAGGCTTTTCGGGCTGGATTCTAAAAAACGAAATCAGACCAATAAGCATCTACTGTTACCTATATGCCAAGTATGGTCCACCTAATGGCTTCATGAATTTTTTGAGGAATGATTCCTCCGACAACTTGGTACATTGGGAATGGACTTTGATGAATGATGACGGCATGGTCATGTTTCAAGGTCACAACTACCGAACCGAGGTTCAATTTTTAGGAAACTTTAACCGGCCAGAGATTACCAAAGCTAATCTTGTATCGCAAATCAAGGCAGACCTTGGTGCTTATGGCAAACAGATGACGGCCATTCGCACGCAGCTTGAAAAGTGGACTGAGTTTGTTAATCCTTACCACAGCATAGAATCAACGATTGAGACTCAGTTCAACAAGCTGAGAGAGCTTAACTTATCACCAGCAGTAGATAGAGTGCATACCCCAACTTCCGCAGATGAGTTGAAAACTTATCAAGAAAGATTCTCAAAAATGGCTGAAAGATACACCTTCGGCACCGGACTTGCGTTCGGCTTGAGATGCATGCTTCCTGTACAGGCAGAAACCTTCATCAATCTCTTAATCTTCGCACTAGCCAAAAGCGAGATAAGGGAAGACGATGTCAAGTACAGAGATTTTGTCTCAGACACCATATCAAATAGACTGCAACTTCTGCACATTAACTGCATGGGGTTTGAGCGGCCCGTTGATCATTCGCACGTCTCTTGTAGGAACTTCTATCAGCTCATGAATGACAGAAACGATTTGCTGCACGGAAACTTTAACGTAAATAAGCTAAAAATCGGTGACGTATACTTTAATGGTAACGTGCCAGTGAAGTATGAGTATGGCGATCTATGGCAGGACACTCTTGGTGTTAGAATCGAAAGTGTTAAGCTTGACCATATAGAGGCTAACTACTCTATCGTTCGGGAGTTTATCTCCTATTTATTGTCACTGCTCTCGCAGAAGGTTAAAGATCAGATTGAACTCATCATGAGCGTTCGTGATCTTGGGTATAGCGAAAAGATGAGTAGAATGGGGGTGCTTTTCTCTTCAAGAGCTATAGAGGGTTTTATGTTCTTTGAAAGTTAATTCATCACCTCAGAGTCTCCATCGGGCGAATGACCTTTTACGGCATAAAACCCCGCCGCCGCCCGGAGAGACTTTGCATTGTTGGAGCTGCTTCAAATCTAGCTGGCAAAAATAATGTGATGGGGCGTGGCGTTTGGAAAACGGGGTTATCGCCTGAGCTACTTAACGCAAACACGGCCACCCTGTTTTAAAAGCTGGGAAAAGCAGAAATAAGTGATGGACGCCCTACGCACGACTTGCCTTCTGTGGCTGGCTGTTTGCGGTGTGTGAGCAGGTGGTGCTGGGCGGCGCCGGTGCAGTGTCGTATCAACGTATCTTGTCGGGGCTGTATGACGCTCTGTGACAGCGTGAGGGCATGAAAATGCCCGCTCATTGGCGGGCTACGTCTTAGCTGTCAAAGGAGAATGCTTGTTGCATTCGGCGTAGGTGTTCGCACTCCGGTATGCATGACGGTGTAAGCTGAAACCCTTACAGGCTGTGGCCTTTGGAGGTATTACTCTTCGATCTTCATTCCGGTATACGCCTACCTAGAGGGGGGAGTGAATCTTTCAGGGCGTTAGGATTTATTCCAGTGCCGTTTGACTGTGGCAATACCAATCCCCAGTTCAGCGACTACTTGTGCCTGTGTCATATCCTTAGCCTTCAGGCGTTGCACCGATGCTGTCGTGTCGGTTGCTTCTGGGCGTCCTAGCTTCTTGCCTTCAGCCTTGGCACGGGTCAGGCCCTGTTGGGTACGCTCGATCAGCAAGTCACGTTCAAATTCAGCGACAGCCCCCAGCACTTGCATGGTCATCTTGCCCGCTGCACTGGTGAGGTCTACACCGCCAAGGGCGAGGCAGTGAACTCGGATACCACCTTCTGCAAGGCGCTCAACAGTCTGACGCACGTCCATGGCATTACGGCCCAAGCGGTCAAGTTTGGTAACGATCAGTACATCCCCAGACTCCATACGATCCATCAGCTTCTGAAAGCCGGGACGTTCGCTGGCGGCGATGCTGCCTGAAATGGTTTCCTCGACTACGCGGCTCGATTGCACATCGAAGCCAGCGGCTTTCACCTCCTGCACTTGGTTGGCGGTAAATTGCCCGGCAGTGGAAACGCGGCAGTACAGGAAGGTGCGTGACATGGTGAAGGCTCCGTATCGTTTAACGTGGTATCAGTGTACCAAGGTATCAACAATGCACTAGGCCTATTTTTATGGTGCGTGATACCGCCTGTCTGAAAGGTATCATTTAACGGTCGTTTGTTGGTGCTCTGATACTATCAAGCTCTGTCATCCCTGAAGCCCGATAGAGAATTGGTAATGAGCACTTCATTGGAATATTTAAGACCTGCCAGCAAATCGATGATCATTGACTGCGTTCGAAGTGCGGGGATAGATGTTTCAGCATGGAGCCTTAGGAAAACGGATGGCCGACCAGTAGCCTTGCCTCAATCAAATGGTGGCTACTGTTATGAATGGTCTTATCGAAGTGCAGACAGAAGTACCCTGCTTGTGTGTGTTTGGTGGGAAAGGCTGCATGTCGATAGTCAAGGGCGGGTTTGCTTTTCAGAAAACCTGAAGGCATATGCCGATACCTTGATCCAACAGCTTGAAAAAGACCCCAAGAATCGAAATCGAACAATCAAAGACTCACGTATTCATCGTGCCCAGCATTTCAGCTCTACCATCGCGCTGGCCTACATGAGCTCGACTCCCGTCCGGGTAGTAATAGTGTCAGGGCCAGTTCGTGAAGAGGAGGATGAAGGAAAGGAACGTGATCGAGCGACAGGGCGTCAATTAGATGATATGCAGTGGTTCGTCGAGTCGTTCGACGATTACACTGGGGCGTTCGTACTGGTTCGCAGCAACCGTAACCCACTGAGTAACGTTACTGAAACGACTGGTGTTGAAGAAGCTACCTCCCAGATAGAAATCGACGTAGTGAGAGATACTGCCGTTGTAGATCAGTTTGCTACTAATGAGCGGCCAGACACATATACCTATAACGGCGTACAACGTTACCGTGATCCTAGGGTTCGTCGGCGAGTATTGGAACGTTCAGAAGGTGTCTGTGAGCTAACGAAGGTTCCCGGCTTTCTGATGGCGAATGGCGGCGTCTATTTGGAAACCCATCACATCATTCCACTTTCAGAGGGCGGCCCTGATACGGTTGAGAACGTCATAGCCTTAACTGCAGATGCCCATCGCCAAACCCATTTCGCTGTTGACCGGGATGAATTGCGGACACGTTGTTTGGAGATCGTTGCATGTCAAATCGACCGAGAGGATGAGCTATCGCAGCGGGCTACTTCGTTGGTAGCGATTATTGCCGGAGCTTGAGAATTCCAGCGGTGATGGCTGACGCGTTCGCATCGAGAGTTTCCAATGCAGTGACGGCGTTTTCATGGGCTTCGCTTGAACCGGTGGATTTAGCCCATAGGGCCACTTCTTCAATTGCAGCAGCCAAAGCGTGCTGGTTGTGCAGCAGGAGTGTTAGAACGTCTGCTATGGCTATATGGACATCTGTGTTTTCTGCCATGGGTGGTCATCCTTGAGGGGGTGGCAAGGATAGTAGTTCAACTTGAAGCTGGCTGAGGCTGTAGTGCGGACATGTCAACAGGAGCCTAAGCAATGGGAGGTTGGTGGCATTGCCGAATGGCCAGTACACTCAGGCATGACCAATTCGAAGCAAGGTGAGTGATGGGAAACGTTTTTGAGAAGCCTTTCGAGACAGCTCGTGAGCTGCTTGACTACGTATCACCTCTTAATCCTGTTTGGGATAAGGGCCAGTATATTTTCAGGGGCCAACCAAGCGACAGCTACAAACTTACACCCTCTGTTTGCCGCCGTGGTGAAGGGTCGTTTGCATATGGTTCCCCAAGAAGAGTGTTTGACGAAACGAGTTCAGGGCAGGTTTCCTTTGAGTTTGAAGTCCTCAAGAGATTTTTGCTTGGCTGTGATCGGTCAGGTTTAGTTTTGCCGGGTTACACCGAGCAGGTTAAGCGAGAGTTAAGCGAACAATACTACTACTTAAACTACTTCGAAACTGGCAAACCTTGGCCCCCGGCCCAGCTTTACGAAATCATGGCTGTCGCCCAACACTATGACGTACCTACTCGACTGCTTGACTGGACAGAGAGAAGCTTTGTCGCCTGTTACTTCGCTGCGGCAGGAGCAAACCTTGAAATTGATACTATGACGATGCCCAGAATTGCCATATGGGCACTAGATATTACCTTTGCTGATTTTTGGGAAACGGTGAGCCTCATCAGAACACCGGGTGGCACAAGTAGAAACCAAGCGGCTCAATCCGGCCTATTCACCACTCACAACATTGCGACCTACGACGTTGCAGATGTGTACACGCCAGAAGCATTAGAAGACGTTGACGAGATATATACCATAACCGCAAGACCTAGGCCGCTCATCAAAATGACTCTGCCAATCAGCGAAGCACCCGACTTATTAGACCTATGCTCTAAACTTGGGGTTGATGGCTCAACACTCTTTCCCGGTTTCCATGGGGTGGCAAAAATGGTGAGGGATTGGGCTAACGTTGAGGTTGGAGTCAGACACTCTCAGTCAGCACTTGATGACTACCATGCAGATTACAATGAACCAGACTAAGTAGTAGACCTGAAATGATCACCATATAGACGGGCCACTCAGGGTGTTCATTAAGGCACGTCGCCACCTGCGAAACATTAATAAGCATCCACTCTAAAAGTCCGTTTAGAGTCTTTGCACCGAAAGCGTGAGCTTTCCAAGAGCACTCAGCTACGGCGTGACCGCCGACATTCCTTCGGGTGTACTTCAGTAATTAATAAAATATACACAAATCCAGCTTTCGCCCTTGATCTTGCTCTTGTTTTTCCGTGCATAAATGAATACGTCAGTATTCAGTAGTGACCATGTCAGTGGACACTGACAGCTTGCACACCAAGGCGGTAAGCCTTAAAGTTTATGGGGATGATATTTATATATCATTCATCCCCAACCATGAAATCTGAATCAGGTCGTAAGTGAAACTTACAGTGGTTACCCTACATGCTTCGCATAAGAAGATCAAAATCAAGAGCGTAGGTGTGTATTGATATCATTTAATTTACTGGTGTGCTGATCCAGAATGGGGACGATACGCCTATTGTCTTCGAAGCAGGTTATCCCACTCAGACGTCAACGTCTGGAGTAATAATTATTGGACGGTACGTCCACCCACCCACTCACATATATATGGTACGCGTGGGTGGGTGAATACGTCTGGGTGATCAGTACCCGGCCGCCGTAATGACCTGTTCCACCTCTGCATAGTGGGCAGGGTGCAGCCAGCCTTTCGCCTCGCAATGATCCAAGAAAGCATCGTGTCCACTGGGTTTCGGGAAGTAGTCTTTTCGTGTCCGGCTGACTGAATTCATCGGTGCATCAGGGTGCTGGGCCAACGCATCGGTCAGCGTCAGTGACCGTTCGAGTAGAGTCTCGGTGGGCTCGGAATGATACTCGCGTATCGCCAGCTTGAGGATGTGACGACGCGCAGCATACGCCTGCTTTCTCTGTGCTTCGTTCAGTTCAATCTCGTCATTTACCGCATCTTGGCGATGCTCGTCCATGTACTCATCAACAATTTCCACGATAGCCTGCTCGATCCTAAGAGCGCATTTTTCGATGGAAATTCTCGACTCGGTAGGGCGACATGTGTTGACCCAGTCCATTACGAAGAGCGGACTGTCAGTCCTTTCTTCCGCCAAGGTTCTGATTTTGGTGCGAACTCGATTGATGTGGTCAGCGGTGTACAGGCTTTCGAATTTCCCCGTCTCGGTGTTCCACTCAACACCGTAGCATTCGTGAAGAATCTGCCGAAGTTGATAGTCCTTGATGCCGGTGCGGCCAATCGCCATCGGGTAACACCGAGCGACTGCACGCTCGAAGGGGGATATTGGGACTTTCTCGGTTACAGGCACACCCTTGATGACTTGACGAACGTAGTGCTCGGTCTCACCTGTGGCTTCAATGATTTTTCGGCGAGACATGCCAGCTGTATGGAGTGCGAGAACTTTTTCTTTGCGAGGATCAAGGAGGGCTGCCGCCCTGGAGGGGGCATCATCATTTGCGGCGTGGGCGGTGGGAATCAAATTTAAAACGAATGGGTGCGACATGGATTGTTCTCCTCTGGTTAGTTCATTTCATAGGCGGTTGCCTCAGTGTTTGGTTTGGCCGCAAGTGAACGCCTGCGGCTATGTTTGGTAATGCTGTTTAAGCGAAGAAACCAGTAGTTTCCCTGCCTGCGGTCGCGTCAGCTCGAAGCCGGTCAGCGTAGTGAATCAACGCTCGTACAACCTCTAGATGCACCACTCGTTCATTCATGTACCGCCGTAGAGCATCATCAATGACGTCTGCCTTCTTCACCTGCCAAGCTTTGTGTGCTGCTTGGGGGCAGTCAAAACTGCCGAGGCGAATTTGCTTGCCATCTGCTCTGCAAAGAGCTCTGAATTTTCCGCCCTGCTTCTGCTTGGTGACGCCCAGCGGCCATTCGCCCCGTGTGGCTGAGGAGTCAGTCACAATGAGATTGAGGTACGGGGGTACGTATCGACAGTGCTCCGGTCCGTACACCTTGTTGCCGGGGCAAATCAGGTCTTTGTCCAAACACCAGCCTTCAACATGGTTTTGATCAAACCAAGCTTTGAACCCAGAAAGTCTGAGCCACTCAGGGTGTACAGAGCACCCAATGTAGGTGGGGTAGCGAGCATGGACTTTCTCGTCATAGCCGCGATGAATCACCGCGCTCCATGTTGAGTACGCTGGTTGAAGCACGAGCTTACCGGTCTTAGGGTCACGGTAGGACGAGTGTCCGGGAAGATCGTTAATCCCAACTCCACACACAAGCTTCCCGCTAACGCTGTCGTTGGCGGACGGAGCTCTGTGTCCGGGAATTGTCGTTGTAGCTGCGATCTGGCAGATGAGGTGATTGCGTGCGAGTCGCGGCGATTCACCATTGGTCTTGTCGTTTTCAGTAAAAGTGCTGCTCATAAAATCCTCCTATGTAGTTAAAAATGGGCGATAAAAAACCGACACATTGGTCGGCATCGGGCTCGTCATTCTTCTCACTACGGAGGAGCAGGAACTTAGCTATTCGATGTCGTCGACCTCAATGTTGATGTTGCTTCGATTGCGTTTGTCATGGGGCTTCTCATGATCTGCTGTGACCGTCAGGCGGTGGTCAGCCGAAATTCAGGCGTTAAAAAACCTCCTGCGGTTTCGTGCATTTTCAGCACTGGCCACGTAGAGGTTTCTCGGCGATCTGTTCTGCCCGCTGTGGCAGATGCGTATAGTTTCACAACTACGTGCCGCTTGTCAAGGAGTTGTTGCGGCAGGCGCTCAGATGTGGTTGTAACTTTGTTCCGGAAGCGAATCATTTCAGAGCCCCATAGCGCCGTGCCATTTTGCATAAACCAGTTTCCAGCGGAGTGGAAGCGCCCTGCTTAGTCCATACAGCCATGTAAGCCCGTAAACAGTGGACTTAACGACGGTTATCCCTCAGGACATGACGAATACAGTGCAGGTTATGCTCGAGTTTATCAGTGGTTTCTAGCGAGTTTTCGGAGCCACCAATAGCCCACAACAACACTGTCACTGACCACCGCAACGAGCAATTCCCGAAGCATCTCCGAGATGGTCTCACCGGGCACCCCTGAACCGTAGACATCAAAAGTTATCGTGCCCGACGAACGTAGCCCTTGCTTAGGTGAGGATTTTGTCTCCGGGGGCAGGTTGATATGGGCACTCGTGACGCTCAAATAGTTGTGTTCCTTGGATGGGCCTGATCGGTTGGCGTCTGGTCGTATTACTCAGTTAACATCCGCGAAATCGGGCATACACAGGTGATGAAATGCAGACGGACAACGCAAAGCAGGGCTCAGTATTGAAGAAAATTGCAGGGTGGACGTTCAGCGCCTTCGCGGCGTGGGCCATCACTAAAATTTTTGATAGTTACTACGATCTTTCGCTTTTTAGCTCCGCGTATGCAGCGGTTGGGGAGTGGCTAGGCCAAACGATTCCGGTGCAACAGTGGTTGTTTTGGCTTGTGTTTGGCGCCGCACCACTGGCCATCGCTCTAGGACTTTGGAGCTATTGGGATAGGCGTCTCGTGGTGGCTGTTGCGAAGGCTGAAGAAGAGAAGGCTTATAAGAGCGCGAGAGACTCTGTTGAGAAGGCCAAGACAGCCAGCAAAGAGTCGGAGGTTGCCAAGCAAGAATTGAAGGTGATGCGTAAGAAGCTAGAGGCTATTGATTCAGAGTTGGCTGCTGCTAATGCGAAAATTGCTGACCTCCAGACACCAAAGGTTCAGCCGCTCAACGAGCAACAACGCTTAGTCCTTGCTGCTATCGCGTATTACGACAATACCGACGAGGAGTGTTATGTGAAAAGCCTCAGCCAGCGAATCAAACTTACGATGGTCGAGACTGAAGGGGCTGTTGATGTGCTGTTGAAACGTAACCTTGTTGCTGATTTTTACGCCAACACTGGCAGGGGCGTTTTTCTGAGTCCAGATGGTCGTGCGTATGTACTGTCCCCGGACTTCGACATGTCCCATCTGCCTTTGTGATAGGCGTTTTTAGGCAATGAGGGAAGGGAGCTTGGAGATTGCTGCCAGCTTCTGTAGCGCGCTCGCCCCTTGTGAGTAAACGTCGAAGGTCACGGTTCCAGTTTCATGTCCCACCAGTTCAGCAATCAGTGGCCCTTGCACGCCAGCCCTGTGAAGTTGAGTGATAACCGTCTTGCGGATCGAATGGAACACGTGTTGGGCGCCGTAGCCATGCGCTTCTTTGAGTCTGCCGAACGCCTTTGAGAGCGCGTCAGATCGTATGCCGTACTTGTTCTTACTGTCAGACGGGATCAGGTAGCCATCCTTGGAATCGTTCTTCAGGCGCTCGACAATGCTCGACAGGTCAGGGTGTACAGGTACGACACGGATACCCGCTGCGGTTTTCGAATCAACAATGTCGAAGCTTTCAATGCCGTCCGGCTTAATCACGTGCTCGACTCTTAACTGGCACAGTTCTTCAATTCTGGCACCGGTGTACGCACCCAAGAGGATCAAGTCAGCCAGTGTCGTGTGGTCAGCGGCTAATGCAGCAGCGTGAAGCTCTGCAATTTCTTTTGGCTGGAAGTCCTTTCGCTGACGGTCTGCACGTTCCTTACCACGGGTCTGCGGTAGTTCATGGTTATCGAAAGGATTGGCCTTGTCTTTGAAATCCTCTCGCCAACGAATGTCGTGCTTCATCGCCCACTTCCAGAAGACGTTACCTGCCAGCAAGTATTGGGTG
Source organism: Pseudomonas sp. NFX15 (assembly GCF_049132105.1). NCBI lineage: Bacteria > Pseudomonadati > Pseudomonadota > Gammaproteobacteria > Pseudomonadales > Pseudomonadaceae > Pseudomonas > Pseudomonas sp. NFX15. The sequence goes on from NZ_JAFMPV010000013.1 coordinate 53,005, forward strand.
AGGGTCTTGCTCGCCAGCTTGAGCGAGTCAAGCCACGCCGATACGGTATCGAAGTCGAGCGGTTTGCCTTCTTTCGTCAGGTATGCCGACAGCTTCTCCAGCTTGGACTGCTGCTGATCTATCGTCTTGGTGGCGACATTCCGCGTTTCACGATACTGGCGGAAAGTAGCGATACGCTGCTTGGTGATCGGTGACCGAACTTTACGAATGCCATCACCATCACCAGCCGCAATCATCCTGATCTCTTCCTTCTGATCGGCGTTCGGCGTGTAGTGGGTTTCAAACCGTTGAGCTATCGCGGTTTTGAACATGTCCCCCAGTTCATCATCAAGCCTGAATAGACCCATGGGGGTTTGGCGTCCTTTCTGAATCATTCCCTTGAGAGCGTCCACCATGGCAGGGTTGTCTTCCATGAACTGCGCCATTTCAGTTGGATCGGGTACGACATAAGGAGCAGGGCCAGCTTCACCTATGCGCGCCATTTTGGAATGCTTCGTTACCCTGTCCACCGTTTCGAGCATCCCAGTCATCGACTCTTGCCAGTCTTGTGGTAATGGCTTGCCAGTTCGTGCAGCTTGAAACTGCGCTTTCCATCCAGCAAGAACAGAGAGGCGTCGGGTCATTGCTTCGGATCGAAGGCCGGTCTTTAACGACTGAATCAGAACGGACTTCCCGCCCATAGCTTTTCGCACAGCTTTAGGCACGGCCAGTCGCACATACCATGTCGATTCGCCTTTCTTCTGAATCAAGTTGTCTGACATTGGGGTGCGCCGTGAAGTGGGGGAGTGGTACAGCGAATTGTACTACTCAATTGTACTACTATGCACGCTGAAAGCCCCGTAATACCGGGCTTGTTGATCGAAACTCTTCTTTATGGTGAGTCCCTATCTCTCCGCCATTACATAGAAAAAGCCCCGTAGCTGAGAAGCTACGGGGCTTTTTCGTTTCTGCGGTTATCGCAAGCGGCGATCAGATCTCCCTGATCGGAGTCTCATCCTGCACGCCCTTGATCAACTGGATGACGTGCAGGCAATCAGCCTTGTTCACATAAGACTCGCCGCTGGCGACGGTCTCATGGTTACCCGCCCGCAACCTCCATCGCCATTGTCCTTTGCCGGTGCTCGGTGTGCCTTTGATTTGCCTGTAGATCTCGAAATACATTCGGTTCGCTCCCTGCGATAGTCGTGCGACAGCCTGTGTGACGCATCGATGTCAGCCTAACGGAGCAGTTTTTTTTGGCTATCGGTCTTTTGTTTCCAATCGTTGGTAAGGATTCCGGGGCGGCGGATCAGGGCGGGCGGATCAGCCTCTGGATTGTCCGGATCGGCGCCGTCCCACCCTTGCAAGCCCGTCGGGGCTGCTGCTTAATACAGATCCGCTCATGGCGCCCGAAAACTTTCGGCGACCGAAATCACTATAAAAAGAGCACGCCATTGACTGAGCACGGAACGCAACTGGCCGCCCAGGTGACGTTATCGCTGGTTGTCCCGGTTTTTAACGAGCACGACAGCCTCGACGCCTTCCTTCTGCGCGTTGACGAAGTCTTTGCGCCGCAGCCCTCGATCACGCTTGAACTGGTGTTCATCAACGACGGCAGTACGGATGACACGCTCGCACGCCTGCTTGAGCGTCAGCAGCACGATTCTCGCCTGCGCATCGTTGACCTGAGCCGCAACTTCGGCAAGGAAGCGGCAATGTCTGCCGGTTTGCAGATCGCCACCGGCCAGATCGTGGTGCCGATCGATGTCGACCTGCAGGACCCGCCAGAAGTCATCCTGCAGATGATCGAGCGCTGGCGAGAGGGCTATGAAGTGGTGCTCGCGCATCGGGTCAGCCGTCGTAGCGATACCTGGGCCAAACAGACGTCCGCACACTGGTTCTATCGCCTGCACAACAAGATCGCTGAGCAGCCGCTCCCGGAAAACGTCGGCGACTTTCGCCTGATGGATCGCTGCGTGGTCGATGCGCTGCTGACGCTGCCCGAATCCCGGCGATTCATGAAAGGTCTGTTCGCATGGGTCGGGTTTCGCACCACCCACGTTGATTACCAGCGTCCTGAGCGGGTGGCAGGGCAGAGCAAATTCAACACTTGGCGGCTGTGGAATTTTGCCTTGGAAGGCATCACCAGTTTCAGTACCGAACCGCTGCGAGTCTGGACGTACATCGGGGCGATGGTGTCGCTCGTGTCTTTCGCGTTTGCCATCTTTATCGTGGTACGCACGTTGATTTATGGCATCGATATGCCCGGTTATGCCTCGCTGATGGTCGCCATCACGTTCCTGGGGGGCTTGCAGCTGATTGGTATCGGGGTGCTTGGTGAGTATTTGGGCCGTACCTACATCGAATCCAAACGCCGGCCGGTTTTTCTCGTGCGCCGTGTCTACGACCCGAAGGACTAGCGCATGGATCTCAAGGAAACCGACATCCTCGGCGACAGCATCGGCGAGCATTGGTATTACTGCTCGAAAGCGGCAGCCACCCGTCGCCTGCTCGGCGATGCACCGATCACACGGATCCTCGACGTCGGTGCGGGCTCCGGGTTCTTTACCCACCATCTGCTGGCCCACACCGATGCGCGCGAGGCGTGGTGCGTCGATATCAGCTATCCCGCCGATTCCAGCGCGAGTACCGCCGGCAAACCCGTGCATTATCGTCGCCGGGTTGCGACCGTCGATGCCGATCTGGTGCTGCTGATGGATGTGCTGGAACATGTCGATGACGACCTAGGCCTGCTCAAGACCTACGTCGATAGCGTGCCGTCAGGCAGCCGGTTTCTGATGACAGTACCTGCCTTCCAGTTTTTGTGGAGCAGCCACGACGACTTCCTCGAACACAAGCGACGCTACACCTTGAACCAATGTGAAACCCTGGCCCGCAACGCGGGTTTGTCGGTGCAGCGCGGGGCCTACTATTTTGGTGCCGTGTTCCCGATTGCCGCTGCATTGCGCTTGCTGCCCCAGGGGCCGCAAGCCTCGGCGCCTCGCTCACAGCTCAAGCGCCATCATCCGCTGGTGAACAGGGTGCTCAAGACCCTCTGCGCGCTTGAGCTGCCATTGATGGGCAGGAACCGACTGGCGGGGTTGAGCGTGTTTGTGCTGGCGCAAAAACCGTGACCAGCACTGAAAAAAAAGCGCTGATCCAGCGCGGTCTGCGCTTTGCCGTGACCGGACTGTTTGTGACGGCCCTGCATGCGCTGGTCGCGATCCTGTTCATCAATTTTGTCGTCGCCCACCCCCCTCTGGCCAACGGCGTGGCGTTTGCCGTGGCGACGGTGGTGTCCTACGTCATCAACACGACCTGGAGCTTTTCCTCCCGGTTGCATGGCCGCACGTTGACGCGTTTCATGCTGGTCTCGTTCGGCGGTTTTTTGTTGGCCATGTTGATCGCCTGGGTGGCGCAACGGGCGGGACTCCACTACTTGCTGGGCATCGGCGCCGTCGCGCTGATCATTCCGGCCTTCACCTTTGTTCTGCATAACTTCTGGACCTATCGATGAGGGATTCGAACAGGCATCCGGCCCTCTCGCTTTTACCGTTGTTGCTCGGCGTGCTGGCTTTTTTTCTGGTGGTCGGACCGCGGGTGCTGGATCCGCAAAACATCGCCTGGCTCAAGGACGGTGATCCGGCGACGCATTACCTGGGGTGGGTGTATTTCCGTCAGGCGCCTTGGTCGTTTCCGCTCGGACTCAACCCGTCCTATGGGTTGGAGCTGGGCAGTGCGATCATTTTCTCTGACTCCAATCCGCTACTGGCGCTGCTGTTCAAACCCTTCAATACCTGGCTGCCGGAGACCTTTCAGTATCTGGGTTTTTGGCTGTTGGCCTGTTTCGTTCTCCAGGCCTGGTTTGCCTGGAAGCTGCTCGGGTTGATGACCGATAACACTGTGCTGCGCCTGTTGGGGGCGGGCCTGTTCGTGTTTTCGCCGCCGATGTTTTTTCGGATGGGCTGGCACCTGTCCCTGGCGGGGCACTTTCTGATTCTGGCGGCCCTGTATCTGGCGTTGCACCCGGCGCTTGAGCGGCGACGCCTGGCCTGGGGCACGCTGTTGGCGACAACGGCGCTGGTGCACGCCTATTTGTTGGCCATGGTGGCGCTGCTCTGGGTCGCGGATCTATTGGGCAAGCTGTTGATCGGCAAACTGTCTCGTCGTCAGGGGCTGATCGAGTTGGCGGGCCTGTTCGCCCTGGTCAGCGTGTGTTGCTGGCAGGCCGGTTATTTCAGCATTGGCGACGGGGCGGCCGGGGCCGGATTTGGCTGGTTTCGCATGAACCTGGTGGCGCCGTTCGATCCGAGTGGCTGGTCGTCTGTGCTGCCGAACATTGCGCAGGGCGAAGGTGACTACGAGGGTTTCAACTATCTGGGGCTGGGTGTGCTGTTGCTGGTGCCATTGGCGGGCGTGGCGTGGCTGCGTCGCGACATTGCATTAAAACCCTTGCTACGCACGCGTCCCTTGCTGCCCTGGGCGTTGATGGGACTGACGCTGTTCGCGCTGTCGAATCAGGTCGGTTTCGGCAAGTCGGCTTTTCATTATCCGCTGCCCGAATTCGTGGTCGGCCTGGCGGGTATCTTTCGGGCCTCGGGGCGGATGTTCTGGCCAGTGTTCTACGCCATTGTCGCGCTCGTCACGTTCCTGGTGGTACGCGGCTATCGACCGCGAGTCGCCATGTCGTTGCTGGCGTTGGCGCTGGTTGTGCAAATCGTCGATACCCGCGCCGGCTGGGCAGGTTTGAGAGCGATGAAAATGCTGCCGCAGACTTCAGCCTGGGCCAGCCCGATGCAGGACCCATTCTGGAGCAGCGCGGCCAGCCACTACAAAAATATCCGCGCACTGATCCCCGTCAACCAGCCGGAACAGTGGCAGGCCATTGCCGATTTCGCTGCGCGCCATGGCTTGAAGACGGACGCCGTGTACATGGGCCGCGTCAGTTCGTCGGCGCTGGACAGCGCGCAACGCGAGGCGCAACGCAGGCTCGCTACCGGCCAGTATGAGGCCGACTCGCTGTACATCCTCGAAGGCGATGCGCTGGACGCTGCCATCAGCAATGTTCATCGCGACACCGACCTGCTGACCAGGGTCGACGACTTTGTCGTGTTGGCCCCCGGCTGGAAACGCTGTGCCCAATGCCTGGTGATGGGCGATGAGGCGCAGGCGATGACAGCTGTTCCCATGAGTGCGCCGGGCGTGATGAAGGCGTTCAACCGCAAGAGCCGGCAACTGGGCAAAGGCTGGGCTGCACCCGAAACCTGGGGCACCTGGAGCGATGGGCAGGAAGCCGAAATCGTGTTGCGGGTCGCCCCCCAGACACACTCGATCGTCATCCATGCCATGGCGTTTGCCTTTGCGCCCAAGCTCAGCCAACGGGTTATCGTGAGTCTCAACGGCATAGAAGTGCTGTCGACACGCCTGACCCAAGCCCAGGGCAATCAACTGGACATTCCGCTCACCGCGGCCGTGCGCAACACACTGGCGGATGACGGGATTTTGAACGTCCACCTGCAATTGCCTGATGCCGTCAGCCCGCAAAGCCTGGGGTTGAACGATGACCCGCGCGTCATGGGGTTGGGTTTGAAAACGTTGACCGTTCACTGACCGACCGCTCGATGGCGCGTATCGATGGACGCCAGTCCCGTGGACTTTCTACACTGCTTCGAGTTTGGGAGCCTGGAGAGCAATGGATGAATCGCAACGAACTACGCAAGGCCGATATCAACCTGATGGTGGTGTTCGAAACGCTGATGCTGGAGCGCAATGTCACGCGGGTGGCGGAGAAGCTGTTTCTCGGCCAGCCGACCATCAGTTCGGCGCTCAACCGCTTGCGTGCGATGTTCAATGATCCGCTGTTCATTCGCGTCGGCCATCGCATGGAGCCGACCGCGCGGGCCGAGGAAATCATCAAGCACCTGTCGCCGGCGCTGGATTCCTTGTCCGTGGCCTTGAGCCTGACCCATGATTTCGACCCGGCCAGCAGCACCATGTCATTTCGCATTGGGCTGTCGGACGATGTCGAATTCGGCCTGCTGCCGCCCTTGCTGCGCGCCTTGCGTCAGGAAGCGCCGAGCGTGGTATTCGTGGTCCAACACGTCGATTACTGGCGGATTCCCGACTTGCTGGCCGCCGGCGACATCACCGTCGGCATCAGCCAGACCCGTGGCCTGCCGGCCAATGCCAAGCGCAAGTTGCTGCGGCATATCCAGCCAAGCATCCTGCGCGCCGATGCCAGCGATACGCCGTTGACCCTCGATGAATATTGCTCACGGCCGCACGTTCTGGTTTCCCATACGGCGAACATCAGCGGTTATGCCGACGAGTGGCTGGCGGACATTGGCCGCACACGCCAGGTGGTGCTCTCGGTCCCGCAATACAGCGCATTGCCAGCACTGCTCGCCGGTACCGACCTGATCGCCAGCCTGCCGGACTATACCGCTGAGGCAATGGCCGCGTCGGGTGCGTTGTTCAAGGAACCCTTTCCGTTCAAGACACCGACCCTGGACCTGTCCATGGTCTGGCTCAGTCATGTCGATACCGACCCGGCCGAACGCTGGTTGCGCTCGCGCCTGGAAGCGTTCATGAGTGAGCGCGCCGTGTTGCCATTGCCCGAATGAGCAGGGTATATGTACGACCCCTTCAACGCCTTTCAGGAGCCAACTCATGCCTCACCTGCACATGGAATACACCGCCAACCTCACCAGGCTGAATGCCGATGTGGCCCTGATACGGCTAAACAATACGCTGGTGGGTTCCGGTCAGTTTGCCGCCGAATTCGACATCAAGAGCCGCGCGGTCAAGGTCGAGACGTTCAAGGTCGGTACGGCCCTGGCCGAGCGGGCGTTCGTGCATGTGAAGCTGGCGCTGTTAAGTGGGCGTTCCGCCGAGATCAAGAAGCAGCTGTCGGAAAGCCTGCTGGTCGTGGTGCAGGACCTGTGTGAATGGCCGAGCGGTATTGAAGTGCAACTGTGCGTGGAAATTCTCGACATCGATCGCGATTCCTACAGCAAGACCGCCATCAGCCACTGAGCGTCAGGCCGTTTCCTGCTCGGCGCAGGCGCGGATGACCTGTTCTCGCAGCCAGGTGTTGGCGCTGTCCCTGTCAGCGCTTTGGCTCCACTGCATGTCCAGGGTAAAGCCCGGCAGGCCAACAGGCGCTTCGCGGCAATGGAAGGTGTCTGCGCTGGCCAGCAGTCGCTGGATGCGCCGGGGCAGGGTCAAGGCGTAGTCGGTGCCGGTAATCAGCTTCAGCGCTGCACTGTAGCTATTGGCGCGCGCGATGATCTGGCGCTGGCGCGCCTGTTGCGCCAGCCAGCCGTCGACCATGTTGGTGGCAGACGTCCAGGGTGTCGGGAACACATGGCGACGCTCGACGTAGGTTTGCAGGCTCAAGCGCGGTTCCGGCGGTGCGGCGCGCTGGTCGAAAACACACACCAGGTCGTCCTCGAACAGGGTCCGCGAGTGGAAGCCGGCATGGCTGCGATGAAACTTCGGACCGAAGCACAACGCCAGGTCGAGGCTGCCATCACGCAATGCGTCGGCCGGGATATCGGCTTCAAGCTTGAACACATTGATGCTCACCGGCAGGTCGCTGGCGTCGAAAGCTTTCAATAAGCGCGGCAGGATCAGTTGCTCGAAATATTCCGGTGCGCAGAGGTTGAAGGTCACCGGTTGCAAACCCGGGTCGAATGTCGCTGAGCCGGCGTAGCACAGGTTGATGCTATCGAGGATGTTCAACACGTGCGGGTACATGCTGCCGGCCTTGTAGGTGGGCTGCATGCCGCCGGTACGGGTATTGATGAATAGCTCGTCGGCGAAGCTGCTGCGCAGTTTTTTCAGGCAGTAGCTGACCGTGGACTGGCTCAGACCCAGCGCCTCGGATACCGCGGTGACGCTGTTCTGCTCATACACGGCGACGAACACCAGCAGGTCCTGCATGTCGAGTTTTCTAAGCGAATTACTGTTGAGCATCCCTTGCCTCTCGCTGTGCCCCTTGCGCCGACCGCGCGCGAAGCTGAGCGGATGATCCTAGCCGAATGGGCGGGCAGGGAGAACGCCTTGCAGGCCCTTTCGCCATCCGTCATTTCAGCCCTGGGCCACCGGCGAAAAAGTTCGGCGGCTGGACATCAGCAGCGCGAACATGCCGATCCCCACCAGCACGGCGCCGGCCAACTCCAGCGGCAGTGGCATTTGCCGCCCCCAAAACCAGTGGAACAGGGTGATGAACAACGTGCTCAGGTAGATGTAGGAAATCACCGAGGACGGCGCAATCACACCGATGGCTCGGTGCAATAGCCAGAACGTCGCCAGCGTGGCGAACACGGCGAGGTACATCAGCCAGTAGAAATCATTGAGGCTCAGCAACGCTGCCGAACGCCAACCGCCGCTAAAGCCACAGAGCACCAGCAGGAAGAGCGCACCAAACAGCATGTTCCAGAACGTCATGGGCACCGGCCCGCGCCCTTTGAGGCTATTGGCTTTGAGGCATTGATTGAGGGGCGCATAGAGTGCCATCGCCAGGCAACCGGTGCCGAACACGGCTAACGCATAAGGCGACGGTAATTCGCCGGGCCCCGTGCCTTTCATGATCAACAGCACTGCACCGGCAGCGGCGAGCAGCATCGGCACGATCCGTTGTTTGAGGCGGCTGTCAGGGGCCAATACCGCTTCGAAACCCAGGGTCATCAGCGGCACCAGGGTGAACATCGTCCCGGTGTTGACGGCAGAGGTGTAGCGCAATGCTTCGAACAACGAGCCGAAATACAGCGCCAGCAACAGGCCGAGCACCGCGTGCCCCAGCAGCCCGCGCGGCGTCATGGCGACATCGCCCTTGACGAGCAGCAGCGGCAAAAATACTGCGGCGCAAAACAGCAGGCGCAAACCGGTCAGCAGGACCGGATCGATTGCCTGACTGACCTGCGCCGCCGCGGAAAACGACGCCGCGACCAACAAGGCCCACAGCAGCATGCTGGCGTGGGCAATGGTGAAACCGGTGGATTTCATGATCGGACCTTGAGGTGTGTGGGGTTCCGATTAGGCGCGCCGGGCCGGGAAGCGGCAAATCAGAATATCCGGCGAGGTATTTAAAAACTAAATACTGTAGGCGCGAGCCTGCTCGCTCACACCAGGGAAAGCAGTGTTGGCTTGAATGTTTAGCCAGCCAGCATCCAAAGTTCTTCAAATCGCGATTTAACGACTCAAGCCGTCGTGTGACGCTGCGATCCATCTGTTTTCTGCGGTTCTCCCTATGGACGGTCGGCCAGTCGCAATCCACTCCAAGGCATGCATCGACGCCCCAGCGTCGAGCCATGGTCGTCGATTCACGCCCGCCAGCGCGCCAAACCTCAGTGCACTTCCTTCCGAACTGGCCTTCTGGGCGCTGTGGCATTGTCGTCATGCGCGCCCACCGGATTCCCGCTTTTTCCGCTGATAGTTCCTACAGATTCCGCTTGATGGCGGGATTAAAGTGCGGGTGCTTTTGCGCACCCGCAAGACACGGAAAAAGAGAATTGCCATGAGTTGTGCCACGACCTCGTTCGCCACCCCGCAAGAAGCCCTGACCTTCCTGGAGCAGAACCCGGACATCGAGATGTTCGAGCTGTTCATCCTCGACAACAACGGGGTGCCGCGGGGCAAGTTGCTGCACCGTGATGAGTTGCTGGCGGTGTATGAAAGCGGGCGGCCATTGCCGAGCACCATCCTTGGCCTGACCATCAACGGCGATGACGTGGAAAATTCCGGGCTGGTCTGGGATGTCGGTGACATCGATTGCCGGGCCTACCCGATCAGCGGCAGCCTCTCGCGCATGCCGTGGCGCCTGATTCCCACGGCGGCCGTTCAGGTCAGCATGCACCCGACAGAGGGCATGCCGGCGACCATTGCCGACCCCCGTCATTTGCTCGCTAAAGTCATCGCGGGTTTGCAGGCGGACGGCTATTACCCGGTCATGGCGGCAGAACTGGAGTTCTATCTGCTCGATCAGCAACGCGACAGCAACGGCCGGCCACAACCGGCAAGGGATGTCGATGGCGGGCGCCCGCGCGGCACTCAGGTCTATGGCTTGCGCGAGCTTGAACAGATAGAGCCGTTCCTCGCCGATCTCTACAGTGCCTGCAAGCTCCAGGGTATTCCTGCACGCACGGCGATTTCCGAATACGCGCCGGGTCAGGTGGAAATCACCCTCGAGCACCGTGGCGATGTGTTGCAGGCGATGGACGAGGCAGTGCGTTACAAGCGGCTGGTCAAGGGCGTCGCCCACAAGCACGGGATGACGGCCTGCTTCATGGCCAAGCCGTTCAATGACCTGGCCGGCACCGGCATGCACATGCACGTGAGCCTGGCGGATAAGGACGGCAACAACCTGTTCGCCAGTGAAGCCCCGGACGGAACGCCGCTGCTCAAGCAGGCTGTGGCCGGCATGCTGAGTACCTTGCTCGATTCACTGCTGCTGTTCTGTCCCAACGCCAACTCCTACCGCCGATTCCAGACCAACAGCTATGCGCCGCTGGCGGCCACCTGGGGCGTGGACAACCGTACTGTGAGTTTGCGCGTACCGGGCGGCCCGGCGTACTCGCGGCACATCGAACATCGCATTTGTGGCGCGGACGCCAACCCTTACCTGGCGGCTGCGGCGATCCTCGCCGGTATTCACCGGGGCATCCGCGAACAACTCGACCCGGGCGCACCGGTCGAAGGCAACGGTTATGCCCAGGCGGCGAAGCTGTTGCCGACAGACTGGCTGACGACCTTGCGCTCCCTGGAGGATTCAAGCTGGGCCCGGGACGCCTTCGGCGGTGAATTCCTCGGCGTTTACCTGGCGGTGAAACGTGCCGAATATCGCCAATTCATGGGGGAGGTCGGCGAGCAGGACTGGCGCTGGTATCTGCATCAGGCGTGAGCTGAAACTGAACCAGGCCTGAACCATTCTCAAATAGTACAAAAGTTTCAGGCGGGTTTCGGGAGCCGACTAATTGTTGGCTTCTTTTTCACAAAAAATTGATGGTTGGCTATCTAAAATTAGAGCTGTCTCGGTAAATGAAATTTTCACATTTGCCGAAGGCACTTCTTTTCAGGACCCGCCGAACCTCATGCTTAAGATTAAAGCCGTGCGCCCCGAATGGGTGACACTGATTGCCAGCGCATTTTTGTTAGTTGGCTTCAATTTTGTACTGTGGCAACACCTGTTCGAGATCACCGCGTCCGACGGCAAAGGCATGATCATGCGCGTGGCCTTCGGCGTAATGATCTTCGCGGCCTTCAATATCGTGCTGACCCTGCTGGCGTTCCGCCCGTTGCTCAAGCCGGTCCTGACGCTGTTGTTCATGATCAGCGCCGGCGTCGCCTATTTCATGAGTCAGTACGGTGTCCTGATCGACACCGGCATGCTGCGCAACTTCGCAGAAACCAATGCCACGGAAGTGCGTGACTTACTGTCGCCCAAGTTGTTTGTTTATCTGTTGCTGCTTGGGGTATTGCCGTCATTTCTATTGTGGAAAACGCCGATTAATTATCGTCGCTGGCACCGTGAACTACTGAGCAAAGTTCTGGTGGCTTTTGCGTCGGCTGCGGTCATCGGCGGTGTGGCACTGATTAACTATCAAGGCTTGTCTTCACTGTTTCGCAATCATCATGAGTTGCGCCTGATGGTGGTGCCAAGCAATTACATCGGCGCCTCGGCGGGTTTCCTGCGCGAGAAAGTAGCGACCGCGCGGCAACCCTTCGTCAAGATCGGTGAAGATGCCCAGCGTAATCCAGCCTGGCAAACTCATGGGCGTAAATCCCTGACCGTGCTGGTCGTGGGTGAAAGTGCCCGGGCAGAGAACTTCGGCATTTTGGGTTACAGCCGCGACACCACGCCGAAACTGAGCAAGGAAGACGGCCTGATCGCTTTTACCGACGTGCATTCCTGCGGTACTGAAACGGCCGTTTCGGTGCCCTGCATGTTCTCCAACATGGGGCGCCAGGACTACAACGCGAGCAAGGCGAAAAACGAAGAAGGCCTGCTGGACGTGCTCAAGCGTGCGGGTATCGACGTGATCTGGCGTGACAACCAGTCGGGCTGCAAAGGCACGTGCGATCGCGTCACCGTTCAGGATGTCAGCAATCTGAAAGATCCGGCCCTGTGCGCCAACAGCGAATGCCGCGATGAAATCCTCCTGCAGGGCCTGCAACACTTCATTGATACCCTGGACAAGGACACCGTATTGGTATTGCACCAGATGGGCAGCCACGGTCCGGAGTATTTCAAGCGTTATCCGAAAGAGTTCGAACGTTTTACCCCTGTTTGCGAGAGCAATGCACTGAACAATTGCAGCCGCGAAAGTATCGTCAACGGTTATGACAACACCTTGGTCTATACCGATCACGTGCTGTCGACCCTGATCGATCTGTTGCGCACCAATCAGGACAAAGTCGATACCGCCATGCTGTATCTGTCGGACCACGGCGAATCCCTGGGTGAGTACAACTTGTTCCTGCATGGCACGCCTTACATGTTGGCGCCGGAGCAGCAAAAGCATGTCGCCATGTTTGCCTGGTTCTCCGACAGTTATAAAAAGTCGTTCTCGGTCAATACCCAGTGCCTGCAACAGAACCGCGAAAAACCGTTGAGCCAGGACAACCTGTTCCACTCGATGCTCGGGCTGCTGGAGGTCAACAGCAAGGTCTACAACCAGAACCTGGATATGTTTGCCGGATGCCGCGGTCCAGTGGCCGACGGGGTGTTGGCCAAGGATTGAGTGCACCGTTCCTGATTCACACGACGGCCGCCGCCCCGCGGCCTGTACCACTTTCATCAAGAGCCCTTGCACATGTCTGCCCAGCCTCCATCCGCCATCGAGCTTGAGATCGCCCGGCGCTACGACCAGGAGCACGCGCGCGTCTGCCTTCAGCCGCAAGCGCCGGGCCTGCGCGGACGTCTGGCGCTCTGGCGTGAGGAGCGGCTCGTGCGCAATGCGCTCAAGGTGGCGGGCGAACCCGGACTGATCCTCGACGTGGCGTGTGGCGTGGGACGTTTCTGGCCGGTGCTGGCCGAACATGCGAACCGGGTGATCCTGGCGACGGATCCGTCCCAGGACATCCTTGATCATGCGCGCACTCATCACCCGCAAGCCTTGTTGAAGCGGATCAAGACCTTCCAGAGCTCGGCGTTCTCGATTGGTTTGTCGGAGAACGCGGTCGACAGCATTTTTTGCATGCAACTGTTTCAGCACCTGCACATCTCGGAACATCGACTGGCAATGTTGGGGGAGTTTTACCGGGTCAGTCGCGATACGGTGATTGTCGCGGTGCGCCTCGACGGTCTTTTCAAGGGTACGCACTCAGACGTGGAGGGCATTCCAGTCCGTCCGTTGCCGTCCAAGGTCGAGGTGGAAAGCGAATTCAGGCAGGCGGGTTTCCGTTTGCTCAGCCACCAGGACTTTTTCCCCGGTTGTGCACGGATGCGAATCTACGTGCTGGGTAAGACCAGCTAGTGCGACGTCGTCGGACTATTCTTCATGTCATGCAGAAATTTTCGCTAACGCTCTTGCTCAGTGGATGCGTGGAAATCGCCGGGGGCGATATATACTGCGCGCCATTCATCAAGGGAGAGCCGTGTGGCCATCGATATTCACTGGATTCGCGACAACGATAGCCTCGGACACTGGTGTGCCGAGTGGCAGCAGTTGCCATTCGTTGCCCTCGATACCGAATTCATGCGGGTCGACACCTTCTACCCCATTGCCGGCCTGTTGCAGGTCGGGGATGGCGAACGCGCCTACCTGATTGATCCCCTGACCATCGACAACTGGCAACCCCTGGCCGCTTTGCTGGAAAACCCGGCCGTGGTCAAGGTTGTCCACGCGTGCAGCGAGGACCTCGAAGTCCTGCTGCGCCTGACCGGCAGCCTGCCGGTGCCGCTGTTCGATACGCAACTGGCGGCCGGCTACCTGAACCTCGGTTTTTCCATGGGCTATTCGCGCCTGGTGCAGGAAGTGCTCGGCATCGACCTGCCCAAGGGTGAAACCCGGTCCGACTGGCTGCAACGTCCGCTTTCCGACACCCAGATCAGCTACGCCGCCGAAGATGCCGTGCACCTGGCGGAAGTCTTCGTGAAGTTGCGTCCGAAATTGTCCGACGATAAATACGCCTGGGTCCTGGAAGACGGTGCCGAACTGGTCGCCAACCTGCGCCGCGAGATCGATCCGTACGAGGTTTATCGCGACGCCAAGCTGGCCTGGAAACTGTCTCGCGCCCAACTCGTCGTCCTGCGTGAGCTTTGCGCCTGGCGCGAAAAGGAAGCCCGTGCCCGTGACCTGCCGCGCAACCGGATCATCCGCGAGCATTCGCTGTGGCCGCTGGCGCGTACGCAACCGGACAACCTCGGTGCCCTGGCGAAAATCGAAGACATGCACCCGCGTACCGTGCGCCAGGACGGCGAGTTTCTGCTGGACCTGATCAAGCGCTCGGGCAGTGTGTCCCCTGACCAGTGGCCGCCAGCCGTGCCGGAGCCGCTGCCGATGGAAGCCGCTGCGCTGCTCAAACAGCTCAAGGCCATCGGCCAGGCCGAGTCAGAGCGCCTGGGCATCGTCCCGGAGCTGATGCTACGCAAGAAAACCCTGGAGGCACTGCTCAAGAGCGGTTTCCCTGAGGGGCCTTACCAATTGCCTGATTCGTTGCGTGGCTGGCGCCGCGAATTGATGGGCCAGGCGCTGCTCGACAGCCTGGCCTCCGCCGGAGAACAGCCTTGAAACGTATTTGCTCCATCTATCGCAGCTCAAAGAGAAACGAAATGTACCTGTATGTGCTCAAGAGCGATGCGCTTGAGCGTGTGCCGGATCCCCTGATGGTGGCCTTCGGCAAGGCAATCCACGCGTTCGACCTGGTATTGAGCCCCGAGCGCAAGCTGTCGCGCGAAGACATCACGGTCGTACTGGATAACCTGGAAAAACAGGGTTATCACCTGCAAATGCCACCGGCCGAAGACGAGTACATCGAGCACTTGCCGGAAGAGTTGCTGCGTCGTAACGACCCGATGTGAACGCCATACAGGCGTGATTCAGCGTGGTCATGAAACACTGATTGATTTTTGCGTCGGACGCCGAAGGAGCCTTGCTCCGTCGGCGTTCGCCTGCCCCGTTTTTGAAAGGTTTGAAGCATGCGCGTCCTGATTGCTGAACACGACCATCCCGTGTACGCCCAACTGTTGCGCGAGGCGGCGCCGGATCTGGAGGTGCTGACCAGCGGCGACTCCGCCGAATTGGCCCTTCAGGCCGCGGATTGTCCGGTGTGGCTGGGCCAGCCTGATCTGCTGGCGACCCTGCTGCGCCAGGGCCATCAGCCGCAATGGCTGCAATCGACCTGGGCTGGCATCACGCCGCTGTTGGCCGACGGTTTGCCATGCCACTATCGATTGACCCGGGCGGTCGGCATCTTCGGGCAGGTGATGGCCGAGTACGTGCTCACCTACATGCTCGGTCACGAGCGTGAAGTGTTGGCGCGGCTGGTCAGCCAGGTCGAGCGCAAGTGGGACAGTCGCCATGGCCAGAGCCTCGCGGGGCGCAAGGTGTTGATCGTCGGCACCGGTGATATCGGCCAGAGCGTCGCGCAATTCCTCGTGCCGTTCGGCGTCGAGTTGTATGGCATCGCCAGCAGTGCGCGGGAACAGGCGCCGTTTAGCGAAGTCGGTTCGCTGGCCGATTTGCCCCGACTCGTCGGCGAGGTCGACTACGTGGTCAATCTGCTGCCGAACACGGCGGACACCCACGATATCTACGATGCAGCGCTGTTCAAGCAATTCAAGCCGACCGGGTTGTTCATCAACGTCGGGCGCGGTGTGGCGGTGGTCGATGCGGACCTGGTAGAGGCGTTGAAAGAAGGGCATCTGGCGGGCGCGGTGATTGACGTCTGCCGTCAGGAACCGCTGCCGCAGCGTCATCCGTTCTGGACGGCCTGGGGCTTGCTGTTGACCGGTCATAGCTCGGCGCCGACTTCGCCTTCGATGATGGTCAAGCTGTTCGTCGACAACCTGCGGGCGTATCAGGCGGGTGAAGCGTTGCGCGGGGAAGTGGATTTCGAGCGCGGGTATTGATTCACCGCTGAAGCCAAAAACTGTAGGAGCGAGCCTGCTCGCGAAGGTCGCTAACGATGACGCGCGTCATCTGGGTAAACGCGTTGCCATCAGGTGCTTCGCGAGCAGGCTCGCTCCTACAGAAGGAGTGCATGGGCTTAGAGGGTGAAGTTGCCTTCAGCCGCCAGTTCGCTCAATGGGCGACGCGGGCTGGGCTCTTCGCGGGCTTGCAGGTAGTCCGCCAGGCTTGCCTTGTCCCCCAGCTTGCCGACTGCAACAGCGGCATGCAGGGCGTAGCCTTCAGGAATGTTCAGCTCCTTGCGGGTCAGTGCCTGGTCGAAACCAGCCATGCCGTGGGTGTGCCAGCCACTCAGGCTCGCCTGCAACGCCAGGTGACCCCAGGCCGAACCGGTATCGAAAGTGTGCCACAGGGCCGGGGTTTCTTCGGTGGCGCCTGGCGCGGTGAAGGTGGTTTTCGAGATCACGATCACCAGGGCCGACGCATGTTGCGCCCAGCTGCGGTTGAATTCGTTCAGCAAGCCCAGGTAACGCTCCCAGTTCGGTGTGTCGCGGCGCGCGTAGAGAAAGCGCCAAGGCTGCGAGTTGTAGGCCGATGGTGCCCAGCGGGCGGCTTCGAAGAAGCTCAGCAGGGTTTCCTCGGGAATCGCTTCGCCGGTGAAGGCGCGGGGCGACCAGCGATCAGTGAACTGAGGGTGAATGGCGTAATCGGCAACGCGCGGGTTGGCACTCATCAAAGATTCCTTGCTACGTTTGAAAGTGGGAAACGACGCAAAACCCTACTTGGCGGAGCAATAACTGACAAGCCCGTTCTACCGGCAGTCGCCAATGCTTGGCCCACGGGGCTTCGGGCACTAGACTGGCGGCCTTTTCACCACCTGATGCAGTTGCTTGAACCATGGCCGCCAAAGTAGAACCGTTCTGGATACGCAAGACCCTCGATCAACTCGATCAGGAGGAATGGGAGTCGCTGTGCGACGGCTGTGGATTGTGCTGCCTGCAAAAGCTGGAAGACGAAGACGACAACAGCGTTTATTACACACGCATCGCCTGCAAACTGCTGGACCTGAAAACCTGCCAGTGCACCGACTATCCTAACCGTCGTGATTCGGTGCCGGATTGCATCCAGCTCACGCCGGGCAAGGCCGACGAATTCAAATGGCTGCCGCCGACCTGCGGTTATCGCCTGGTCAGTGAAGGCAAGGACCTGCCACTTTGGCATCACTTGGTGTGTGGCGATCGCGATGCCGTGCATCACGAGCGCATCTCCCAGTCCGGGCGCATGCTCGCCGAAGGCAGCGTGCCGGAAGATGATTGGGAAGATCACCTGATTTTCCGCGCAGGCTGATTGCCCTGGTTTCAACTGTTCACCAAGGAGTGTGTATGGCTGTGGGATGGCGGCAGGCATGGGTGGTTGGATGGCTGGCGCTGAGTTCGCCGGTGTGGGCTGCGAACAAGGTCAATCTGGATTATCACGTGCGCCTGCTGCCACAGAGCGATCAGGCTGAAGTACGCCTGACGCTCGCCCAGGGCTCGGCGGTACGCAGCCTGGATTTCGACCTCGGCGATGGCAGCCACTACAGCGACTTCAAGGCCGACGGCCAATGGCAGCTGACCCCCGGCAAAGCGGTGCGCGGTGTCTGGAGCCCCTCCAGTGACAAAGCCAGCCTGACTTACCGGGTGAACATCAGCCACGGACGCAAGAGCGGCAGCTTCGACACGCGCATGACACCCAACTGGGCGTTGATGCGCGGCGATGACTTGGTACCGGCGGCCAAACTCGATCTGCAGGACGGCATCGAACTGGTTGCACGCCTGGAGTTTGAACTGCCCGGCGGCTGGAAAAGCGTCGAAACCGCCTGGCCACGGATCGGCAAGAACAAGTTCCGCGTCGATAACCCTTCCCGATTGTTCGATCGGCCCACGGGCTGGATGCTCGCCGGTCAACTCGGCAGCCGCCGCACTCGGTTGGGCGAGACCGACGTCACTGTCACCTCGCCGCTGGGGCAAGGCATGCGCCGCATGGATGTGCTGACGTTGCTGACCTTCGTCTGGCCGCAGGTGCAGGCGCTGTATCCACGGCACCCCGGCAAGCTGCTGATTGTCGGGGCCAGTGATCCGATGTGGCGCGGCAGCCAGTCAGCGCACGAATCGATCTATCTCAACAGTCACCTGCCGTTGGTCAGCGAAAGCGGCAGCAGCGCGTTGGTGCGTGAGTTGGCCCAGGTGTTCGGGCGTATCAATGGCACCGAGCGCAGCGACTGGATCGGCGAAGGCTTTGCCGAGTATTACGCGATCGAACTGGTACGCCGGGCCGGCGGCATGAGTGACGAGCGCTATGAGAGCCTGCACGGCAGGCTGCTCAAGAGCAGCCAGAACGTCATCACCTTACGCGGTGAGCAGCTCAATGCGGCGCAAGTGGCCAAAGCCGTGGTGTTGATGCAGGAACTGGATCGCGAGATTCGCTTGAAAACCCATAACAAGCGTTCGCTCGATGACGTGTTGCGCGGGGCGATGCGGCTGGGGAATATCGATACCAACGCGTTCGTGCAGCTTAGCGAGAGCGTGATCGGTGGGTCTTCCAAGGTATTGAGTACCGAGTTGATTCAGTAGCACCGCCATTCGCTGGCAAGCCAGCTCCTACAATTGAACTGTGCCGTTCACAAAACCAATGTAGGAGCTGGCTTGCCAGCGAAGAGGCCGGTTGCCTCAGTACAAATCCCGGATCAAACCCCGGCTTTCGGCGACTTCAGCGAATCATTCCCGGTGACCGTAGCGGTTTTGGTCGCCGCCTCGGCATTGGCCTTCAACTGGCTCAACTCTTCACCCGCGCGCTGGATTTTCGCCCGCACGTTGTTCATGTCCTGACGGCTTTTCTCCAGCAGGCTCTTTGCCGAACTGTGCCCGGTAATACCCCGGGCCAGGGCCACGCCGCCAATGGCGACCTGGATCAGGCCGAAGATCCCGCCTCGACGCAGGCCCTTGCCCACCATCACCATGCCACCTGCCAGCGAGCCGATGCGCTCCCAGCCCTGTACATTCTGCTCCGAAGGGCTCTGGAACGGGGTGGATTCGATGCGTTCGACGCGTTTGAGTTCGCTCATGGTCTGTCTCCAGGCTTCAGTGATCGATAGTTAAGCTGACTGTCCAGGCAGGCTGCTTGTTCCATCCAATGTGCGGCGATTCAGCGGAATTTTGGTCCGGAGCGGGTATTGAGACCCTTGGCCATGCGGTCGTAGAGCACGACGTTTACCGTGGCAGCGAGGTTCATGCAGCCGGTGGTCGGGATGTAGACCACGTCTTCGCACCAATCGCGGATCTCTTTATCCAGCGAACCGTCTTCCGGGCCGAAGATGTACAACGCACGGTCCGGGTGGGTGTATTCCGGCAACGGACGGGCGCCCTCGACCAATTCCACGGCCACCGGCACACAGTTGAGGGGCAGGATTTTCTTCAGGTCGTCAATGCCGATCAGCGGGATGTCGTAGTGCACGCGCTTGGTATCGGTGACGAAGTCGGCGGCGCGTTCATAACGCTTGCCGGTGTAGAACACCGACGCCACGCCATAACAGCCAGCGGCGCGCATCACCGAACCGACGTTCTCCGGTGATTTGGGGTTATACAAACCAATGCAGCTGTACCGTTTGTCTGCCACGTGCGGGGTGCCTTTCGGGAAAAAAGCGCGATTATACGGGGATTGAGGGAGGGGTGTTCAGTTTGAGATTGGTGGGTGTGTGGTCGATTGCTTTCGCTGGCAAGCCAGCTCCTACATTGTCATGCGTGCGGTGCAAAACCCGTAGGAGCTGGCTTGCCAGCGAAGAGGCCAGTTCAGGCGCTGAAAATTATTAATCTTCTTTTTTCATCAGCCCGGCCAGGGCGGCAAACGGATTATGCGTCGCCTTGGCGATTTTCGGCGTGCTCAGCGAGCCCTCGCCGAAATACTGCTGATCGGTGTAACGCGAGTGCTCATTATCGTGGCAGTACAGGCACAACAGCTCCCAGTTCGAACCGTCCTGGGGGTTGTTGTCGTGGTTGTGGTCGCGGTGGTGTACGGTCAGTTCGCTCAGGCGCTTGCCGGAGAACTCACGGGCGCAACGGCCACAGACGTGCGGGTACATTTTCAGGGCTTTGTCGCGGTAGCCCATTTCCTTGTCGCGCTGATTGTCGGCGAGGATGCGGTCCAGCTTCGAAGTGTTGGTCGGGGTGGACGAACTCATGGGTTCACCTTTGTAGAATGACTAATGACGGTAATAAGTGAAGTTTAGCTCAGCCCTTGAGCTTCTCGGCAATCCAGATGGTGTGGCGGGTGCCCTTGTTGCCATGGGCGAAGACCTGGACTTCCTCGGCCTTGAAGCCGGCTTTCTTGAGTTTGTCGGAAAACTGCCGGTCGGCGCTGGCCGACCAGACGGCCAACACGCCTTTGGGTCTCAGGGCTTTGGCGCAGGCGCTCAGGCCGCCGGCGGAGTACAGCCAGCTGTTGGCCTTCTGGGTCAGGCCTTCGGGGCCGTTGTCGACGTCGAGCATGATCGCATCGAAGCCCTGGGGTTCGGCCTGCAGGACTTTGGCCACGTCTTCCATGCGAATCACGGTCCGCGGGTCTTGAAGCGGGTTGCCGGCTTTCTCGCCGAGTGGCCCGCGATTCCATTCCACAACGCCAGGCACTAATTCAGCGACCACCACTTCGGCGGTCTTGCCCAAGTGCTTGAGTGCCGAGGCGAGAGTGAAACCCATGCCCAGGCCGCCAATCAACACCCGCGAATTCGGCCGGCCGGCGACCTTGCGGCAGGGAATTTCGGCCAGGGCATCTTCGGAGCCGTGCATGCGTGTGTTCATCAATTGCCCGCCGTCGCCGCCCTGGATCTTGATGACAAAATCCTCGCCGTATTCGAACAGGCACAGGGCACCGCCGTTTTCAGGGATGGGGGTGGTGTCCAGCAGAACGAAACGTTTCATGGGGCTCACTTGAAGAAAATTGGCACGACACGGGAGGGCAAACAGACGCAGTTGGGAGTAGCCTGTTGATGACGACAAGGCCAACGGAGCCATAGATGAAGCGCACCATTCTAACGGTCATTGCCCTGGCCGCGCTCTCGATAACTGCAGTGCAGGCCCAACAGCTGCAATCGATTCCCGTCAGCCCTGCGCCGATGCCCGGTTCGCCCGGCACCGCGACTCCCACGCCGTATCCGCAAATCAGCCCGGCACCCTTGCCGAAAGTCGGGCCCGGTAGCAGTGGTCCGCCATTGGTACCCATTGAAATGCCGAGCCCGCCGACCAAGGATCAACCCGTGCCGGGCATTGAACAGAACCCGTCAAAAGTTAAGTCACCGGGTGGCTAGACCTGCTGCGACAGCAATTGGCCGTCGGCCATGCGCAAGCGTTTGGAGAGGGACACGGCAAGGGCACGGATGATCTTGGCGGCAATTTTCGGTGCGTCGTTGAGCATCTTTTCCAGGGAGTCCTTGCCCAAGTTGAGCAACTGACAGTTGCTCGCGGCCACACAACTGGCTGACCGCCGTTCGCCGTCGAGCACGGCCATTTCGCCAAACGAGCGGCCACTGCGCAAGGTTGCGATGGTGACCCGTTGCCCGTCGGCGGTGGTTTTCTGCACGGCCACCTGACCGGTGTGGATGATGCACATGAAACTGCCGGCATCACCCTCCTGGAAAATTTCCTCGCCTTGGGCAATCGTGCTGATGCTGAAATAGCCTGACGCCGCGGCAAAATCCGCGGGCAACAGTTGATTGAACAGGCCGCAATCCATCAGCCAGTCGCGAATTTCGTTGTTCAGAAAGGTTGATTCAGACATGTCGTCACGGTCTATTTGTCATGTGTGTTGTCCGGGATTGTCTTGATGCACTCAATCCTATTGTAGGAGCGAGCCCCTCGCGATGAGGCCGGTACATTCGATATCGATGTTGAATGTGCCATCGTTTCGCTAGCAGGCTCGCTCCTACAGGGGGAATTGGCCAGCGGTGCGGAGTTAAGACCGGCACACCGCGTCAAGTTCCTCAGGCAATGCGCAAAACCTTGAACAAAAAAGCATATTCGAGCGCTACGTCACGCAATCCCTGGTACCGACCGCTCATCCCGCCGTGTCCGGCACCCAATTCGGTCTTGAGCAGCAACGGATTGCTGTCGGTCTTGGTCGCACGCAATTTCGCTACCCACTTGGCCGCTTCCCAATATTGCACCCGACTGTCGTTGTAGCCGGCGATCACCAAGGTTGCCGGATAGGCTTGCGCGGTGACGTTTTCGTACGGGGCGTAGGCCTTGATCCGATCATAGACGTCCGGCTCCTGCGGGTTGCCCCACTCGTCGTATTCCGTCACGGTCAGTGGCAGGTCGGGGTCGAGCATGGTGTTGAGTGCGTCGACGAACGGCACCTCGGCAATGGCCGCACCAAACAGCTCCGGCCGCTGGTTGAGCACCGCGCCGATCAGCAAGCCACCGGCGCTGCCGCCGCTGATCGCCAATTGCGGGGCAGTGGTGAAGCCTTGGGCGATCAGGTGTTCGGCACAGGCGATAAAATCGCTGAAAGTGTTGTGCTTGTGCTCTTGCTTGCCCGCGCGGTACCAGGCTTCTCCCAACTCGCCGCCGCCACGCACATGGGCAATGGCAAACGCCATGCCGCGATCCAGCAAGCTCAGGCGTGCATGGGAAAACCAGGGGTCGAGGCTCTCGCCATAGGCGCCATAACCGTAGAGGTACAGCGGCACCGGTTTGCCGAGGTCGGCGCGTTTGATCACCAGGCTGATCGGCACTTGCGTGCCGTCCGGCGCAGTGGTCCACAGGCGCTGGCTGACGTAGGCATCGGCATCGAATGGGCCGAGCACCGGGGTTTGCTTGAGGACTTTCTGCTCGCCGGTCGCCAGTTCCAACTGACGGACTTGCGCCGGGCGGTTCAACGCTTCGTAGCGCAGGCGAATCCGCGCGCTGTCAAACTCCAGGCTGTTTTGTACGTGTAGGCTGTAGGCTGCATCCGGCAGTTGCACGCGATAAGGCGCCAGGCCTT
This sequence comes from Pseudomonas sp. NFX15, assembly GCF_049132105.1. Classification (NCBI taxonomy): domain Bacteria; kingdom Pseudomonadati; phylum Pseudomonadota; class Gammaproteobacteria; order Pseudomonadales; family Pseudomonadaceae; genus Pseudomonas; species Pseudomonas sp. NFX15. The sequence goes on from NZ_JAFMPV010000013.1 coordinate 76,071, forward strand.
GTGGGTGAACTTCGATAATCGGCAAGCCGCCAATCCGCAGGCTGAGGGTCATGGCCCCGATGTTCAGGCTGATGCCGTCGATCATCACCGTGTCGCTGTGCGGGACCAGGTTCTGCCAATCGGCTTCGGTCGGTACGGCGCCAGTGTCGACGGCCGTGTATAAGGCGAAGTTGATGCCGTCGCGGTTGCTGCGGATGAACCAGGTCCATTGCTCGTCGAGTACGCCGTGGTCGACGTCGTACTCATGATCCTCCACCCGTGGCGCCAGGCAGGTGAACGCCTGCTGGGGCTGTGCGGCATCGAGCACCCAGACTTCGCTGGTGGTCTTGCTGCCCACGGACAGCAGCAGTTGCTGTTCGGAGCTCGAGCGGTAGCAATGCATGAAGAAGCGACCGTCCGGCTCATGGAACACTTCTTCGGCCGCCGTACCGTCCAGTCGATAGCGATACAGCTTGTGCGGGCGGTGAGTATCGTCCAGTTCGCCGAAGAACAGCGTCAGGCTGTCGTTGGCCCAGGTCATGCTGCCGTCGCAGTCCTCGAACGCCAGTTCGCTCACACGGCCGTCGGACAATTCCTTCACGAACAGCGTGTAAATTTCATCGCCGCTGGAATCGACGCTGTAGGCCAGGCGTTGATGATCGGGGCTGATGCTGAACGCACCCAGGGAAAAGAAGCCACCGTTGGCCAGCTCGTTCGGGTCCAGCAGCAGTTGTTCGCGGCTTTCGTCGAGGATCAGGCTGTCATCCGCCGGACGCGGGCAGCGATAGTGTCGGGCGTATTCGTCGCCTGCGGTGGTGCGGGTGTAATACAGGTACGGTCCCCAGGGCGAGGGCAGGGACAGGTCAGTCTCGAGGATGCGCCCCTTGATCTCGTTGAACAGGGTTTCGCGCAATTCGGCCTGATCGGCGGTTTGCGCTTCCTGATAGCTGTTTTCGGCCTTCAGGTAGTCAAGCACTGCATCGGTGTCGCGCTCTTGCAGCCAGGCATACGGGTCGGAGCCTTCAGCCTTGTGGGCAATCGGAGCGTCGTGAATGTTGGCGGATAGGGGCATGAAGAAATCTCGAACAGTGTACGAAATGGGGTTCAAACCCGTAGGAGCAAGCTTGCTCCCACAGGGTTATGTGTCTTGGCCGAAGGCATTGATGCAGCCTGAGGGGCGAAAAGCCGTTATCATAAGCGCCTCTTTGCCTGCCTTGCCATGGACACCATGACCGAGAACGACTATCTGATCGCTTGGGGCCTCTACGCCTTCGCCGCTTTAGGCTGCCTGTTGGTGTGGATGCGCTTGACCCGCTGGATGTGGCGTTGGCTGCGTGAGCCATTGCGGCTGGCAATGGCCGTGCTGCTGTTCAGCCCGACCATCATCGACCCGGTGAAGGACAAAGTCGCCCCGGCCGTCGCCATTACCGCGCTGGACCTGCTGTTCAAGGTCGGCAACAACGCCTGGCGGGCGATTTCCGATCTATTGATGTACGGCATGATTGCCTTCGGCCTGTATCTGGTGCTGGTGGCGATCCGTTTCCCCATCGAGCGCGCTTCCAACGCCCGCAAGGAACGTGAAGCCGCCGCCAAAGCTGCGGTCCGCGCCGAAGCGCCTGAGGACGATCAACCGTTCGGCGGTGCCGGCGATGATCGTTACGGTCGGCCGCCCGTGCCGAGCAATCCTCAGCGGATGCGCGTCGAACCCCGTCTGTAACCTGGCCCCAGCGGTTGAGCGAGAGTCCAAGCATGTGTGAGTTATTGGGCATGAGCGCCAATGTCCCGACCGATATCGTGTTCAGTTTTACCGGGCTGATGCAGCGCGGCGGGCGCACCGGCCCGCATCGCGATGGCTGGGGCATTGCTTTCTATGAAGGGCGTGGGCTGCGTCTGTTCCAGGACCCGGCGGCAAGTTGCGAGTCGGAAGTCGCCAACCTGGTGCAGCGATATCCGATCAAGAGCGAAGTGGTGATCGGCCACATTCGCCAGGCCAACGTCGGCAAGGTCTGCCTGTCCAACACGCACCCGTTCGTCCGCGAGTTGTGGGGGCGTAACTGGTGTTTTGCGCATAACGGCCAGTTGGCGGATTTCCAGCCCGCCGCCACGTTCTATCGCCCGGTCGGCGACACCGACAGCGAAGCGGCGTTCTGCGATTTGCTCAACCGCGTGCGCTTGGCGTTCCCCGAGCCTGTCGACATTGAAACGCTGCTGCCGGACCTGGTGGCCGCCTGCGCAGAATACCGCAGCAAAGGCGTGTTCAACTGTCTGCTCAGCGACGGCGACTGGTTGTTCTGCTACTGCTCGACCAAACTGGCGCAAATCACCCGTCGCGCACCGTTTGGCCCGGCGCGCCTGAAAGATGTCGACGTGATCGTCGATTTTCAGGCCGAAACCACACCCAACGACGTGGTCACGGTGATCGCCACCGAACCCCTGACTGAAAACGAAACCTGGACCCGCTACGAACCGGGCCAATGGAGCCTTTGGCGGCGCGGTGAATGCGTCAGCCTGGGCAAGACCGAATAAGGATCCGCTTCCCATGTTGCTCAGTTATCTACGGCTGGTGTTGTTTGCGGCGGGCCTGTTGATCGGTGTCCAGGTACCGGGTTTCATCAGCGATTACGCCAAGCGCGTCGAAGCACATCTGATCGAGGCGCAGGCTGGGCTGAGTGGTTTCCAGAACACCGCCAACCAATTCTTCAAAGGCGATATGCAGGCGCTGGTCGCGCATTACCGGGCCAGCGAAGACCCGATTTTCCGTAGCGATGCCGACAGCCTGAGCAATCTTTTGACTCGCCAGGTCGCGCTGGACAAGCAGTTCCAGGCGATGCAAGGGCCGTGGTACATCCGCGTCCTGCAAGTGGTGCTGGCCGCCGATCCAGACATTCGCAAGGAAACCTGGAATGGCTATAGCTACCAGATCCTGCTGACGCCGGAAGCGATGATCTGGGGCATGAGTGGCGCCTTGTTGCTGTCGTTCGGCCTGGAATGCCTGTACCGGTTGATCGATTGGGTAGTGCTCGGTGGCAGGCGCCTGCGCCAGAGCCGGCCGATTGAAGAGCGGGATTTGCGCGGCTTGTAACACCGTCGAACGTCAAGGCGCCGGCAAGCCAGCGCCTTGCTTGATTACCAATCAATCGAATAGGTCATGCTCAAGGTACGGCCTTCGGCGTTGGGGAATGGCGCTTTGGCGTTGGCCTGGGCGAACAGGTTGACGTACGTGCGGTTGGTCAGGTTGTACACCCCGCCTTCCAGACGACCGACCGGCAAGTACACGGAGCCGAGCAGGTCCACCAGCGTATAGCCGTCGATTTCGCGCCCGTTATTGTCCTTGGCGGCAGCGTCGTAACTGGTCAGGCGCATGCCTTGCAGACGCAGAGTGTAATCGTCTTCGGCATAGCCGACGAACAGCGTGGTCTTGGCCGGTGAAATGCGTGTCGCCGGCAGATCGATCCATTTCCCGTTCTGCTCGGTCTCACCTTTGGCCCAGGCATAGGTGCCACCCACCGACCAGTGATCGGTCGCGAGGTAGGTCAGGCTGTTTTCGATGCCGCGGACCCGCTCCTTCTGGTTGATCAGACGCAAGACACGGTCATTGGCATCGTAGAACTGAGTCACGTCCGAGGTGTTTTCATAAACGGTGACGTCGGCCTGCCACCGGTCCCAGTCACCACGCCAGCCCAGCTCGTAGCTGTCGACCTTGATGGCCTGGGCGTTGAGGCTCTGGATGTCGAAGGTGCTGTTCACGTCACGTAAGAAGCGCTGGATGTCCGGCAGCGAAAACCCCTGGCTGTAATTGGCGAAGACGTCCTGATGTTCACTCAGGTGATAGACCGCGCCCAGGTTATAGAGCGTAGCGTCGTACTTGAGGGTGTCACCGGGCAGGATGGCGCGTACGCCGGTCTGGACGATCTGACCGTAGGCGATGCTGTCGGAAACCTCGCTTTCGATCCATTCGCGGCGCACTCCGCCACGCAAGGTCCAGTCTCCGATGTCCCAGGACATCTGCCCGAACAGCGCCTTGGTGGTGGTTTCGATATCCGGACCCATCTCGTAAGTGGTGCCAGTCTTGGTGTAGGTCAGCCCATTGAGGGTGTATTGGTCACCGCGCTGGCGGGAGCGTTCGTGATCATAGTCGGCGCCCCAGACCAGGTTGCCTGTGGCGCTGCCGATGGCCGGCAATGGTGTGTCGATGGCCGCACGCAGGCCGTACACATCCTGCACGCTGTTGTTGTCGGCGATCCCGGCCTTGCCCCGCGACAGGTCCGGGAAGAACAGTGCGTCGGCCCGGCGCCAGTAGCTTTCCAGTTGCAGGCCCTGGCCGTAGAAGTCGTTGTCGGTGTAATTGAGGTTGGCCGCCTGGTTATGGGTGTAGGGCTGGTCGTCGAGTTTCAGTCCTTTGACTGCCACGGCCTCTTGCAGGTTTTTCGGGTCTTTTGTGAAGTCAGTGTCCTGCTGGTCTTTGTAGTCCTGCAGCGACAGGCTGAGTTTTTTATCGGCATCCAGTTCGTAACCGAAACGACCTTGCAGGTCATAGGTGTCGGTGTCCATGTTGCTGCCCTGGGACGTGTCCTGAGGGATGCGATTGCCGTTGCCGTCGTACTGATCGTTGCGCTGGGTCAGGTCGGCGGACACGTACCAGTCCAGGGCATCTTTGCGCCCGGTCGCACTCTGAAAGGCCTCGTAGGCGAAACCTTTGCTGTTGAGGTTGTTGCCAGTGGTCAGGCCCAGTTTGCTGCTGTAGGCAAGATCCTGACCCCGGTTACGCTTGGTGATGATGTTGATGATGCCGCCCGAAGCGCCGGCTCCATAAATGCTGCTGGCGCCGGAAACCACCTCGATGCGTTCGATACTGGCCGGCGCGATGCTGTTGAGCTGGCGGAAGTTGTCGCGCGTAGCGTTCTGCGACACGCCGTCGATCAACACCAGCATGTTACGCCCGCGCAGGGTCTGGCCGAAGTTGCTCATCCCGCCGCTGGACGGCGCCAGGCCGGGAACCAGTTGCCCCAGAATGTCGGAGACCCGACGCCCGGCGCCACTCTGTTGGCGGATCTGTTGTTCGTCAATCATCTGGACCGAGCCAGGAATCGAGGCAATGGTCGCTTCGCTGCGCGTCGCGGAAACGACGGTGGCTTGCATGTTCAATGTGCCGGGTTGCTGGTCGGTGTCCTCGGCCCAGGTCTGGGCGTTGAAGGAGCCGAGCAGCGGAATCATCAAAGAAAGTTTGGTTCGGGTCATGAGGTTGTCTTTTTTTTAGTCGTGATAAGTGTGGGTAGATAAGATGGCGGGGGCAGGTGTGCTGGTGAATGTGCGCACCCAGCGGATCCCGACGGCGACCAGTGCGTAGGTCAATGCCACCAGCCAGAAACTGTGGGCCAGCCCGACCAGACCCATGCCGATCCCGCCGAGGACGGCACCGAGCAGAGCGCCAGCCTTGGCCGCGCTGTTGCCCAGGCCGAGTGCAAAACCCTGCTGGCTTGAAGACACGGTGTTGGCGATCAGTGCATAGGCGACGGGGAGCAGCGCGCCTTGCCAGATGCCCCAGACCAAACGGCTGACGAGAAACCCCAGCCATTCGTTAGCCAGTGCCGTGGCGGCTAGCGTCAGGGCGCAGAGCCAGGCAATGCCTTCGATGACGCGCAAGGTGTAAGCCGGCTGCCAGCGGTCGAACAGACGCCCCCACAAAGGTGCGGAAATGGCCAGGGTCGCGGCGCTCGCCGCGTAAGTAGCGCCGATCAGCCAGCCCGGCGCCTGCAGAACGTCGGCGACGTACAGCGCGTAGAAGGGCTGCGGCATCATCTTCGCGGCTTGAATCAACACGATCACCAACAGGATTCCACCGAGCCAGCCTTTAGGCAGGGCCACCGGCGCAACCGGTTTCTTCGTCGAGGCTCGCGCCTTGTCGGCCGGCAGGAAAAAACTCCCCAGTGCACACAGCATGCAAATAGCCGCTGCGCCATAACAGAGCAGGGCAAACCCCGAGATGTCCATCAGCCAGCCGCCCAGTACCGGGCCGATCAACGAGCCAACGGCGGTCGCCGATTGCAGACGGGCCAGGGTGTGACCGCGCCGGGAGCTGTCGCAACAAGCCAGGGCATAGGCTTGCGCGGCGGCGAGAAACCCGGCCAATGCGCCTTGCATTATTCGAATGCCCACCAGCAGCCACGGGTCGAGGGTAATCGCCGCCAGCCCCTGGCACAGCGCCAGTGCCAGCAACGCCCGAACGATCATCGGCTTGTGTCCGGTGCGATCACCCAACCGCCCCCACGCGGGCGTCAGCAGCATGGCCGCCAGCATCGGGCCGGCATAGACCAGCGCCGATAGCAGTGCGGTGTAGCCGGCGCCCTCCGGCCCAAGCAGATGCTGGATCTGCAGGGGCCAGAACGGGCCGCTCATTTCCATGGCACCCATGGAGACAAACTGGATGACGATCAGCAGTCGCAACGCTCGACCATCAGCGAGCATCGGCGTTGGTTCGCAGCGGATTACTCAGGCGTCCGACGATGTCGGCGTGGCTGTCGTGCAAGCGCATGCGCATGAACGATTTGGCCGGCCAATCCTGTTCCAGGAGGGCCTGACGCTCGCTTTCCCAGCGTGCCGGTTCGACGTGCTCGCGCACGCTCTCGAAGCACCGTTCAACGTGCGTAGCCAAACGCTCCCAAAGGATATTTTCCGGCACATTCCAGTGGCGGGCGCAGAGCAACGTCAACTCACCGAGGTGGCACATGAACGTGGTGTGCAGGAGCTTGTCGCGGACAAAACCGGCGTCGTCGTACAGGGTCATTTTCGGATCGTGCAGCTGGATATCCAGACCCTTGGCGTGCAGGGTTTTGCGATCAATGCGAATGTCGCCGAAGTCACGCAGTAGCAGCCGATTCAACTGCCCGTCAGCGGCCATCACCATGAAGCTGTTTTGCTGGTGCGCTTCGAACGCCACGCCATACATCAGGTAGATGCCCAGCAGGCTCGGGACGGCAATCGACAGGTAATCATCGAAGAACACCAGCATGGCCTCGCTGTCGTCGCGGCCCTGAGCCAGTTGCACCCAGTCACGCAGCAACGGTTGTTCGAATTCGTTGACCGCGAACAGGCTGCCGACCGGCACGGCCAGTTCGCCTTCTTGCAGCAGGGTCAGGGGGTTGTCGCGGTACAGCACAGCGGCATGCCGAGACCGTTCGTCATTGGCCGGTTGTAGCGCGTAGTGCACGCCGATTCGTTCCGGCACGATGTTCAGCAGGCGCTGAATCTGCGGTTCATGATCGAGAATCTGCAGTATCAGTTGGCTGATGCGCGGTCCCATCCGGGCCGAGCGCGGCGACACGGTGCGCTGCACGCTGGTCAGGCGCAAGGCCACCGGCAGTTTGACCATTGGTGCAACGCGGCTGGCCTCTGGTACGACCGTGCGGAAGGACATGGTCGGGTGGCCTGTGAAGGCAACGATGTCGGTGACGATCAGCAGGTTGTCGGCGATCTCGCTGGCGAATGAATTGGGCAGTTCTTCGTCGGCTTGCCATGGGTGCGATGGCAGCGGGAGGTAGTCCGTTACCTCCAGGCCCCGTTGCTGCAAATGGCGCTGCAATTGTTCGGCGGCCTGCGGGAAGTAGCCCTGCCACCAGTCCCGGTAATCGGCGGTGCCGGCCAGTGATTCGACGTGTGCGTACTGACGGTGCAGGGCGCACAGCACAATCGGAAAACTCGCTTCGAATTCCGGCGAGAAAGCGATGACCTGCGCAGCGCTCAAGCCCAGTTTGGTCTTGTAGTTCGGATGCCAAGGGTGGCCGAGCGTGCCCCACTGTTCGAGCAATGACGTCGGGTTCTGGTGGTCGGGGCTGGCTTTGAGCCAGGCGAGCAGATTGTCGTCGTGCTCGGTGTCGATCTGCTCTCTCAGGCGTTCGGTCCATCCATGGTGGAACGCCAGGCACAGGGTGTCGTTGCTGTAGCTATCGTCCAGCTCGCGGGCCAGACGTTCCAGTACTTGCGGGGAGGCGGGCGGGTTGAGCTGAGTGCTGAGGTGAGCGAGCAGTTCGCTGGGCAACTGGATTTTGTGGGGCAGGCTGTCGGGGGTGTGCAGGACGATGCTGCCGCGAACGTCCCAGCTGTTCATTCTTCCGCCCGACAGGTGATCGAAGCAAAGTTGTGCACCGTCGCCAAGCGGCAGCCAGCAACGACTGTTGTCGTATTCACAGGCGTCGGGGTTGATCAGACCTTCGCGAAACAGCGCCTGGATCAGGCGTTGGAAGCAGCGTTGGGCGGCGGGCTCCAGGGCATTGCTCAAATGGTCGAGGGTGATGCGGTGGGCCTGGAAGGCCGGAGTGCCGAGGGCTTCGCTCCAGTTTGAGAGCAATTGTTGCTGTTTTTGCGTGTAAGCGCGCATCGAGTCCGACTCCTTCTGGACAGTGATCTAGCTGAATGCGCACAGAGAATACATTTTTAAAATAATAACGCAAATGATAAAGATTACTATTTGCGCTGTGAAAAACTCCTTTTCAGAAACCGGCCAGGGGTTTACTCAAGACCATGTAGTGCTTGCCCACTTTCTGGGCATAGTGTTCCACCACGTGCTGACACAAGGTCACGATCTCTTCGACCCACTCTGCGCCGACCCGCCATGACACCACCACTTGCAGGTTGGGCGGGCGTTGGTCGATGGCCAGCAAGGCCGTCGGCTCGTTCACCATGTGTGTTGCTGTACACGCAACTGCCGGTCAGCAACGGCGTGATGCTGTGGCTGGGCTTCTTCGCGTCGGGGATTTTCAGTGGCATGGGCGCGTTCCTGACCGAGTTGTTCCCCACGCGCATTCGACGCGCTGTAACTGATAATCTGCGGGCCTGTCCTACAGATATGTCCCGCAGCTGAAAAGAATAAAACCTACAGGAGTGTTCAGCGTGAGCCGCCTGCTATTGAACTGCGACATTGGCGAGAGTTTCGGTGCCTGGACCATGGGTCTGGACGCGGAAATCATGCCCTTCATCGATTGCGCCAACATCGCCTGCGGTTTCCACGCCGGCGACCCGAGCATCATGCGCAAGACCGTCAGCCTGGCCCTCAGCCACGGCGTGCAGATTGGTGCGCATCCGGCCTATCAGGATCTGGTGGGCTTCGGCCGTCGCTCCATGACGTATGCCACCCAGGAACTGCAAGACCTTCTGCATTACCAGATCGGCGCCCTCGACGGCATCTGCCGGGCCCAGGGTGGGCGGGTTAGTTACGTCAAACCCCATGGCGCGATGTACAACGACATGATGGCCAACCCGGCGCAGTTGCGCGCCGTGCTGCAAGCGGTGGCGTCCTATGACCGCAACCTGCCATTGATGTTGATGGCCACCCGCGACAACAGCGCCGCCCAACAAATGGGCGAGGAGTACGGCGTGACCCTGTGGTTCGAGGCCTTCGCCGACCGTGCCTACGACAGTGCTGGCAGGCTGGTGTCGCGACAACTGCCGGGCGCAGTGCATCACGACCCGCAAACCATCATCGAGCAAGCGCTGACCATTGCCCGTGGCGATCAACTCACCGCCAGTGACGGTAGCGCCCTGCATTTGCAGGCAAACACCCTCTGCGTGCACGGCGACAACGCCGGTTCGGTCGCGGCCGTGCAACGTATCCGTGAAGCCTTGAACCGGCAGAGCGCGCCATGAAGCTGAGAGTGGAAGTGGTGGCGCTGGATTGCCTGATGGTGCGCCTGTTCGATGAAATCGCTGAAGCCAACATGCCATGGATGCTGGCGGCCAGCGAAAGCCTGCGGTCGGCATTTGCCGGGTATTTGATTGATCTGGTGCCGTCGTACACCACGTTGATGGTGCATTACGACCTGACCGCGCTGAGTCCCGCCCAGGCCCGGGAGTTGATTGCCCAGGCGTTGATCGATCTGTCGCCCAACGCTCATGCCCGGGGTCAGTGTCATGTGTTGCCGGTGTGGTACGACATGAGCGTCGGCCCGGAATTGACCCTGTTGTCGCAGCGCAGTGGCCTGGCGGTGGAGCAGGTGATCCGTCGGCACAGCGAGCGTGAGTACCAGGTGTTCGCCCTGGGGTTTGCGCCGGGGTTCGCCTTCATGGGGCTGGTGGAAGAGGTGCTCGCCGCACCGCGTCTGAACACACCCCGCAAGAAAGTCGCCGCCGGCAGTGTCGGCATCGCTGAGCGGCAGACGGCGGCCTACCCGGTGGTGTCGCCGGGTGGTTGGAACCTGATCGGCCGTACGCCGGCCAAATTATTCGATCGCAACCGTGACGGTTACAGCCTGATGCAACCGGGAGATACCGTGCGTTTCGAAGCCGTGGGCCACGCCGAGTTCATCAACCTGGGCGGTGACGATACGCCGCTGGAGGCGCAGGCATGAGCCGATTGAGAGTCGAGACCAGTACGCCGCTGTGCCTGTTGCAGGATGCCGGTCGCTTCGGTGTTCGGCACTTGGGTGTGACCCAGGGCGGCGCCGCCGATTGGCGCTCGATGTCGTGGGCCAACTGGTTGCTGGGCAACGGACTGGACGCAACGGTGATCGAAATTACCCTCGGCGGGTTTAGTGTTTTGGCCGAGGAAGACTGTGTGCTGGCCTTGGCCGGTGCGGATCTGGGTGCGCAGGTGGACGGCGACGCGCTGGCGCCATCGCGCAGTTTCAGGCTGCGCAAAGGTCAGCGGCTGCACTTCACTCAACCGTTGCACGGGGCCCGGGCGTATCTGGCGGCGCCGGGTGGATTTGATGCGCCGAAAGTGCTGGGCAGTAGCGCGACGGTTGTTCGGGAACAGCTCGGTGGTCTGGATGGTTTGGGCCATGCACTGGGTAAAGGCGCGACCTTGAACTATTCGGGGAATTCGCTGGTGTTGCTGCGCGAGTTACCGAGCGACTGCGTGCCCGACTTCACCGGCGACCCCGTGCTGGATTTGGTGCTCGGCGCGCAGATTGGCGAGTTCAGTGGGCAGAGCCTGTTCGACGCGTTCAACAGCCGCTGGAGCCTGGACAGCCGAGCCGACCGAATGGGGATTCGTCTGTTGGGCACGCCGTTGCAGTACCAGGGCCAACCGATGGTCTCCGAAGGTATTCCGCTGGGCGCGGTGCAGGTGCCACCGGACGGACAGCCGATTGTACTGCTCAACGACCGGCAGACCATTGGCGGCTATCCGCGACTGGGAGCATTGACGCCGTTGGCGCTGGCAAGATTGGCGCAGTGCCTGCCGGGTACCTCGTTGAGCTTGCGACCGGTGGTGCAGGACGTGGCGCACCGCGAGCATACCGAGTATCTACAGCGCTTCAACCGCCCCTTGTAGGAGCTGGCTTGCCAGCGAATGCAATCTTGAGCCTTGTAGCAGCAGATCGGACGCCTTCGCTGGCAAGCCAGCTCCTACAGTGTTCAATGGTGTCCACAAAATTTGTGAGCAATGCAAGTCACCGTAGGAGCTGGCTTGCCAGCGAAGGCAATCTTGAGACTTGCAGTGACAGATTGGCCGCCTTCGCCGGCAAGCCAGCTCCTACAGGGATCAATGGTGTTCACAAAAGTCGTGAGCATCGCAAGTCACCGTAGGAGCTGGCTTGCCAGCGAATGCAATCTTGAGCCTTGTAGCAGCAGATCGGACGCCTTCGCTGGCAAGCCAGCTCCTACAGTGTTCAATGGTGTTCACAAAATTTGTGAGCAACGCGAATCACTGTGGGAGCGAGCCTGCTCGCGATGGCGCCAGAGCAGACAATAGAGTTACTTGGAGAGAAACCGCATTCCTTCTTCCAACCCGCGAAGGGTCAGCGGATACATCTGGTCCTCGATCAAATCCCTCACGATATTGGTCGACGAGGTATAACCCCAGGTGTCCTTCGGGTACGGGTTGATCCAGATGAGTTTCTTGTACTTCTCCTTGAACCGCTGCATCCATACGTAGCCGGCTTCTTCGTTCCAGTGCTCGACGCTACCGCCCGCCTGGGTGATTTCATAGGGCGCCATGGCGGCGTCACCGATGAAGATCACTTTGTAGTCGGCGCCGTACTTGTGCAGCAAGTCCAGGGTCGAAGTGCGCTCGGAGGTGCGGCGCATGTTGTTCTTCCACACCGATTCATAAATGAAGTTGTGGAAGTAGAAGTACTCCAGGTGCTTGAACTCGGTCTTGCAGGCCGAGAACAATTCCTCGCAGATCTTCACGTGGGCGTCCATCGAGCCGCCGATGTCGAACAGCAGCAACAGCTTGACGGTATTGCGCCGCTCCGGCCGCATCTGGATGTTCAGCAGGCCGGCATCCTTGGCGGTGTGGTCGATGGTGCCATCGATGTCCAGCTCTTCCGCCGCACCCTGACGGGCAAACTTGCGCAAGCGGCGCAGGGCGACCTTGATGTTGCGCGTACCCAGCTCAACCGAATCGTCGAGGTTCTGGTATTCGCGCTGGTCCCAGACCTTGGCCGCCTTGCCCTGGCGCTTGCCGGCGTCACCGACCCGAATGCCTTCCGGGTTGAAACCGCCGGAGCCGAACGGGCTGGTGCCACCGGTACCGATCCACTTGTTGCCGCCGGCATGGCGTTCCTTTTGTTCTTCGAGGCGTTTCTTGAACTCTTCGATCAGCTTGTCCAGGCCGCCGAGGGACTGGATCGCCGCCCGTTCTTCGTCGGTCAGCGAACGCTCGAACTCCTTGCGCAGCCAGTCCTCAGGGATCAGCGCTTGCAGGTGATCGTCGAGCTTTTCCAGGCCATTGAAGTAGGCGCCGAACGCCCGGTCGAACTTGTCGAAATGCTTTTCGTCCTTTACCAGGATCGCCCGGGACAAGTAATAAAACTCGTCCATGTCGGCGAAGGTCACGCGCTGTTTCAGCGCGTTGATCAGGTCCAGCAGTTCACGCACCGAGACTGGCACCTTGGCTGCGCGCATTTCATTGAACAGGTTGAGCAGCATGGCATCAGCCTCTTAGCGGGTGCCGCGACGGCTCATGAACGCCAGACGCTCCAGCAGCTGCACGTCCTGTTCGTTCTTCACCAGTGCGCCGGCCAGGGGCGGGATGGCCTTGGTCGGATCGCGTTCGCGTAGCACCGCTTCGCCGATGTTGTCGGCCATCAGCAGTTTCAGCCAGTCCACCAGCTCCGAGGTCGAAGGCTTCTTCTTCAGGCCCGGCACCTTGCGCACGTCGAAGAACACGTCCAGCGCTTCGCTGACCAGGTCTTTCTTGATGTCCGGGTAGTGCACGTCGACGATTTTTTGCAGGGTGGTGCGGTCGGGGAAGGCGATGTAGTGGAAGAAGCAGCGGCGCAGGAAGGCGTCCGGCAGCTCTTTCTCGTTGTTGGAGGTAATGATGATGATCGGGCGCTTCTTGGCCTTGATGGTCTCGTCGATCTCGTAAACGTAGAACTCCATCTTGTCGAGTTCTTGCAGCAGGTCGTTGGGGAATTCGATGTCGGCCTTGTCGATTTCGTCAATCAGCAGGATCACCCGCTCTTCGGATTCGAAGGCTTCCCAGAGCTTGCCTTTTTTCAGGTAGTTGCGAACGTCGTGGACTTTTTCGTTGCCCAGTTGCGAGTCGCGCAGGCGGCTCACCGCGTCGTACTCGTACAGACCCTGATGGGCCTTGGTGGTGGACTTGATGTGCCAGGTGATCAGCTTGGCGCCAAAGGATTCGGCCAATTGCTCGGCGAGCATGGTCTTGCCGGTGCCTGGTTCGCCCTTGACCAGCAACGGCCGCTCCAGGGTGATGGCGGCATTGACCGCCAGCTTCAGGTCATCGGTGGCGACGTAGGCCTGGGTGCCTTCGAACTTCATCTGCTAATCCTCGAACGGTAACGCCGACCTGAACGAGGCAGGGCGGGGCGCAATAAAATGGTCAGCCCCGACTATAACGCGGCGCCCGGTCGACTGTGAACGCAGACGGCTTATTCAGTCTCTGAATGGAGCGTCACATCTTGACTTAGCCGGTCTCCGGCTTGGGTCGTTCGTACCGGGCATTGAAGGCTTGGATGAATCCATTGCGCAAAATCTGCAAAAACGCCTGGAACGCGCTGATATTTTGCTGATGGACGTTGCCACTGAGTTCGACCTTGGTTGCAAACTGGTTCTTGCCCTGGTTTTTCAAGACGGTTTCGGTGCCGCCGACCAGAGCCTCCCAGATTGACCGGAACAGCCCCTTGTCCTTGTTTTCCACATCCTGCTGCCAGTTGAACACGTCCACATCCCGTAGCAACGGCTTGATATAGCCAGTCAGTCGCCCTTTGTTGGCTTCGGCTTCGATCACCACGTCACCGTGGCCGGCGTTGAAGTCGAACTTGCCATAGGCCGAGGCGAAGTCATTCATGCGCTTGAGCTCGATGTCCTTGGCGCGCAAGCGAAACTCGAAGTCTTCGAAGTTGCTCAAGGGGTCGAAGGTGGCCGTGGCTTCGAGTGGTGCGTGCCCCAGCAGCAGGGCTTTACCCTCGAATCGTGCATCCCGCTTGCCTTTGGTGTCGACCACGTTGGTCAGGTTATAGATGCTGGCGTCCACGTTAGTGGCGTTCATGTTCACCGGTGGCTTGGAGTTGAAGTTGCGGAAACTGATCTTGCCGTCGCTGATTCGCACTTCGTTGAGGGTGATGGGCAGCAGTTTGCCGAGTTGGGCACGCCAGTCGGTGCCTTGGCCGGTCTGCGAGTTCTGCTTGTTGGCGCCACCGTCGACGAAGTTGATCTCGGGTTTGAAGAACTGCACCTCGGCCACCACCGCATGGTCGTACCACAGCGAATGCCAGCTGACGGAGAGGTCGATCAACGGTGCATTGACGAAGGGTACCGGCACCTTGCCGTCGACCTTGACGATCTTCAGTCCGTTGATTTTGTAGGCGCCGCGCCACAAGGCCAGGTCCACGTCGGTGACCTGGCCCCGGTAGTCGCCCATGTCTGCCAACTTCTCGTTCAAGTAATTGCGCACCAGATACGGCAAGGCAATGTGCAGCGTTATCAGCAGCACAACGAGGCCGACGAGGGTCCACAGGGGCCAACTGTATCGACGTTTCATGATGGCAAATCTCTGGCGATCTAAAGCCATTGACTGCGCTGATCAGCGGACGTTCGACCTGACTGGACGCCCGTGGGCAAGAGGCTTACCTTGTTGCCCTCTTCAATGCTGTCGTTAAGGACCCAGCCATGAGCCGCATTTTCGCTGACAACGCCCATTCCATCGGGAATACGCCGCTGGTGCAGATCAATCGTATTGCGCCGCGTGGTGTGACCATCCTGGCCAAAATCGAAGGACGCAACCCGGGTTACTCGGTCAAGTGCCGGATCGGCGCGAACATGATCTGGGATGCCGAAAGCAGCGGCAAACTCAAGCCGGGCATGACGATCGTCGAACCTACCTCCGGCAATACCGGCATCGGCCTGGCCTTCGTGGCCGCCGCCCGTGGCTACAAATTGGTGCTGACCATGCCGGCGTCCATGAGCATCGAACGCCGTAAAGTACTCAAGGCCCTGGGGGCCGAACTGGAGTTGACCGAACCGGCCAAAGGCATGAAGGGCGCTATCGAAAAAGCAGGTGAAATTGTTGCCAGCGACCCGTCGAAATATTTCATGCCGGCCCAGTTCGACAACCCGGCCAACCCGGCCATCCACGAAAAAACCACCGGTCCGGAAATCTGGAACGATACCGACGGCGCGGTCGACGTGCTGGTGGCAGGCGTCGGAACAGGCGGAACCATCACCGGGGTTTCGCGGTATATCAAGAATATCCAAGGCAAACCGATTCTCTCTGTAGCGGTCGAGCCATTGGTGTCGCCAGTGATCACGCAGGCCCTGGCCGGCGAAGAAATCAAGCCGAGCCCGCACAAGATCCAGGGCATCGGGGCTGGTTTCGTGCCGAAAAACCTCGATTTGTCGATCGTCGATCGGGTCGAGCTGGTCAGCGACGAAGAGTCCAAGGCCATGGCCTTGCGCCTGATGCAGGAGGAGGGGATTTTGTGCGGGATTTCCTGCGGCGCTGCCATGGCCGTGGCCGTGCGGCTGGCGGAAACCCCGGAAATGCAGGGCAAGACTATCGTGGTGATCCTGCCGGATTCCGGTGAACGCTATCTGTCGAGCATGCTGTTCAGTGATCTGTTCACCGAACAGGAAAACCAGCAGTAAGCACAGATCCACCGTTGTCTACGGGGATTTTGACGTTGGTAGCAATCTATTGATTGGATCCGGCTGATGATGGATTTGCATCAGCCGGCGTTCAGGCGCCTTATGGTAAGAAATCCTTTGTTGCATATTTGTTAACATTGAATGTAGAAACGTGCAGGTTTTGCACTGCGTCGATGGTGTTTATCATGCAGGTAGCCACGTTGAGCCCTGGACGTGGCGCTATGTCGCTTATCTTCAAAGGAGTTGTTGATGACCTTATCGTTTGCCGCGAAGGCCTCGTTGTTGCTGCTGTTTCTCGGCAGTACCCTCTATGTGCATTTACGTGGCAAGGCGCGCCTGCCGGTTTTGCGTCAGTTCGTTAACCATTCGGCACTGTTCGCACCCTATAACGCCTTGATGTACATGTTCTCGGGAGTGCCGTCGAAACCGTACCTGGATCGCAGCAAGTTTCCCGAACTCGATGTGCTCAGGGATAACTGGGAAGTGATTCGCGACGAAGCGATGCACCTGTTCGACGAGGGCTATATCCGTGCGGCGCAAAAGAACAACGACGCCGGGTTTGGCTCGTTCTTCAAGAAAGGCTGGAAGCGTTTCTACCTCAAGTGGTACGACAAACCGCTGCCGTCGGCCGAAGCCCTGTGCCCGAAAACCGTAGAGCTGGTCAGCAGTATTCCCAACATCAAGGGCGCCATGTTTGCACTGCTTCCGGGTGGCAGCCACCTCAATCCCCACCGCGATCCGTTTGCCGGTTCCCTGCGTTACCACCTGGGGTTGTCGACACCGAATTCCGACGACTGCCGTATTTTTGTCGACGGTCAGGTCTATGCCTGGCGCGACGGTGAGGATGTGATGTTCGACGAAACCTACGTGCACTGGGTGAAGAATGAAACGGAAATGACCCGTGTCATCCTGTTCTGCGACATTGAGCGCCCGCTGAGCAATCGCCTCATGACCCGCGTCAATCGCAGCATCAGCGCCTGGCTGGGGCGCGCAACAGCGCCGCAAAACCTGGATGACGAAAGGGTGGGTGGAATCAACAAGGCCTACGCCTGGAGCAAGAACTCCAGCGACAAATTCAGCGGCGTGGTCAAGCAATGGAAACGCCGCAATCCCAAGGCCTACCGCGTGCTGCGCCCGGTACTGGCCGTAGCGGTGCTGACGTTGTTGGGGTATTGGTTGTTTGGCTGAGGCCAGTTACGCAATAAAAAACCGCTCGTGATGAGCGGTTTTTTTATGATGAAAATTTGTATGATGCGCCTGCGAGAATGCCGGCGGGTTCGTCTTCGATCCCTGTAGCGATGAGTTGCAGTAGGCGACGCTCACTGGCAGTCAATGCCAAGGCTATGTCTTTATTGCCCACTGCGGGCGAACGCTTTCTTGAGGAGGTGTTTTTAATCGCCTTTCGCATGTTTCCTCCAGAGTTGTCCGTTAATTGAATTTTTTTCACGATACAAGGCTCTCCACGGCTTTGACAAGTCGACGATCCGCGTCGAAGTAAAAGCCCAGTCGTCTATAGACTGAAACAGCTTCTTCCAATGGTTCTTGAACTTCCATTAGCGTGCTACCGATGATCCGGGCGTATTGCTCGATGACCAGCATGGACAGTGGCGCAATACGTTTTTTAAGAGGGTGAGCCTTTGCAGGACTTCCCTCCAGTCGCACAATGCGCATTCTTTGCCGGCTGTTGTTTGGATTGGCAAAGCATAATCCGCACAGGTGTTCATCGAACCAGATGGCAACGTCCAGCGCTAATGGCTCCCTCGCTTTCCATCCAGCAACCTCACCCCATGAGAAGTGGGAGTCCTCCCAGCGCTCCCAAGCGTGCAGGGCCTGTGTACTGATCGCTTCGAAGCGTACCCGTGATAAATCGAGTTCCACTGGACCGACCATTTCCAGTTGATGTTGCAGTTGGGCGGTCTTGAGGC
The DNA here is from genome assembly GCF_049132105.1 of Pseudomonas sp. NFX15. Taxonomy (NCBI): domain Bacteria; kingdom Pseudomonadati; phylum Pseudomonadota; class Gammaproteobacteria; order Pseudomonadales; family Pseudomonadaceae; genus Pseudomonas; species Pseudomonas sp. NFX15. The sequence goes on from NZ_JAFMPV010000013.1 coordinate 94,025, forward strand.
TCGCAAGCTTCCGTGCTTTTGACCTGTACAACTGATACCGAAGATGACTCCTTTCCCTTGGCATGTGATCTCTTGCATTCCATTCCCCATCGTCGGGCATTGCAGTTGCTTTCAAGCCTAGGTAGCACCCTTGTACTTGTCGTTACTGGCCTTTTGACCAAGTCGTTGCAATCCATGTCGAGGGCTGGTTATAGTCGGCGCACGCAGGTTCCATGACCTGCTTTTTCAACCCTTCAAAAAAAGATCAGCCCAATGCCTGTATCCCTCATCAACGCGGTAGTCGATTCAGCGGTCAACGCTGGCGTCGTGCCGTGCGAGAAGCAGCAGCCCGGGCAGATCAGTCATTACCCCCCACCTGTCAGTAGTACGCCGGTGTGCGCAGTCGTATCACCGCCGGGCGTTGGCGTTTCGGGCTGATCAGCTGCTGTCTGCTGCTCCCCACGCCTGCCTGGAAAAACAACTGAATTTCAGCTTCGGCTGAGTTGGCTTTTTGCCTGACTACAGGTGGTCTACATGTTTGTCCTTTCGAAAAAATCCGCGCTTGCGGCGGCGTCCACGAGCCTGTTCGTTCTGCTGTGGAGCAGTGGGGCGATCTTCTCCAAATGGGGGTTGGCCCACGCGTCGCCCTTTGCGTTCCTGATGTTTCGTTTCGTCATCGCGTTGTGTGGATTGATCCTGCTGGTGCCGCTGCTCAAGCTGAAGTTGCCCAAGGGCGGCAAACCGATGCTCTATGCGATGGCCACGGGCGTGGTGTTATTGGGGGCTTATCAGATTTTCTATCTGCTGGCCCTCGACCTCAAAGTCACACCGGGTGTGATGGCGACCATCATGGGCGTGCAGCCGATCCTCACCGTGGTGCTGATGGAACGTCAGCGTTCCTGGCGCCGGATGTTCGGCCTGGCCTTGGGCCTGACCGGGTTGATCATGGTGGTCTATCAGGGGATCGGCCTGGCCGGGATGTCACTGGCCGGGATGCTGTTCGGGCTGCTGGCGCTGGCGAGCATGACGTTCGGCTCGATCATGCAGAAACGCATCACCGAAAATCCCCTCGGCACGCTCCCGGTGCAGTACCTCGCCGGGTTGCTGTTGTGCGCGATCTTCGTGCCTTTCCAGCCGTTTCACTTTGAGCACAGCAGCGGTTTCATCCTGCCGGTGCTATGGATGGGCCTGGTGGTGTCGGTGCTGGCGACACTGTTGCTGTACCGCTTGATCGCCCGGGGCAATCTGGTGAACGTCACCAGTCTGTTTTACCTGGTGCCGGCGGTGACGGCGGTAATGGACTATCTGATCTTCGGCAATCGACTGGCGATGCTGAGCCTGTTCGGTATGCTGTTGATCATCGTCGGCCTGGTGTTTGTGTTCCGTAAATCGGCGTAAACCCAGGAAGGCCCGGAGCCATGCTCCGGGCCTTTTTCATTTGGCCAGCGCGTGCTCGGCCCGCACCGAATTCATGAACGCCTGCATCGCCGACGACTGGATGCGATGACGTCGGGTAATCAATCCGAAGGGCGGCAGCCGCGCCTCGAACTTGATCGGCAGCACCGCGAGCAAATCGCGCCCGGGGTAATCCTCGACCACCGACAGCGGCGTGACGCCGAGCATGTCGGTCTGCTGGATCAATGACAGCAAGGTCATGATCGACGTGGTTTCGACGATGCTGCTGGGGATATCGACCCGCGCGTTGTGGAACACCTGGTTGATGATTGCGCGCATCGGGCTGGGCTGCTGTTGCAGCACCCAGGTCATGTTCTGCAGTTCGGCCCAACTCAACTGCGTGGCCTTTGCCAATGGATTCTGCGCGCCGGAAATCACACACAGCGCTTCCTCGCCGAGGCTGTCGAACAGCAACTCTTCGGCCCGGGCGCCAGCCGGAATTCGTCCCAGCACGATGTCCAGTTGATCCTGCAACAGCGCCTGCACCAGCACATCGCTGGTGTCGACCTGAATGCTCATCGACAGGCGCGGGTGGCTTTGCTTCAACGTGGCGATGGTACGCGTCAACAGCCCCGAAGCCAGTGCCGGAATGGCCCCGACCGCGACTCGGCCAAGGTTGCCGGATTCGAGTGCGACCAGTTCTTCGCGCATGCCGCTCAGTTCAGCGAACACCATGCGTGCGTAGTAAATGACCGTTTCTCCGAACGGCGTAGAGCGCATGCCCCGGGGCAGGCGTTCGAACAACTCGACGCCCAACAGGTCCTCGGCTTCATGAAGCATTTTAGTCGCGGCCGGCTGGGTCATGCCGATATGGTCGGCGGCGCGGCGCAACGAGCCGAATTCCTGCAATGCCAGCATCAACCGCAATTGGCGCAGGCGCAGTCGACTGTGGATCACGTTCGCATCAGGAATTCGGGTCATGGGCCGCGCTCGCAAGAAGGACTGCGGCAAGCCTGACAACAAATGCCAGGCGTTGCCAGCATTGCTGCTTCACAGCACCGATTTTGGTTTGACGACATGGGGTTTGCGCAGGCCCAGCAGCACACCCAGCGCCTTGGAAATCAACGGCCAGAACAGCATCAGCAGGGCCGCCGTGGTCAGGCTGCCCACCAAGGGGTTGGACCAGAAAATCCCCAAGTGCCCGTCGGAGAACAGCATCGACTGGCGGAACGCATCTTCGGCCTTGTCGCCCAGTACCGCCGCCAGCACCAGCGGCGCAATCGGGTAGCCGAGTTTCTTGAACAGATACCCCAGCGCGCCAAAGCCCAGCATCAGCAGCACGTCGAAGAACGCGTTGTGCACCGAGTAGGCCCCGATGGCGCAGACCATGATGATGATCGGCGCGATGATCGAGAACGGGATGCGCAGGATCGAAGCGAACAGCGGCACGGTGGCCAGCACCACGATCAGGCTGACCACGTTGCCCAGGTACATGCTGGCGATCAGGCCCCAGACAAAATCGTGTTGCTCGACGAACAGTGTTGGCCCCGGGTGCAGGCCCCAGATCATCAGGCCACCGAGCATCACCGCCGCGGTCGCCGAGCCGGGAATGCCCAGGGTCAGCATCGGCAACAGGGCACTGGTACCGGCCGCGTGGTCGGCGGTTTCCGGGGCGATCACGCCTTCGATTTCACCCTTGCCGAAGTTGTCGCGGTTCTTCGAAAAACGCCGCGCCAGGCTGTAGCTCATGAACGAGGCGGCGGTCGGGCCACCCGGGGTAATGCCCATCCAGCAACCAACCAGGGTGCTGCGCACAATCGTCCACCAATAGCGCGGCAACTTCGCCCAGGTGCGCAAAATCACCATCGGCGTGATGCGTGCGTGCTCGCCACGAAACACCAGGCCTTCCTCCACGGTGCAAAGGATTTCACCGATACCGAACAGGCCGATCACCGCGACTTCGAAGCTGATGCCGGTCATCAGGATCGGCTGGTCGAACGTCAGGCGCAGGTTGCCGGACACGGTGTCCATGCCGACCGCGGCCATGGCGAAACCGATCATCATCGCCACCACCGTTTTCAACGGCGGGTTCTTGCTCATGCCAATGAAGGTGCAGAACGCCAACAGGTACACCGCGAAGAACTCCGGCGAGCTGAAGGACATGGCGAACTCGGCAATCCGCGTCGACAGGAAGGTCAGCAGCAACACCCCGCACAGGGCGCCGATCAGCGCCGAACTGAACGCAGCGGTCAGGGCTTCGGCGGCACGGCCTTCGCGGGCCATCGGGTAGCCGTCGAAGGTGGTCGCCACCGATGAGGGCTCACCGGGGATGTTGAACAGGATCGAGGTGATCGAACCACCGAACAACGCCCCCCAGTACATGCACGACAGTAAAATGATCGCCGACACCGGCGACATGGTGAAGGTCAGTGGCAACAGCAACGCCACGCCATTGGGGGCACCGAGGCCCGGCAATACGCCGACCAGAATGCCCAGCAGCACGCCGATCACCATCAGGCCGACATGGCCCGGCGTGAGGATCAGGTTCATGCCTTGCAGCAGGGAATCGAACTCGCTCATTTGAAATGTCTCCCGGCCAGGGCAATCCAGTCGCCCATCGGGCCGGCATCCAGCGGCACTTTGAACCACAGCGCGAAAATCAAATAACTGGCCAGCACCGCGCCCAGGGACACGCTGCCGATCATCCATTTGCCGTAAGGCTTGGCGCGGACCTTGTCACGCCACATGAACCAGGCAATGAATGCCGCCGAAGCGAGGTAGATGCCGGTAAACGGCATGGCACCGACAAACAGCGCGATCGGCACGAACACCGACAGCACTTGCTTGAATGCACTGCGACTGACAAATGCCACGCTCAAGGCTTGCCAGCGCACCAGGGCCAACACGCCGTTGGCAAGGCTCGCAGCGCCCAGCAGCAGGCCGATGTAGAACGGGAAGTAACCCGGCTCGGGGCCGGCATCACCCCAGCCGATGCCTTGTTCGAGGCTGCCGTACATCACCACCGCGCCGATCAGAGTGGTGAACAGCGCCAGGCCGAGCTCGACCCAACGGGTGCCGAGCAGCGCCGGTGAATCCGAAGAATGGGACATGAAAACACCTCCAGCAGGCCACGGCCGCCCACAGGCGAGCGGTCGCGACGACTTTAGTTTTTCAGCCAGCCGGCTTCTTTGAACACCGGCGTAACGCGGGCAGTGTCCTGTTCGATGTAGGCGGTCAGCGGCTCGCCTTCAAGGAAGGTCGGCACCAACGCGTTCTGCTTGACGTAGGCCTTGAACTCATCGGTCTGGGTGACTTTACGCATCAGGTCGACGTAGAACGCACGCTGTTCGGCGGTGACGTCGCCCGGCATGAACACGGTGCGCGGGAAGCGATATTGATCGATGCCCAGGCCCTCTTCGTGACAGGTCGGCACGTCGGCCCAGGATTTGTCGCCAGCGACTTTCTCGGTGTAGCCCATGCGTTCTTTACTGAACACACAGAGCGGCTCGACCTGGTCGCCACGCCACTGGCTGATGCTTTCGCTGGGGTTGTTGACGTTGGCAGCGATGTGTTTGCCGGCCAGTTGGGTTGCGGCTTCGCTGCCGCTCTTGAACGGGATGTACACCAGTTTGGCGTTATTGGTCTGGTTCAGCAGCAGGGTCAGGGTCTGGTCGACGTCCTTGGACTGGCTGCCGCCCATGCGCAGGTTGGACGGGTCGGTCTTGACCGCTTCGTAGAAGCCTTTTGCATCCTTCCACGGCGCGCCTTTGTAGCTCCAGAGAATGAAGTCGTCCTCGGCCACGGCGGCAATCGGGGTCAGTTCCCGCCATTCGTAACCAAGCTTGGACACCAGCGGCAACAGGTAGATGTTGTTGGTGCCGATCACCAGTTTGTCGGCATCGCCCTTGCTCATCTTCAGGTCCAGGAAAGCTTCGGCACCGTTGCCACCGCCCTTGTTCAGGACGATGGTATTCACGTCAAGCAGCTTGTGCGTGGTGATGATCGACTGGATCAAGCGACCGAGCTGGTCGGTGCCGCCACCGGGTCCGCCGGCCACGACGATCTCGACGTTCTTGTCCGGTTGCCAGGCTTCAGCGAAGGCGGGAAGGGTGCCGGCGGCGATCAGCGCACAGCCGAGAAACAAACGGGAGGTGCGACGGACGAATGCATTTCGCATGATGGAAGAGCCTCGTTTTTTGTAGTTGTTATGAGTGACTTGTCTACGCCGTGAAGCCGCAAGCCTGGGCTGAGTGTGGGAAGGTGTGGGCGCGGCGTCTAGTCAAAACTATACATACACCGATAGCCTGGGGTTATACCTCCAGTTTCTCTGTAGGAGCAGCTTGCTCGCGAAGGACTCAAGGGCAACGCGTTCATTCAGGTAAAACGCGTTTTCGTTGACGATCTTCGCGAGCAGGCTCGCTCCTACAGGGACCTGCGTTGAAAGGTGGTTGAAAGCACGGCATGACATAACCCGAGGCTATCGCCTGATTTCAAGTTTTGATTAGACGGTTATCACCGCGCCTTCGATAGTGCTCATTAACGCCGTCAAGCAACGGCGCTGCTGTTCCACAACAATAATAAAAGAGGTACGCACCATGGCTCGTTCCAGTGCATCCCTGAACCTGGCCGGCGACATCCTCGCGCCCCAGGTCGCAGCACCCGCGCAGGTCGCCACGACCAAGGCCAGCAGCGTGCGCTGGCGGATCTTCGCGATCATCTTCGCGCTGACCATGGTCAACCTGATCGACCGGGTGTCGTTGTCCATTGCGATGCCCACCATCGCCCATGAATTCTCCCTGTCGCCAAGCCTGCAAGGGCTGATCCTCAGCAGCTTCTTCTGGGCCTATGCGCTGTTACAGATTCCCGGCGGCTGGTTGATCGACCGCTTCGGCCCGCATCGGGTAATCGGCTGGTCTACCGGACTGTGGGGCGTGTTTCAAGTGCTGGCGGCGTTTGCCACGGGCGGCCTGTCATTGTTGTTCGCCCGGGTCGCGTTGGGCGCCGCCGAAGCACCGCTGTTCCCGTCGGGCGGCAAGCTGATTTCCCTGTGGCTGGCACCGAGCGAGCGCAGTCGCGGCGCGGTGTTGATGGACAGCGGCAGCCCGTTGGGCGTGGCCTTGGGCGGGTTGATCATCGCCTACCTGATTGCCTCGCTGGACTCCTGGCGCCTGGCGTTCGTGATCGCCGGTGTCGCCACCTTGGTGTTGGCGTGGCTGGCGCGGCGTTACCTGCGCGATGACCCGGCCAGCCACCCGCAGGTCAATGACGCGGAGTTGCAGAAGATCAACATCGGCCGTGCAACCCCGGTCGCCGAAGCGGCGCGGATGCCGGTCAAAGGCTTGGGCATCGCAGCCCGTTCCCTCAGCGGTTTGCTGGTGGGCCGGGCGAGTTGGGCGATGGTTTATTTCGGGTTGCTGACCTGGGGGCCAAGTTACCTGGCCCAGGCCCGGGGCTTTGATATCAAGGGCATCGGCGCGGCGACTTTTGTGATCTTCATCTGCGGCGCACTCGGCTCGTTGACCGGTGGTTTTCTCTGCGATGGCTTGATCCGCAAAGGCGTGAGTCGCGGTGTGGCGGTCAAGAGCCTGCTGGCGTTTTCCGGCCTGGTGGCCCTCGGCGCGTTCCTGTTGCTGCCGACCCTGAGCAATCCTTTTGCGGCGGTGGCGTTGTTGGCCATGACCGCGTTTTTCCTGATGTGGGGCAGCCTCTACTGGAGCTTCCCGGCATTGCTGGCGGCGCCGGCGCGGGTCGGTTTGATCGGCGGCGTGATGAACATGGCCGGCAGCACCGGCGGCATTGCGGTACCGATTCTGGTCGGTGTGATCCTGCAAGCCGCCGGCGGCTTTGCCCCGGTGCTCGGCTTCTTCGCCGTGTGTTCGGCAGTGTTTGTGCTGGCGACGTTGTTCATCAGCCTGGATGAGGTGCGTCATGACTAAGGTGTTGTGGGACGGCCCGATCATCGACGCCCATCATCACTTCTGGGACCCGAGCGTCAATGATCACCCCTGGCTCGCGCCCGAGGCCAATATTCCATTTCGCTACGGTGATTACGGTGCAATCAAGCGCCGTTATTTTCCTGAGGATTACTTTGCCGACGCCGGTGAGCATCGGGTAGTGCAAACGGTGTACGTCGAGACGGAGTGGAACCCGCAGGACCCGATTGGCGAAACCCGTTTCATCGAGCAACTGGCCGCCCGCTATGGCGTGCCGAATGCAGTCGTGGCGCAAGCCTGGCTCGATCACCCGGACGCCATCGATGTGCTCACCGAACAGGGGCGCTTCAAGCATGTGCGCAGCGTGCGGCACAAACCTGGCGGGCCGACCGCGCCGGCGCAAGTCGGGCACCTGCGCAGCTTGATGAGCGACGAACATTGGCGCCGCAGTTACGCCGCGCTCGAAGGGCTGGGCCTGCATTTCGATTTGCAGACACCGTGGTGGAACCTGCACGAAGCCGAACGGCTGGCGCGGGACTTTCCCAACATCACGCTGATTCTCAACCATGCTGGCTTGCCCAATGACCGCAGTGCCGAAGGCCTCGCCGGCTGGCGCCTGGCTATGGCGCGACTGGCGCAATGGCCGAACGTGCAGGTGAAGATTTCCGGCCTGGGGCAAGGCGGCCAGCGCTGGCGCGCCAAGGACAACGCCTGGATCGTGCGTGAAGTGATCGCGATGTTCGGCAGCCAGCGGGCGATGTTCGCCAGCAACTTTCCTGTCGACAGCTTGTGTGGCTCGTTCGACGACATCTACAGCGGTTTCAAATCCATCGTCGCCGATCTGCCCATGGCCGATCAGGAGCGACTTTTCTACAGCAACGCGCAGCGGGTCTATCGCTGCGAGCCTTGCGCCATCGACCGGGCGCAGCCTGAACCCTTGAGGAGTGAAGCATGAACAAATCCACCATCGCGATAGTCCTTGGCGACCCGGCAGGCATTGGCCCGGAACTGATTGCCCGTTTGTTGGGCGAACCCGAGGTGCGTCGTCAGGCCAACGTGATCCTGATCGCCGACGAAGCGCAAATGCGCCGTGGCATGCGCATCGCCGGGATGGAGTTTCCCTATCGTCGCGTCGAGTCGCTGGAGCACCTGGCTTTCGTCGATGACACGCCGCTGTTCTATGACTTTCGGGGCGACACCGTCGGCGAATTTCCGCGCAGCGAGGCCAGCGTCATCGGCGGCCGCTACAGCCTCGACACCCTGGAAAAAGCCCTGCGCCTGACTGAGGCCGGCACCACCGATGCGGTGCTGTTCGGCCCGTTGAACAAGACCTCGCTGCACATGGCCGGCATGGCCCACAGCGATGAGCTGCACTGGTTCGCCGAGCTGCTGGATTTCCACGGGCCGTTCTGTGAATTCAATGTGCTCGATAACCTGTGGACGTCGCGGGTGACGTCCCACGTGGCGCTGAAGGATGTGCCCGGCCTGCTCAGCGAGAAACGGGTGGTGGAAGCGATCCAGCTGATCGACACCGCGCTCAAGCGCAATGGCCTGGAGAAACCGCGGATCGGCGTGTGCGGACTCAACCCGCACAACGGCGACAACGGCTCGTTCGGTCGTGAAGAACTGGACATCATTGGCCCGGCGGTTCGTTCGGCCCAGGCATTGGGGATCGCAGCGGACGGACCTTATCCGGCCGATACGATTTTCCTCAAGGTCCAGGGCGACGCCAGCGCCTTCGACGCGGTGGTGACCATGTATCACGACCAAGGGCAGATCGCGATCAAGCTGATGGGGTTCTCCCGCGGCGTGACGGTGCAGGGCGGCTTGCCGATCCCGATCACCACCCCGGCCCACGGCACGGCATTCGATATCGCCGGGCAGGGCAAGGCCAACGTCGGCGCGATCCGCCAGGCCTTCGAAATTGCTTGCCGGATGGGTACCCGTAACAACTGACACGACGCAGCCCCTGTGGGAGCGAACCTGCTCGCGATGACGGCCTGACAGACACTTTTGCAGTGGCTGAATGACCGCTATCGCGAGCAGGCTCACTCCCACATTTGTTTTGTGTGTGCCCGATAACTCTATCCACCCAATATCTGCTTTTTGCTATCACCCCAAGTTATCGCCGGATACGCATAAGTGATTATCCGCCACCCTTTGCGCTGGCTAAAGTCGCTCCATCGAATGACCGCAAACGCTCCAACAGACCGCTGCGATCAGGCGAATGACAACTACAAAAAGCCCGCCTTGTCACTTCCGCAAGGCACACACCGGCAGCAAAGGAACTTATCCATGACCCGTCCAGATTCCGCCCTGGCTTTGTCCAGTGCCATCTCACAAAGCCGGCTGCGTCTGCTGCCGTTTCTGATCCTGATGTACATCCTAGCCTTCATCGACCGCTCCAACGTCGGCTTCGCCAAAGCTGCTTTGCTGGCCGACACCGGGCTCGGCGACGCGGCGTTCGCCTTTGGCGCGAGCTTCTTCTTCATCGGCTACTGCCTGGCGTATTTCAGCATTCAGAGGAGTGTTTACGGTGTGGTGTTCTACCTGCCGACCCGCATCGCCGGCCTTCTCGGTGCGCTGTTGCTGTCCCGATTTCACACCACCCACACCCCCAAATCCCCCTCGCAGCTCACACCGGCTCAGGTTGGCTGATCACTACCCAAGCGTTAGCAAGGAACTGTATTCATGAAAATTAAAGCGATCCGTACCCGCGTTTTCGAGTGGAAAGGCAAAGTCGTTCCACCCCAGGCGCACTTCTGCACCAACGCCAGCGACATCCTGTTCGAGCGTGGCGATGCCATGGGCTCGTTCCGTTTCCACGGCTGGCTGGTGGTGGAAGTCGAGACTGACACCGGCCTCGTCGGCATCGGTAACTGCGCCCTGGCACCCCGTGTGGCCAAGGAAATCATCGACACTTACCTGGCACCGATCGCCATTGGCGAAGACCCGTTCGACAACGAATACATCTGGCAGAAGATGTACCGCCAGAGCCACGCCTGGGGCCGTAAGGGCATTGGCATGGCAGCGATCTCGGCGATCGACATCGCGATCTGGGACATCATGGGCAAGGCGGTGAACAAGCCCGTATTCAAACTGTTGGGCGGCCGTACCAAGGAAAAGATCTGGACCTACGCCTCCAAGCTCTACGCCAACGACAACCTCGACCTGTTCCTCGAAGAAGCGCAGGGCTACCTGAGCCAGGGTTTCAATGCGCTGAAAATGCGCTTCGGCTACGGCCCCAAAGACGGCCCGGCGGGCATGCGCCGCAACATCGAACAGGTGCGTGCGCTGCGTGAGTTGGCCGGCCCGGACGTCGACATCATGCTCGAATGCTACATGGGCTGGACCCTCGAATACGCCCGCCGCATGTTGCCGAAACTGGCGGAGTTCGAGCCGCGCTGGCTCGAAGAACCGGTGATCGCCGATGACATCGAAGCCTACATCGAGCTCAAGAAGATGGGGATCATGCCGATTTCCGGCGGCGAGCACGAGTTCACCTCCTATGGCTTCAAGGACCTGCTCGAACGCCGCGCCGTCGACGTAATCCAGTACGACACCAACCGTGTTGGCGGCATCACCGCCGCACGCAAGATCAACGCCATGGCCGAAGCCTGGTCGGTGCCGGTGATCCCGCACGCCGGGCAGATGCACAACTACCACCTGACGATGTCCACCACCGCCTCGCCGATGGCCGAGTTCTTCCCGGTGTTCGACGTCGAAGTCGGCAACGAACTCTTCTACTACGTGTTCAAGGGCGAGCCGCAACCGGTCAACGGCTTTATCCAGCTCGACGACCACACGCCGGGCCTGGGCCTGGAAATCTCCGATGAGTACCTGAGCGAATTCAACATCATCGAGTAACCGTCCGGCGCCGCTTGCGGGCGGCGCCCACCACGACTTTTCGGAGGGCCGACATGCGCCTGATTCAATTTGAAAACGCTGATGGGCAACGCCAGGTCGGCGTGGTTGTGGGCGCTCAGGTCCAGGTGTTGCACGATGCCCGCAACACCCGTGAACTGGCCCTGGCTGCGATTCGCGCCCAGCACAGCCTGCAGGAAGAAGTCTTGCTGCGCGGCAGCGAGCCCGGCCCGGATTACGCGACGTTGTTGCAGCAGCACAAAGTCTTGCCGCCACTGGATCATGAAGACCCGGCCCATTGCCTGATCAGCGGCACCGGCCTGACGCACCTGGGCAGCGCGGACACCCGGGACAAGATGCACCAGCACGACGGCGAAGTGGAAGCCGGCATGACCGACACCATGCGCATGTTCAAGTGGGGCGTGCAGGGCGGTAAACCGGTGGCGGGGCAGGTCGGTGCGCAACCGGAGTGGTTCTACAAGGGCGACGGCAGCATCGTTGTGCGCCCCGGTGCGGATTTCCCGGTGCCGCCGTTCGCCGAGGACGCCGGTGAAGAGCCGGAGCTGACTGGCCTGTATGTGATCGGTGATGACGGCCAGCCGTATCGCATTGGTTTCGCCCTGGGCAACGAGTTCTCTGACCACGTGATGGAGCGGCGTAATTACCTGTACCTCGCCCATTCCAAACTGCGCTGCTGCTCCTTTGGCCCGGAACTGCGCGTCGGTGAATTGCCCAGGCACCTGGTCGGCACCAGCCGCATCAAGCGCAACGGTGAAACGATCTGGGAAAAGGAGTTCCTCAGTGGCGAGGACAACATGTGCCACAGCCTGGCCAATCTGGAATTTCATCACTTCAAGTACGCGCAGTTTTTGCGTCCCGGTGATGTCCACGTGCATTACTTCGGCACCGCCACGCTGTCGTTTGCCGACGGGGTGAAAACCCAGCCGGGGGATCGCTTCCAGATCAGCCTCGACGAGTTCGGCGCGCCGTTGGTCAATGGCATCGGCGAGAGTGCCCAGCCGCTGGCCATCGGACAGGTGCGCACACTCTGACCCTGTAGGCGCCGGCTTGCCGGCGAAAGCGATTTCGCGGGCGAGGTTGATGTTTGGCGGTGCATCGCCTTCGCCGGCAAGCCGGCTCCTACAGGTCTGCAATCGATCAAGGAACCCCACATGACCACAATACTGGGACACAACTATATTGGCGGTCGCCGCAGTGCCAACGGCACTGTGCGCCTGCAAAGCCTGGATGCGACCACCGGTGAGCCGCTGCCCGGCGTTTTCTATCAGGCGAGCGAAGCTGAAGTGGATGCAGCGGCCAACGCGGCGGCTGCGGCGTACCCGATCTACCGCCGCCTGAGCGCAGAAAAGCGCGCGCAATTTCTCGACGCCATTGCCGATGAAATCGACGGCCTGGGCGATGAGTTTGTCGCCACCGTGTGCCGCGAAACCGCGCTGCCGGCCGGCCGTATCCAAGGCGAACGGGGACGCACCAGCGGCCAGTTGCGGCTGTTCGCCAAGGTGTTGCGCCGGGGTGATTTCTACGGGGCACGCATCGACCGTGCATTGCCGGCTCGCCAGCCATTGCCGCGTCCCGATCTGCGTCAATACCGCATTGCCCTGGGGCCCGTGGCGGTGTTCGGCGCGAGTAACTTCCCGCTGGCGTTTTCCACCGCCGGCGGTGATACGGCGTCCGCGCTGGCCGCCGGTTGCCCGGTGGTGTTCAAGGCCCACAGCGGGCACATGGCGACCGCTGAATGGGTGGCCGACGCGATCCTGCGCGCCGCCCAACGCACACAAATGCCGGCGGGAGTGTTCAACATGATTTATGGCGGTGGCGTCGGCGAATGGCTGGTCAAGCATCCGGCGATACAGGCGGTGGGCTTCACCGGTTCGCTCAAGGGCGGCAACGCCCTGAGCCATATGGCTGCGACGCGCCCACAACCGATCCCGGTGTTCGCCGAGATGTCGAGCATCAACCCGGTGTTCCTGCTGCCTGATGCCCTCAAGGTGCGCGGTGAGCAGATCGCCGCGCAATTGGCCGGTTCAGTGACTTTGGGTTGTGGTCAGTTCTGTACCAATCCGGGGTTGGTGATTGGCGTGCGGTCGCCGCAGTTCAGTACATTCCTTGAGACCTTCTGCGCCCACATGAACCAGCAATGTGCACAAACCATGCTCAACGCGGGTGCGCTGGTCAGTTACAGCCACGGCTTGGCTGAACTGCACGAACATCCAGGATTGACGCACCTGGCGGGCCGCCCGCAGCAGGGTAATCAGGCACAACCGCAGGTGTTCAAGGCCGATGTCAGCCTGTTGCTTGAGGGCGATGAGCTGCTGCAAGAAGAGGTTTTCGGTCCGACCACCATCGTCATCGAGGTCTCGGATCGGGCGCAACTGGCGGCGGCACTACAGGGCTTGCGTGGGCAACTGACCGCGACGTTGATTGGCGAGGCCGACGAATTGCTAGAGTACCGCTGGCTGGCGGAGCTGCTGCAAGAGAAGGTCGGGCGGATTTTGTTCAACGGCTATCCGACCGGTGTCGAGGTATGTGAGGCGATGGTGCATGGCGGGCCGTATCCGGCGACGTCCGATTCGCGGGGTACGTCGGTGGGGACCCTGGCGATCGATCGCTTCCTGCGGCCGGTGTGCTTCCAGAATTACCCGGATGCGTTGTTGCCCGAGGCGTTGCAGGACGCCAATCCGCTGGGGATTCGGCGGTTGGTGGATGGAGAGGTGAGTGCTTCGGCTTTGTGATTGTGGGTGTCTGATCTGTCGCTTTCGCTGGCAAGCCAGCTCCTACAGGGTTCGATGTCGCGTACAAATTTTGTGTACGACTCAAATAGTGTAGGAGATGGCGTGCCACTGAAGGCGTCTTCGGCAACACCACCGCTAACGGGCAAGTGCCCTGACCGGCTTCAACACCAACCACAACGCCACCGCAATCAATACGCCGCCATACACATGCGCCATCGACAACGGCTCATCGAGGAACAGTCCTCCCCATAACACCCCGAACAACGGAATGAGGAAGGTCGTGGTCATCGATTTCACCGGTCCGATCGAGCTCAGCAAACGGAAGTAAATGATGTAGGCAAACGCCGTGCAGCCCAGCCCCAACCCCAGCAACGACAGCCACACGCTCCAGCCGCCCCAGCTCGCGGGTGGCTGGCTGATCACGCTGTAGCCGAACAGCGGCAGCAGGAACAAGGTGGCGCCAAGCATGCTGCCCAACGCCGACAAGCGGCTATCAAGGCCACCGGCCTGATCCAGCCAGCGTCGCGCCAGAAACCCCGCAAACCCATAGCACGTGGTCGCGAGCAGGCAGGCGAGGGCACCCATCAGCAGTTGCAGATCGAACGCCACCGGCCCCGCTCGCGTCAGCACGCCCACGCCGAACAGCCCGAGGAACACGCCGCCCAGTTTGGCTCCCGTGAGCCGTTCATGGAAAAACAGGCCGCCGATCAGCACGCCCATCAACGGGGTCGTGGCATTGAAAATCGACGAATAACCGGCAGGCAGCACCTGTGCGGCAACGGAGTACAGGGTCGCCGGGATGCCGGAGTTGATCACCCCGAGCAGCATCACGGTCTTGAGCTTGCCCTTGAAGTCCCAACTGATGCGCATCAGCCCGAGAATCACCAGCAGCCCGGCAGCGGCGATGGAAACTCGGAAGCAAGCCGTAGGAATGCTGCCGATCACCGGGGCGATGATGCGCATGAACAGAAAACTCGCACCCCAAATGGCCGCCAGTGACAGTAAACGGAATGTATCGACGGGGTTCACAGCGCGTTCCTTCCTTGATGGGGACGAGAGTGTTGCCGAGCGCTCGGCCGATGGCAACCGCAAAACGGGCATTTAATTTGCCCGCAAAATTACGCTTCTCCTGCACCCGATTCACTGGCTAAGCTCAAGCCTTCAAAATTCCCGCAGAGGTCTCACCATGCCGCAGCAATGGCCAGCCGCCGACATCGCCCGCTTGATCCTCGATGGCTTTGACGATTACCGCGAGCATTTCCGCCAGATCACCGACGGCGCCCGGGCCCGCTTCGAACAGGCCCGCTGGCAAGAGGCGCAAACGGCGTCGGCAGCGCGAATCAACCTGTACGAAGAAAAGGTCGGTGAAACCGTGGAGCGCCTGCGCACCGCATTTGACGCTGGCACCTTGGACGTCAGTTGCTGGCCGCTGGTCAAAAGCGCCTACATCAGCCTGATCGACCTGCGCTTTGACGATGAATTGTCCGAGACCTGGTACAACTCGATCTTCTGCGGGCTGTTCAGCCATGACCTGATCAGCGACGGCTGCATGTTCATCCACACCACGCGGCCGAGCCTGCGCCGGGCCCGAGCCGCGCAAACCCGCACCTACAAGCCGCAAGGCCAGTTGTCGGTAATGCTGGCAAGCATCTTCGCCGACTATCGCTTCAGTGAGGACTACGCCGACCTGCCCGGCGACTTGCGCCGCCTCGAAGCGCAACTGCGCGAGAACCTGCCGGACTGGGTCTGCAAGGATCCGGAGCTGAGCGTCGAGCTGTTTTCCTCGGTGCTGTACCGCAACAAAGGCGCGTACCTGGTCGGGCGCATTTACACCGCTGATGAACAATGGCCGCTGGCGATTCCGCTGCTGCACCTCGAAGGTCGCGGTATCCAGATCGACGCGCTGATCACCGACGAGGCGGACGTGTCGATCATCTTCTCGTTCACCCGCTCGTATTTCATGGTCGATGTGCCGGTGCCGGCCGAATTCATCGGATTCCTCAAGCGCATACTGCCAGGCAAGCACATTGCCGAGCTGTACACCTCGATTGGCTTTTACAAGCACGGCAAGTCCGAGTTCTACCGGGCACTGATCAATCACCTGGCCAACACCGACGACCAGTTCATCATGGCCCCCGGCGTGCGCGGCATGGTCATGAGCGTGTTCACCCTGCCGGGGTTCAACACCGTATTCAAAATCATCAAGGACCGCTTCTCGCCGTCGAAAAACGTCGACCGCGCCACGGTGATCGAGAAGTACCGGCTGGTGAAAAGCGTCGACCGCGTCGGGCGCATGGCCGATACCCAGGAGTTCGCCGATTTCCGTTTTCCGCTGGGCAAGTTCGATCCGGCATGCCTGGAAGAATTGCTGGAAGTGGCGCCGTCCACGGTGTCGGTCGAAGGTGACACGGTGCTGATCCGCCACTGCTGGACCGAACGCCGCATGACACCCCTGAACCTGTACCTGGAAAACGCCAACGACGCCCAGGTACACGAAGCCCTTGAGGATTACGGTCTGGCGATCAAGCAACTGGCGGCGGCCAACATCTTTCCCGGCGACATGCTGCTGAAGAACTTCGGCGTCACCCGTCACGGCCGGGTGGTGTTCTACGACTACGACGAGATCTGCTTCCTCACCGAGGCCAACTTCCGCCACATCCCGGCACCGCGCACCCCCGAGGACGAAATGGCCTCCGAGCCGTGGTATTCGATCGGTCCGCTGGACGTGTTCCCGGAAGAATTTCCGCCGTTCCTGTTTGCCGATTCGGGGCAGCGCCGGCTGTTCGACCAGTTGCATGGCGAGTTGTACAACGCCGACTACTGGAAAAGCCTGCAAGAAGCGATTCGGGCGGGGAAGGTGATCGATGTGTTCCCGTACCGGCGCAAGGGCCTGGACAACGAATAACCAACACACCCTGTAGGAGCCGGCTTGCCGGCGAAGGCGTCAGGTCTGACGATGCAAGGCTCAAGATGGCCTTCGCCGGCAAGCCGGCTCCTACAAGGGATCTCGTTCATCCTTTAAATCTGCGACAATCGCCACCTTGCGCCACTAGACGACCCAATTGCGAACCCGATGACCGACGAATCGCCCTCCATCGACAAACTGCTGAAAAACCTCGATCACGCCATGCTCGCCGACCGCCACCGGCTGCGGCGGCAGTTGCTTGAGCTGCGCAAGAAACCCGACGAGGCCAAACTGGCCCAGTGGGTGGCGCGCATGCAGGCGTCTTGCGAGCAGGTGCTGGCGCGCAAGGCCAGCCTGCCGGTGATCCGCTACGACGACAGTTTGCCGATTGCCGCCAAGCGCGACGAAATCAAGAAAGCCCTGGAAAAGCACCAGGTGCTGATCATTGCCGGTGAAACCGGCTCGGGTAAAACCACCCAGCTGCCGAAGATCTGCCTGGAGATTGGTCGAGGCCAGCATGGCCTGATCGGCCATACCCAACCGCGGCGCATCGCTGCGCGCAGCGTCGCCAGCCGCGTCGCCGAAGAACTCGGCACGCCGTTGGGCGCACTGGTCGGCTATCAGGTGCGCTTCGAGGACCAGAGTGATTCCAACACCCTGATCAAGCTGATGACCGACGGCATCCTGCTGGCGGAAACCCAGAACGACCGCTACCTGGAACGCTACGACACGATCATCGTCGACGAAGCCCACGAACGCAGCCTCAACATCGACTTCCTGCTCGGCTACCTGAAAATCCTGCTGCCGCGCCGTCCCGACCTGAAGGTCATCATCACCTCGGCGACCATCGACCTTGAGCGTTTCTCCAAACACTTCGATGACGCACCGATTGTCGAGGTGTCCGGCCGCACCTTCCCGGTGGACACCTGGTATCGCCCGCTGACGCTGGAGCAAGACGAAGAGGGCAACCGCGTCGAGGACGACCTGACGGTGGACCAGGCGATCCTCGCCACCCTCGACGAAATCGCGGCTTACGAGCGCAGCGAACGCCGCAGTCCCGGTGACGTGTTGGTGTTCCTGCCCGGCGAGCGCGAGATTCGCGACGCCGCCGACATGCTGCGCAAGGCCCAGCTCAAGCACACCGAAATCCTGCCGTTGTACGCACGGCTGTCGCCGGCCGAGCAGCAGCGGATTTTCCAGTCGCACCCTGGGCGTCGCGTGGTCCTGGCGACCAACGTCGCGGAAACCTCGCTGACCGTGCCGGGCATTCGCTACGTGATCGACAGCGGCACCGCACGCATCAGTCGCTACAGCTACCGCGCCAAGGTCCAGCGCCTGCCGATCGAAGCCGTTTCCCAAGCCAGCGCCAACCAGCGAAAAGGTCGATGCGGACGGGTCGAGCCAGGTATCTGCATCCGCCTCTACAGCGAAGAAGACTTCCTTGGTCGCCCGGAATTCACCGACCCGGAAATCCTGCGGACCAACCTTGCGGCAGTGATTTTGCAGATGCTGCACCTGCGTCTTGGCGAGGTTACTGCGTTTCCGTTTATCGAGCCGCCGGATGGCAAGGCCATCAGCGACGGCTACAACCTGCTGCAAGAACTCTCGGCGGTGGACCGCAACAGCCAGCTGACGCCACTCGGTCGGCAACTGGCGCGCTTGCCGGTGGACCCGCGCATGGGGCGCATGCTGTTGGAAGCGGCCAAGCTTGGCAGTTTGCAGGAAGTGCTGATCGTCGCCAGCGCCATGTCGATCCAGGACCCGCGCGAGCGCCCGCCGGAACGTCAGCAAGCGGCGGATCAGGCCCACGCCCAATGGAAAGACGCCGACTCGGACTTCGCCGGGCTGGTCAATCTGTGGCGCGGTTTCGAAGAGCAGCGCCAGGCACTGACCGCCAACCCGCTGCGCAATTGGTGCCGCAAGAACTTCCTCAACTACCTTCGCCTGCGCGAGTGGCGCGACTCCCATCGCCAGTTGAGCCTGATCTGCCGCGACATGCAGTTGAGCCTCAATAAAGAGCCGGCGGATTATCCGAAACTGCACAAAGCGGTGTTGGTGGGACTGCTGAGCCAGATCGGCCAGAAAACCGAAGAGGGCGATTACCTCGGTGCGCGTCAGCGGCGCTTCTGGATTCACCCGTCGTCGGGCATCGGCAAAAAACGCCCGCAGTGGTTGATGACCGCCGAGCTGGTGGAAACCACCAAGCTTTATGCGCGCATGGTCGCCAAGATCGATGCCGACTGGATCGAGCCACTGGCCGGCCACCTGATCAAGAAGAACCACTTCGAACCGCATTGGGAGAAGAAGCGCGGCCAGGTCGTGGCGTTCGAGCAGATCACCCTGTTCGGGCTGATCGTGGTCGGCCGTCGCCCGGTGCATTACGGTCCGGTCGATCCGGTGGTGTCCCGCGAGTTGTTCATCCGTGAAGGGTTGGTACGCGGCGAGATTCAGTCGAAAGCCAAGTGCCTGACCGCCAACAAACAGTTGCTGGAACAGCTCGACGAACTGGAAGCCAAGGCTCGCCGTCGCGACATCCTCGCCGACGAAGAAACCCTGTACGCCTTCTACGACGCACGCTTGCCGGCGGAGATTCACCAGACCGCGACCTTCGACAGTTGGTACCGGATCAACAGCCAGAAAGATCCGCAGTTGCTGATCATGCGCGAGGAAGACGTGCTCGCCCGCGAAGCCAGCGAAGTCACCGCCCAGCATTACCCGGACACGCTGCACATCGGCGATCTGGAATTGGCCCTCACCTACCACTTCGAACCCAATCACCCACGGGACGGCGTGACCCTGCGCGTGCCGGCGCCGCTGCTGCCGATGCTGCCACCGGAACGCCTGGAATGGCTGGTGCCGGGTGTCATTGAAGCCAAGTGCATCGCACTGGTGCGCAACCTGCCCAAGGCCTTGCGCAAGAACTTCGTGCCGGTGCCGGACTTCGTCAAGGCTGCGTTGCAGCGCATGACCTTTGCCGAAGGTTCGTTGCCCCAGGCGTTGGGTCGCGAGTTGCTGCGCATGACTGGTGCGCGGGTCAGCGATGAAGCCTGGGCCGAGGCGGCACAACAGGTTGAAAGCCATTTGCGGATGAACCTGGAAATCGTCGACGCCCAGGGCAAGTTCCTCGGTGAAGGTCGCGATCTGGCCGAACTGACCGCACGTTTCGCCGAGGCCAGCCAGGCTGCTTTGGCCGTGCCGCAAACCGCCAAGCGCCAGCTGCCGGTGGAGCCAAAAGTGTTCGCCGCGGTGGCTGAGAAAACCCAGCAGAAGATTGCCGGGTTGTCGATGACGGTCTATCCGGCGCTCGTGGAAGAGGGCGGGACGGTCAAGGAAGGACGTTTTTCAACGCCGGCCGAAGCCGAGTTCCAGCATCGCCGCGCCTTGCAACGCTTGCTGATGCAGCAACTGGCCGAACCTGCCAAGTTCCTGCGTGGCAAGTTGCCGGGCCTGACCGAGCTGGGCCTGCTGTATCGCGACATGGGCCGCGTCGATGCGCTGGTGGAAGACATTCTGCTGGCCAGCCTCGACAGTTGCATTCTTGAGGGCGAAGACCCGTTGCCCCGTGACGGTGCTGGCCTGGCCTCGCTGGCCGAGCGCAAGCGTGGCGCCTGGACCGAGCACGCCGAGCGCGTGGCGAAGCTGACCCTGGAGATCCTCAAGCTCTGGCACGGTTTGCAAAAACGCTTCAAGGGCAAGATCGACCTGGCGCAAGCCGTGGCCCTCAACGACATCAAGCAACAGCTCAGCCACCTGGTCTATCCCGGGTTTGTCCGGGAAACGCCGATGCAGTGGCTCAAGGAGTTGCCGCGTTACCTCAAGGCCATCGAACAGCGCTTCGAGAAAATTGGCGCGCAAGTGCAGCGCGACCGGGTCTGGAGCGGTGAGTTGAGCGGCCTGTGGACGCAATACCAGGCCCGCGCCAACAAACATGCCCAGGAAGGCAAGCGCGATCCGCAGTTGGAGCTGTATCGCTGGTGGCTGGAGGAATACCGGGTGTCGCTGTTTGCGCAACAACTGGGAACCAAGGTGCCGATCTCCGACAAGCGGCTGAACAAGCAGTGGTCGCAAGTCGAACCGTAACGCCTTTGTAGGCGCTGGCTTGCCAGCGAAGGCGGCCTGGAGCCATGTGTCGTCAGTGATGACCCCTTCGCCGGCAAGCCGGCTCCTACAAGGGTGGCGGCGTCTCTGATAACTGTAGGCGCTGGCTTGCCAGCGAATGCGGCCTTGAGCCGTGCGTTGTCAGTGGCAGCCCCTTCGCCGGCAAGCCGGACTCCTACAGAGATTGTGTGTGTTTTGATGGGCGGGTTCGCCAGCAAAAAGGGGCCAAACCCCACGGTTTATGGCAAACTTCGCGCCTATAAACACCAGCCCCGCGGTTTTAAGCCTTCACCATCGCGGGCCGCTCGGAATAAAGCGATGCCAGGTTTTGCGTCCCCAGGATGGGAATAGACCCTTTGCGTGTTGGTACGACGGTGCCAATGCTTTCTGCCTGAACAGATTAGAGACACGACCATGCATAACGTCGTCATCAGCGGCACCGGCCTGTACACCCCGGCCAACAGCATCTCCAACGAAGAGCTGGTGCAGTCTTTCAATGCCTACGTCGGGCAATTCAACGCCGACAACGCCGAGGCCATCGCGCGCGGTGAAGTGCAGGCGTTGACCGAGTCCAGTGCAGCGTTCATTGAAAAAGCCTCGGGCATCAAGAGCCGCTTTGTCATGGACAAGGAAGGCATTCTCGACCCGCAACGCATGGCGCCACGCCTGCCGGAGCGCTCCAACGACGAATGGTCGGTACTTTGCCAGATGGCCATCGGCGCCGCCGAACAAGCCTTGCAGCGCGCTGGCAGGACCGCCGCGGACATCGACGGCGTGATCGTCGCCTGCTCCAACTTGCAACGCGCCTACCCGGCCATCGCCATCGAAGTCCAGGAAGCGCTTGGCATCCAGGGTTTCGGTTTTGACATGAACGTGGCCTGTTCCTCGGCGACCTTCGGCATCCAGACCGCCGCCAACAGCGTGCAACTGGGCCAGGCCCGGGCGATCCTGATGGTCAACCCGGAAGTCTGCACCGGTCACCTGAACTTCCGTGACCGCGACAGCCACTTCATCTTCGGCGATGCCGCCACCGCGGTGATCATTGAACGTGCTGACCTGGCGACGTCCAAGTACCAGTTCGACATCGTCAGCACCAAGCTGCTGACCAAGTTCTCCAACAACATCCGCAACAACTTCGGCTTCCTCAACCGCGCGGCGGAAGAGGGCATCGGCGCCAAGGACAAATTGTTCGTGCAGGAAGGCCGCAAGGTGTTCAAGGAAGTCTGCCCGCTGGTGGCCGAGCTGATCGCCGAGCATCTGCAAGAGAACCAGCTCAACGTCAGCGACGTGAAGCGCTTCTGGCTGCACCAGGCCAACCTCAGCATGAACCACCTGATCGTCAAGAAACTGCTGGGGCGCGACGCCACCGAGCAAGAAGCGCCGGTGATTCTCGACACCTACGCCAACACCAGTTCCGCCGGTTCCGTGATTGCCTTCCACAAGAACCAGGACGACCTGGCCGCCGGCTCGCTGGCTGTACTCAGCTCGTTCGGCGCCGGTTATTCGATTGGTAGTGTGCTGTTGCGCAAGCGCTGATTTCGAATTAGCTGCCGCAGCAAAAGAAAAAATCGCAGCCCAACGCTGCGATTTTTTTTGCGCAGAGTTTTTCAGTTGAGGGTTTTGTGATGACGGCTTCTGTGGCGAGGGGGCTTGCCCCTGTTCGACTACGCAGTAGTTGCAGGTCAGATTGATGCGGTATGTCTGATAAATCGAGGTGGTTGGTTTGGGGACCGCTTCGCAGTCCAACGGGGGCAAGCCCCCTCGCCACCATTGATTGAGTGCAGGCGGGATGTGAAAACAGACTCGCGTTGATGCATCGGAGGATGATGGGGACCGACACACCAACGCCAGGCTGTAAAAGGGGCTCAGGCATCCTTGCCTGAGTCGTGCAGCGGGGTGATCAGAACTTGGCTTCGGCATCCAGTTGCAGGGTGTTGATGTCCGAATCTTTCTTGTTGATGTTGGCGTTGGTCTGGTCCGAAGTCGCCATGAAGTAAGTCGCGCCCAGGGCAAAGTTCTTGTCCAGGTCGTAGCTCACTTTCAACTTGCTGCCGCGCGAACCGGTGTAACCGTTGGCGAAGTCAGAGTCGGTGAAGGCACCCACCACCGCGTTACGCTGGACGTCGCGGTAGTTGTAGTCCAGGTTGAAGCCGTAGATCTTGGACTTCACACCGGCCAGCCAGCCTGTGTCCTGATCGTTGCTGGCGTCGGTGTTGTTGACGTACTGGCCGTAGATCGACAGCGGAACCGGCAGGTTGGTGAAATCCAGCTGACCAAAGCCTTCATACAGTTTGAAGGTTTCGCCCGGGCTGTTGCCATTGACGGCCAGTGCGCATGGCGCAGTCACGGTGCCGGTGGTTGGGCAGGCACTGCTGCTGTCGTTGTCGTAGGAGTAGATACTGCCGCCCAACGTCATTTTCATGCTGTCGGTGATGGCGAAGCGACCACCCAACTGACCGGCGTACAGGCGCAGGTCGTGCTTGAACTGCACGCCTTCGCCGTCGACGTTGTCCTTGAGGGTGTAGTGACCGGCGCTACCGAACAGCTCGGCGCTGCCGCTCAGCGGGTACTTGTAGGTGACGGCCAGACCTTCAGGGTTGATGTCGCTATCCCAGATGATGTCGCCCATGCTCACCCATTGTTGCGGCATCTTGCCGCCCACCAGGTGCAGGTTCTTGATCGCGTCCGGGTGGTAGTCGATGTAACCCTGGTCGAGCCAGATCGACTTCTTGTCGAAGTAGTTGTTCAGGTCCTGGTTGGTCGAACGAGCGTCGTCGTTGCTGCCGGTAGCGATACGGATACCGGTGTCGACCTGCGAGTTGATTTCGCTGTAGGCACCCAGGCGGGCACGAATGCGCTGGCGGTCCTGGTCCTTGCTGTTCGGCACGCCATCGTTGTGTACGGTTTCTTCACGGAAGCGCACGTCACCCTTGAATTGGGTCTTGGCGGCCCAGGCCAGTTTCTGGTCGAACGCGCTCAGTGTGTCGGTTTTCTTCGCGGTGGCCGCGATTTGCTCGTTGGTCTCTTGCTGAGCCTGACGGGCGATCTGCTGGTCTTTCTGATCCCTGGCCAGCTCGGCTTGCAGTTCGCTGTACTGCGCGTTGGTAATCGAGCCGTTAGCCTTGAGCATGTCGAGCAGTTTGGCGTCGACTGCGGCACTGGCCGGAACACTCATGGCCAGCAGCAAACCGCCACACAGGGCCGCCGCAGTTTTCGTGGAAGCAAGACGCATATCAATCTCCGAAGATGAGAGGGGATGACAGAGCCATCCGGGACACAACCGACCATTAGGGGCGGAAAACAGTGGCCGGGTATAACCCGGCGCTCTAAAAACAGGCGCCAGTATCGCGATGGTTTATTACAGTGCGGTGGCAATGTGATGTCATGTCGATGACGATACAAAGGCGCCCTGAACTATTGAGTTAGAGCACTGTCGTCGTTTTACCCGTGTGCAACGCAGAGCGATGGGTGATACTCGCGGGGCTTTCACGCCATGAAGAGTGAGGACGGTGATGCCGTTGCAACGCCTGCAAAAACTGTCAGAAATCGCCCCGCGCACCTGGGACGCACTGGTGCCGCAGAACCAGCCTTTTCTGCGCCATGCTTTTTTGAGCGCACTGGAAGACAGCGCCAGCGTCGGCCCCCATACCGGCTGGCAGCCCGAGCATTTATTGCACGTTGAAGGTGAGCGCCTGATCGCGGCGCTGCCCAGTTATCGCAAGTGGCATTCCTATGGTGAGTACGTGTTTGATCACGCGTGGGCCGATGCCTGCGAACGTGCCGGCATCGATTACTACCCCAAACTATTGACCGCCGTGCCGTTCAGCCCGGTCAGTGGCCCGCGGTTGCTGGCGGCTACGGTCGAAGACGGATTCGAGTTGCTCAACAGCCTGCCGGGTTACCTTGAGATCGAACAGCTCACCAGCGCCCACATTAATTTCACCGACCCGTTCACCGACGCCGCACTCAGCGAACAGCCGGGCTGGTTGCAGCGCGTTGGCTGTCAATACCACTGGCAGAATCGCGGTTACCGGGATTTTCAGGATTTCCTCGACGTGCTGAGTTCGCGCAAACGCAAGCAGATGCGCAAGGAACGCGAGCAAGTGGCAGGGCAGGGCTTTGAGTTCGAATGGCTCGAAGGGCGAGAGCTGAGCCAGGCACAGTGGGATTTTGTCTATGCCTGCTACGCCAATACCTACGCCGTGCGTCGGCAAACACCGTACCTGACGCGGGAATTTTTCAGCCTGTTGGCCGAACGCATGCCGGAGTCAATTCGTGTGGTGCTGGCCAGACAGGGCTCACGGCCGGTGGCGATGGCGTTCAGCCTGGTAGGGGGCGACAGCTTTTATGGCCGTTACTGGGGATGCCTGGCGGAGTTCGACCGCTTGCATTTCGAGACGTGTTTCTATCAGGGCATGGACTACGCCATCGCCAATGGCTTCCAGCGTTTCGATGCCGGCGCCCAGGGCGAGCACAAACTGATTCGCGGGTTTGAACCGGTCATCACCCATTCCTGGCATTACTTGCGTCATCCCGGTTTGAAGGCGGCGGTGAAGGATTTTCTGGAGCAGGAGCGGTTGGGGGTGCTGGCTTATGCAGAGGATGCGAAGTCAGCCTTGCCTTATCGACAAGGCTGATCTTCAGCGTTTCAGCTTTCTTCCTTGCCCAGCCAGCGATACAGCACGCCGCCGACCACGGCACCGAGCAGGGGCGCGACCCAGAACATCCACAGTTGCTGGATCGCCCAGCCGCCGACGATCAGCGCCGGGCCGGTGCTGCGCGCCGGGTTCACCGAGGTGTTGGTGACCGGGATCGAGATCAAGTGGATCAGCGTCAGCCCCAGGCCGATGGCAATGGGTGCCAGCCCCGCCGGTGCGCGTTTGTCGGTGGCGCCGAGAATGATCAGGATGAACATCGCAGTCATCACCAGTTCACAGACAAACCCCGCCGCCATTGAATAGCCGCCCGGCGAGTGTTCGCCATAGCCGTTGGAAGCCAGGCCGCCCGCCAGTTCGAAACCGGGTTTGCCGCTGGCAATGAAGTACAGCAACGCGGCGGCAATCACGCCGCCGATGACCTGGGCGATGACGTAGGCCGGCAATTCATTGGCCGGAAAGCGCCCGCCTACCACCAGGCCGAGGGACACTGCCGGGTTGAGATGACAGCCGGAAATATGGCCGATGGCGAACGCCATGGTCAGCACGGTCAGGCCAAAGGCGAAGGACACGCCGAGCAGACCGATCCCCACATCCGGAAAAGCCGCCGCCAGCACCGCACTGCCGCAACCACCCAACACCAGCCAGAACGTACCCACCAACTCTGTAGCCGAACGTTTTAACAGAGACATGAAGAAAGCCCTTTCGAGATTATGCTGCCTAGAGCATCCAGCCGATGGACTGCAGAACCACCTCCAGAAGGTTGAAGTGAGTACAGCACGGTTTTTTCAGAATTCCAGCAGGCAAAAAAACCGCCAGGACCCATGGTTGGCAGGTTCTGGCGGTTTTTTTGGTTGCTTTGGCATCACTTGACTTCTGTAGGAGCGAGCCTGCTCGCGATCGCGGTGGGTCAGTCAACATCATTGTCGACGGATACTCCGCCATCGCGAGCAGGCTCGCTCCTACAGGTTTTGTGGGCACCGCGGTACTCAATCGATGCCGACAAACCCCCCTGTCTGATGCTGCCACAACCGCGCATACAAACCGCCATGGGCCAGCAGTTCGGCGTGGGTGCCGGTTTCGGCGATCTTGCCGTTTTCCAGCACCACCAGCCGGTCCATGCGGGCGATGGTCGATAGCCGGTGGGCGATGGCGATCACGGTCTTGCCCTGCATCAGGGTTTCCAGGCTTTCCTGGATCGCCGCTTCGACTTCCGAGTCCAGTGCCGAGGTCGCTTCGTCCATGATCAGGATCGGCGCGTCCTTGAGCAGCACCCGGGCGATGGCGATGCGCTGGCGCTGGCCGCCGGAGAGTTTCACCCCGCGCTCACCGACGTGGGCATCGAAACCGCTGCGGCCTTCGGCGTCGGACAGCGAAGGGATGAACCCGTCGGCCCGGGCCTTGTGCACCGCTTCCCAGAGTTCGGCGTCGGTGGCGTCAGGCTTGCCGTACAGCAAGTTGTCGCGGATCGAGCGGTGCAGCAGGGAGGTGTCCTGGGTGATCATGCCGATGCGTTCGCGCAGGCTTTCCTGGCTGACGTCGGCGATGTTCTGGCCGTCGATCAGGATGCGTCCGCCTTCCACGTCGTACAGGCGCAACAGAAGGTTCACCAGGGTCGATTTGCCGGCACCGGACGGGCCGATCAGGCCGATTTTTTCACCGGCCTTGATGGTCAGGTTGAGGTCGCCGATGATCCCGCTCTGCTTGCCGTAGTGGAAATCCACCTGTTCGAAGCGCACTTCGCCACGAGCCACGGCCAACGGTTTGGCCTGGTCACGGTCGGTGACGCTGACCGGTTGTGAGATGGTCTGCAAGCCGTCCTGCACCATGCCGATGTTTTCGAAGATGCCAGTCACCACCCACATGATCCAGCCGGACATGTTGACGATACGGATCACCAGGCCGGTGGCCAGGGCAATCGCCCCGACGCTGATCAACGATTGTGTCCAAAGCCACAGGGCCAGGCCCGTGGTGAAGACGATCAGCAGGCCGTTCATGGTGGTGATGACCACGTCCATGCTGGTGACCACGCGGCCGGCCAACTGGGCTTTCTCGGTCTGTTCCTTGATCGCTTCGCGGGCGTATTGCTGCTCGAAGTTGGTGTGGGCGAACAGCTTCAGAGTGGTGATGTTGGTGTAGCCGTCGACAATCCGCCCCATGAGTTTGGAGCGCGCATCGGAGGCCACCACCGAGCGATCCTTGACCCGCGGTACGAAGAAGTAGAGGGCGCCGATGAAGGCGAAGATCCACGTCAGCAGCGGGATCATCAGGCGCCAGTCGGCTTCGGCGAACAGTACCAGCGAGCTGATGGCGTAGATCAGCACGTGCCACAACGCATCCACCGCCTGCACGGCGGAATCGCGCAGGGAGTTGCCGGTTTGCATGATGCGCTGGGCGATGCGTCCGGCAAAATCGTTCTGGAAGAAGTTCAGGCTCTGCTTGAGCACGTAGCTATGGTTCTGCCAGCGGATCATGCTGGTCATGCTCGGGCTCAGGGTCTGGTGCACCAGTAGGTCATGCAGGCCGACGAATATGGGGCGTAGCACCAGCGCCACCACCACCATCCAGGTCAGCTCCAGGGCATGCTCCTGGAACAGGTTGACGTTCGGCGTGCCTTGGGCCAGATCGATGATGCGGCTCAGGTAGCTGAACAACGCCACTTCGATCAAGGCACCGATCAGGCCGACGATCAGCAGGGCGGCGAAGCTCGGCCAGACCTGCTTGAGGTAATAGGTATAAAACGGCAATACGCGGTCCGGCGGCGAGGCCGTCGGTGCATCGCGAAAGACATCGATCAGTTTTTCAAAACGGCGATAAAGCATCGGTTTTTCACCCGCGAACGGGCTCTCCTTTTAACGGTTTGAGCCCTTGCCGGTACACACCGGCAACAGCCCGGACATCCTTGTCCAGCTTAGTCTCAGTCGATGCGCTTGGCCGACTTGATGAAGACTGGATCGGCCGGCACGTCTTTCATGCCGCTGCGAACGGTGGTCGGCGAATTGACGATGATGTCGACCACGTCCATGCCCTTGACCACTTTGCCGAACACCGCGTAGCCGTCACCGCTGTCCAGGAAATCGTTGTCCTTGACGTTGATGAAGAACTGGCTGGTGGCCGAGTCAGGATCAGAGGTACGGGCCATGGACAAGGTGCCACGTACGTTGACCAGGCCATTCTTGTGCTCGTTCTTGATCGGTTCTTTGGTTTCTTTTTGTTGCATCTGTTGGGTGAAACCGCCGCCCTGGACCATGAAGCCCGGGATCACGCGGTGGAAAATCGTGTTGTTGTAGAAACCGCTGTCCACATACTGAAGAAAGTTCTTGGTACTGATCGGGGCCTTGACCGGGTCCAGTTCGATTTCGATCTGGCCGTTGGTGGTGTCCAGTAAGACGTGCGGCGCTTTTTCCGGCGTCGCAGCCATCAGGTTGGCGGCAAACAGAACGGAGCCAGCGGCGAGGGCGATTTTTTTCAGCATGGGTCAATGATCCTGAGTGGTGGTGTCGACTGCGATGAGAAAATCCAGCAGTGTCTGGTTGAAACGGTCCGGCTGGTCCAGCGGCGTGGCATGGCGTGAATCGGCGATCACCACCAGCCGCGCATGGGGCAGCAGTTTTACGTAGTTTTCCTTCAGCGCCACCGGTGTGTAGTCCTGGTCGGCGCTGACGATCAGGGTTGGACAGGCGACCTTCGAAAGTCGTTCCTGAACGCCCCAGCCGACAATGGCATTGAAGCTGGCGAGATAAGCATGTTTGTCGTTTTTTGCCCAGCGCTCAGCCATCTTTTGTCGCAAATCAGCCTGCTCGGGTTTCGGGAACAGCTTGCCACCCAACGCCTTGCCGATGGTGCGCAGGCTGAGGGCGTGCATCAGGCTCCAGCGCTTGAACCACTGCCAATAATCCTCGCGGCTGCGCAGTTTGACCTCGGGCGCGCTGTTGACGATGCACAGGCTCTTAAGCAGTCGCGGCTGGTCAACGCCCAGTTGAAAGCCGATCATGCCGCCCATGGACAAGCCGACATAATGTGTCGGACCCAGGTTGAGGTGCTCGATCAGCGCGACCAGGTCGGCACTGAAACCAGCGATGGTGTAGCGCTCCCGGGGTTTGTCGGAACGGCCGTGGCCGCGGACATCCGGGACGATCACTCGGTAGCGGGTGGCCAGTGCCGGGATCTGCTTTTCCCAGTCCAGCGTGCTGGAGCCCAGGCCGTGGACCAGCAGCAGCGGCGTGCCGTGGCCGTATTCCTCATAGTGCAGGTTGCAACCTTCGTGTTCGAAATAGGCCATGCATACACTCCGTGTCAGGCTTGTTCGGGGGCGGCAAATGGTGCGTCCAGCGGTGCGGTGTCAAACGTGCGCAGCAGCTCGATGAGAATCTGCGTGGCCGGGCCGAGCGGTTTGTCCTTGTTTGAGTACAGGTAAAAACTCGGGTTGCGGCTGCCGCCCTGATCCAACGGTAGCAGCTTGAGCGTGCCTTCCTTGAGTTCCCGTTCGATCAGGTGCCGGGGCAGCCATGCAAACCCCAGGCCGCTGCTGACGAAGGTCGCGGCGGTGGCCAGGCTGCCGACGGTCCAGCGCTGTTCGGCGCCGAGCCAGCCGACGTCCCGCGGTTGCTGGCGGCCCGAATCACGGATCACCACTTGCATCTGGCTTTCCAGGTCCTGGAAGCTCAGTTCGCGGTTCAGGCGGTGCAGCGAATGCTCGGGATGGGCAACCGCGACGAACTCGACGTCGCTCAGCTCTGCGCCCAGATAACCGGGAATGCTCAACCCGGTGATGGCCAGGTCGGCGACGCCTTCGAGCAGGACTTCCTCCACGCCCGACAACACTTCCTCGCGCAGACGCACCCGGCAGCCACGGCTTTGCGGCATGAACGCGGTCAGGGCACGGACGAGGCGGGCGCTGGGGTAAGCCGCATCGACCACCAGGCGCACTTCGGCTTCCCAGCCCTGTTCCATGTGATGGGCCAGGTCTTCGAGCTGGCTGGCCTGCTTCACCAGCTGCCGGGAGCGGCGCAGCAACACACCGCCGGCTTCGGTCAGCACGGCTTTGCGTCCGTCGATGCGCAGCAACGGCACGCCGAGCTGGTCTTGCATGCGGGCCACGGTGTAGCTGACCGACGATTGCGAGCGATGCAGCGCCTCGGCGGCCTGGGCGAAGCCGCCGTGATCGACCACGGCCTGAAGCGTTCGCCATTGATCAAGGGTCACGCGGGGCGCTTTCATGTTGAGCTCCTCTTGTCCTAAGCTGGCAGCCCTTATTGGAGGCTGCTGAATGAAAAAATTCTGTTGTGTGCTGCTGGCGCTGCTGCCGCTGACCGCGTTTGCTTACCCGATCGATGTACAGAAAAACCTCAACGGCATGAAGATCGACTTCGAAACCTTCGATGCCGACAGCGACATCGGCTCCATCCGAGTGGCCAACTACGGTGACGTCGATGCGAGTTGCAAAGCGGTTTTCAGCAATGGCCCGGAAGCACCGCGTACCCGCAAGCTCGATGTGCCCGCCGGCAAACACAAAAACGCCACCGCCAAATTCAGCCGCGACATCATCCGGCTGCGCATCGAGCTGAGCTGCACACCGAAATAACACTGCTTTTCTGTGGGAGCGAGCCTGCTCGCGAAGGCGTCGTGTCATTCACCCTTTATGTCGACTGACACGCCTCTTCGCGAGCAGGCTCGCTCCTACAGGGGCATGATGTGCTTATAAACGAATTTATTGATGGGTTATAGCAGTTATTTGCGCTTTTTCATCGATATGACTCTGTTTAACCTTCACTCCATCGCCCTACAGCATTCTCAGATGGAGGCTACATCCAATGTCCCGCGTTCTGATCATCGAAAGCAGTGCCCGTCAGCAAGACTCGGTGTCCCGTCAACTGACCCAGACCTTCATCAATCAGTGGAAAGCCGCTCACCCGAATGACCAGATCACCGTCCGTGACCTGGCCGTCAATCCGGTGCCGCACCTGGACATCAACCTGCTGGGTGGCTGGATGAAACCCGCCGAGCAGCGCAGCGACATCGAACAGGTTTCGCTGGAACGTTCCAACCAGTTGACCGATGAATTGCTCGCCGCCGATGTGCTGGTGATGGCCGCGCCGATGTACAACTTCGCGATCCCCAGTACCCTCAAAGCCTGGCTCGACCATGTGCTGCGTGCCGGTGTGACCTTCAAGTACACCGAGACCGGCCCGCAAGGCCTGCTCAGCGGCAAGCGAGCTTATGTGTTGACGGCTCGCGGTGGCATCTACGCTGGCAGCACCGCCGATCACCAGGAACCGTACCTGCGCCAGGTCATGGGCTTCATCGGCATCCACGACGTGACGTTCATCCATGCCGAAGGCATGAACCTGGGTGGCGACTTCCAGGAGAAAGGCCTGAACCAGGCAAACGCCCGGCTTTCACAAGTGGCCTGACCGGTTAATCGCCAGATAATCGCCGGATGGTCTAGTGACCTGGCGCAACCCTTCAAGCCTGTACGCGCATCGAACCTCCCTTCGCACTTGTTGCTCCTGAGTGCCCTGGCCCGATTGAACGCTTTAGCGAGATCGGGCTTTTTTTTGTCTGCATTTCCATGACGGCCACAACCCCTGTAGGAGCTAGCTTGCTAGCGAAGACGGCGTGTCAGATACATCGTTGTTGAAGTGCCGACGCTTTCGCTAGCAAGCTAGCTCCTACAGGGGGATGGGGGTTTTCCGATAGGTTTTGGGGATCGCGATTCAAGGCAAAACCCGCTATCGTCGCCGCCATTCGAAATGAGGCGAGCATGGGCTATCTACTTTTTGTCACGCTGATCCAGGCGTTTTCCTTCAGTTTGATCGGCGAATACCTGGCCGGTCATGTCGACAGCTACTTCGCGGTGCTGGTGCGGGTATTGCTGGCGGGATTGGTGTTCATTCCACTGACCCGCTGGCGCTCGGTGGAACCGGCGTTCATGCGCGGCATGCTGCTGATCGGCGCGTTGCAGTTCGGCGTGACCTACGTGTGCCTGTACCTGAGTTTCCGCGTATTGACGGTGCCGGAAGTGTTGCTGTTCACCATCCTCACGCCGCTGCACGTGACCCTGATCGAAGATGCGCTCAATCGTCGCTTCAACCCTTGGGCCCTGGTCGCGGCGCTGGTGGCGGTGACAGGAGCGGCGGTGATTCGCTTCGACCGGATCAACCCGGACTTCTTCATGGGCTTCCTGTTGCTGCAACTGGCCAACTTCACCTACGCCGCCGGGCAGGTGCTCTACAAACACCTGGTGGCGCGCCATCCAAGCGATCTGCCGCATTACCGGCGCTTCGGCTACTTCTATCTCGGTGCACTGGCGGTGGCGTTGCCGGCGTTCCTGCTGTTCGGCAAGCAGAACTTCCTGCCTGAAGCACCGTTGCAATGGGGCGTGCTGCTGTTCCTCGGCCTGGTCTCGACCGCTTTGGGGCTCTACTGGTGGAACAAAGGCGCGTGCCTGGTGAACGGCGGGACGCTGGCGGTGATGAACAACCTGCATGTGCCGGTAGGGTTGCTGATCAACTTGCTGATCTGGAACCAACATGAGGAACTGGGTCGGTTGTTGCTGGGTGGGGCAGTGATTTTGCTGGCGGTGTGGATCAGCCGGTTGGGTGTGCGCCAGCCATTGGCTACTCACTGACCCCGGGACAAGCCTAATCCCCTGTAAGAGCGAGCCTGCTCGCGATGGTGTATCAGCCACCATTGTGTCGACTGACACTCCATCGCGAGTAGGCCCGCTCCTACAGGGATTGATGTGATGCCCAGATTATTTCGGTGCCAATTGCCCCAGCAGAAACTCGATGAACGCCCGCGTCTTTTGCGGCACCCGTCGTGTTGACGAATACACCGCGTTGATCGTAATCGCCGGGGCCTGCCATTCGCACAGCACCGGTACCAGTCGCCCGGCCGCCAATCCATCCTCGACGATGAAGTCGGGCAGCAGGGCGATGCCCATGCCAGCCTCTGCGGCCTGGGCGAGCAGGTCACCGTTATTGGCGTGCAAAGGCCCGGTGACGTTCACCCTCTGGGTCTCCTTGCCATTGCACAGTTGCAAACTGACGCCGCTTTGCAAATACCCGTAGTTCAGGCATTGGTGGGCGCGCAGATCCTGCGGTGTCTGCGGGACACCTGCGCGTTCGAGATAGGCAGGGGACGCCACCATGATGCGCGGCGCGGGCGCCAGTTGCCGGGCGATCATGGTCGAGTCGGGCAGGCTGGCGATGCGAATGGTCACGTCAAAGCCGCCTCGCACGGGGTCAACCTGCTGGTCGCTGAGTACCAGTTGCAGTTCGATATTCGGGTGCTGCTCGTGAAACAACGGAATCAACGGCCCCAGTCGCCGTAGCCCGAACGACATCGGCGCATTGACCCGCAACACCCCGCGCAACTCGCCGATGCCGTCACGGGCGCGTTGTTCGGCCTCATCAAGGGCTGCCAAGACTTCACGCGCTGATTCGAAATACTCGGCCCCGGCTTCAGTCAGGTGCAGGCTGCGGGTGGTGCGTTGCAGCAATTGCACGCCAATGGCGTCTTCCAGCGCCTGAATCTGTTTACTGACTTTCGAGCGTGGCACGTCCATGGCCCGGGCAGCCGCCGCAAAGCCGTTTTCGCCGACCGTGACGACGAAGGCGCGCATGCATTCGATGCGATCCATGATTGTCCCTCTTTTGGAATCAATGATTCTCGATTTTAGGTAATTGTCCCTTTTGTCGCTAGCCCCTAAAGTGACATCCAAGCCGACGACAAAGCCACTCACGGCAAGGTCGACTCACCCAGACCTCATTCGAAATCATCGACATCAAAAGGAACGCGCCATGTCTATTCGTGAACTGCTCAACCCAACCAACTCCGCCCTGATCCTGATCGACCACCAACCGCAAATGGCTTTCGGCGTGCAGTCGATCGATCGCCAGACCCTGAAGAACAACACCGTGGGCCTGGCCAAGGCCGCCAAGATCTTCAACGTGCCGACCCTCTACACCTCGGTCGAATCCGAAAGCTTCAGCGGTTATATCTGGCCCGAGTTGCTGGCAGTACACCCGGAGCAAAAGCCGATCGAGCGCACCTCGATGAACTCTTGGGAAGACAAGGCGCTGGTCGATGCCGTGAAAGCCACCGGCCGTAAAAAGTTGGTCATTGCCGCACTGTGGACCGAGGTCTGCCTGACGTTCCCGGCCCTGGAAGCCCTGGCCGAAGGCTACGAGGTGTACATCGTCACCGACGCTTCCGGAGGCACCAGCAAGGAAGCCCACGACATGTCGGTACAACGGATGATTCAGGCCGGAGCGGTGCCGGTGACCTGGCAACAAGTGCTGCTCGAGTACCAGCGTGACTGGGCCCACAAAGAGACTTACGAGGCGGTGATGGAACTGGTGCTGGAACACAGCGGCGCATACGGCATGGGTGTGGATTACGCGTACACCATGGTGCACAACGCACCGCAGCGGCAGGTCAAGTAACACTGAAACTGAGCAATCCTTGTAGGAGCGGGCTTGCCCGCGAAGGCGGAGTGTCAGTCGACATCACTGTTGAATGACCTGGCGCGTTCGTGGGCAAGCCCGCTCCTACAGGTTTTTTGGGGGTTACATCATGCGTTTTTCGGCGACATCGGGCAGGTGGCTCGCGCCCAGCATCGCCGGCAATACCCCCGCCCGCAAATCCATGCCGCTCGGTTGCTGATACAGGTTCAACCCGAACTCCGGCAGCACGGCCAGCAGGTAATCGAAAATATCCCCCTGGATCCGCTCGTAGTCGGCCCATGCCGTTGTGCGGGTGAAGCAGTAGATCTCCAGCGGAATACCTTGGGCGGTGGTCTGCATCTGGCGGACCATGCAGGTCATGTTCGGCTGGATCCCCGGGTGGCTTTTCAGATAGGCCAATGCGTACGCACGGAAGGTGCCGATATTGGTCATCCGTCGACGGTTGGCCGACATCGCCGCGACGTTGCCCTGGGCTTCATTCCATGCCTTGAGTTCGGCCTGTTTGCGGCTCATGTAGTCGGTAAGCAAATGCACCTGGGACAACTTCAGCTCTTCGTCGTCACGCAGAAAGCGCACGCCGCTGGCGTCGATGAACAGGCTGCGCTTGATCCGTCGCCCGCCCGATTGCTGCATGCCGCGCCAGTTCTTGAACGACTCGGACATCAGGCGCCAGGTCGGGATCGAGACGATGGTCTTGTCGAAATTCTGCACCTTGACCGTGTGCAGCGTGATGTCCACCACATCGCCGTCGGCGCCGACTTGCGGCATTTCGATCCAGTCGCCGACACGCAGCATGTCGTTGCTGGTCAATTGCACGCTGGCGACGAACGACAGTAGCGTGTCCTTGTAGACCAACAGGATCACCGCCGACATGGCACCCAGCCCCGACAGCAGCAACAGCGGCGAGCGATCGATCAACGTGGCGACGATGATGATCGCGCCAAAGATGTACAGCATCATTTTCGCCAACTGCACGTAGCCTTTGATCGAGCGGGTGCGGGCGTGCTCAGTGCGGGCGTAGATGTCCAGCAGGGCATTGAGCAGGGCACTGACCGCCAGCAGCAAAAACAGAAACGTGAATGACAGCGCGACATTGCCGAGGAAGTTCAGGCTGGCTTTGCTCAGGCCCGGCACCAGGTTGAGGCCAAACTGGATCACCAGCGATGGCGTGATTTGCGCCAGGCGATGAAACACTTTGTTTTGCAGGAAATCATTGATCCAGTGCAGGGCCGGCTGGCGGCTGAGCATTTTGGTCCCGTGCAGAATGAGGTAGCGCGCCATCCGTCCGAGGAACAGTGCAATCGCCAGCAGCAGCAACAGCGACAGGCTGGTGTGCACGAGCGGGTGCTGGTCGAGGGCACCCCAAAGGTCCAGGACGTTGATCCAGAGCTGTTTGATATCCATGGTCAAAAACGATTCTTCTGTAAGGCGCGAGAGCGGATTAGAGCATTTAAGACGCTTTGTATTACGTTCGGGGAAAAATCAGGCAACAAAAAAGCAACTGTTTACCGCCATTTGCACAAAGAAACTCGGCCTGAGCGCTCGAAACCGTTACCCTATGCAGCTGTTTTTTTGCATTTCTTCGAGGTAGCACCCGTGTTTTCCCAATTCGCCCTGCACGAACGCCTGCTCAAAGCCGTGGACGAGCTTAAATTTGTCGAGCCTACGCCAGTGCAAGCCGCGGCCATTCCGCTGGCGCTCCAAGGGCGTGACCTGCGGGTGACGGCACAAACCGGTAGCGGCAAAACCGCTGCATTCGTCTTGCCGATCCTTAACCGTCTGATCGGTCCGGCGAAAATCCGCGTCAGCATCAAGACGTTGATCCTGTTGCCGACCCGCGAGCTGGCCCAGCAGACCTTGAAGGAAGTTGAACGCTTCTCGCAGTTCACCTTCATCAAGTCCGGCCTGATCACCGGCGGCGAAGACTTCAAGGTCCAGGCCGCGATGCTGCGCAAGGTGCCGGACATCCTGATCGGTACGCCGGGACGGATGATCGAGCAACTGAACGCCGGCAACCTCGACTTGAAAGAAGTGGAAGTGCTGGTGCTCGACGAAGCCGACCGCATGCTCGACATGGGCTTCGCCGATGACGTACAGCGCCTGGTCGACGAGTGCACCAATCGCCAGCAGACCATGTTGTTCTCGGCCACCACCGGCGGTTCGGGCCTGCGCGAGATGATCGCCAAGGTGCTGAACAACCCTGAGCACCTGCAGCTCAACGCGGTCAGCCAGCTGAACGAAACCACCCGCCAGCAAATCATCACCGCTGACCACAACCAGCACAAAGAGCAGATCGTCAACTGGCTGCTGGCCAACGAGACCTACCAGAAGGCCATCGTCTTCACCAACACCCGGGCCATGGCCGACCGTATCTACGGCCGCCTGGTGGCTCAGGAATACAAAGCGTTCGTGCTGCACGGCGAGAAAGACCAGAAGGATCGCAAACTGGCGATCGATCGCCTGAAGCAGGGCGGCGTGAAGATCCTGGTAGCCACCGACGTCGCCGCTCGCGGCCTGGACGTTGATGGCCTGGACCTGGTGATCAACTTCGACATGCCACGCAGCGGCGACGAATACGTACACCGTATTGGCCGTACCGGCCGCGCCGGCAACGATGGCCTGGCGATCTCGCTGATCTGCCACGGCGACTGGAACCTGATGTCGAGCATCGAGCGCTACCTCAAACAGAGCTTCGAGCGCCGCACCATCAAGGAAGTCAAAGGCACCTACGGCGGACCAAAAAAGGTCAAGGCCTCCGGCAAGGCCGTTGGCGTGAAGAAGAAAAAGACCGACGCCAAGGGCGACAAGAAGAAAACCGCCGCCAAGACCCCGACCAAGCGCAAGAGCGTCAACCGGCCGAAGAGCGATTCGCTGGTGAGCAAGGACGGCATGGCGCCACTCAAGCGCCGCAAGCCCGAAGCGCCAGCGGCTGAGTAAGTCGTTGTAAGCGACCCACGAAAAACCCGGACACTGTCCGGGTTTTTTATGCGTGGCGTAGATCAGCCTTCGGTTTTCTTCTCCGCGGTTCCCAGCTCCTTCAAGCGCTGGTCGATCAACTGGCATTTGTCAGGCAGGTCCTTGGCGGCGGTGCCGAGGTCCATTTTCTGCAGTTCGTCATTGATTTCCTTGGCCTTGGCCGGGTTCTGCTCGGTGAGCTTGGCGACTTGCTGGGCCAGTTGTTCGCGTTTGGCGGTGGCTTCCTCCGGCGTGCAGGCCCAGGCGGGCAGGGCACAGGCGAGGGTGGCGATGAGAGTGAACGTCAGCAATGGTTTCATGGGGTGGGCCTCAGGTCCGGTCAAGGCGGTTACCCGGTTGAACGCGCAAGCCAGGCGAAAGTTCATTCTCTGGGTTGAGCGGCGCCGCGATCAGTCTTTTACCGCGATACACATCTGCAGTTGCATCACGCCGGTCTTTTCATCGAAGGCTGCCTCCACCGGATAGCGTTCGAACCCCGGGCGTTGGTCGTACTCCAGGCCGCTTTGCGGCATCCATTGCGTGCACATTTCGCCCCAGGCCGCCGGAATCTCACTGGCTGGGCCTTTGAATTCGGCCACGGCGTAGCGCCCGCCGGGGAGGGTGGTCACGGCAAACGGGAACTGAGGTTCGAAATCGGCAGGTACTTCGACGCAGGCGTCGTAGCGGCAGTATTGGGCCGGTGTGGTGCTCGGGTCGTCGTGGCCGATGCCGTAGCGCACGCGGTTGAGCAGGTTGTTTTCGATCATCCACGGCGCCACGGTTTCGCGCCAGAAGGCACCGATGGCCGGGCCGTAGGGGCCGGTGTAGCGCAGGTAGGCGACACGGGCGGGGGGCAGGGTTTTTAGGGTGACGTTCATGATCTGGGCCTTGTTTTTATAGTCTGTGGTTGTTGCGTTGGCGGTTGGGGCCTCATCGCGGGCAAGCTTGCCCGCGATGGCCGCGCCGCGGAGTCAGCGTTAACCCCCCTGACAGCAGCTCGACTTTTCCTGTCCTTCATATTTGTCATGATGGCGCACCCACTCCATGATTTCGTCCTCGTTGCGGCCCTTGGGCGTCAGGTCGAGGTAGTTGTAGGCGCCGACCAGCATGTCCAGGCCGCGGGCATAAGTGGAGTACGTGTGGAAAATTTCGCCAGCGTCATTGCGATAAAACACGCTGAGGCCGGGGAGTTCTTCCTCGGCGCCGTCAGTTTTTTCGTAGTTGTAGGTAGCCGTTCCAGCGGCGACGTCTTCGGCACGGGCACTGACGCCGAAGTCGTAATTGAAGTCGCAGCCTGCTGACGACACCCAGTCAAACTTCCAGCCCATACGCTGCTTGAACGCCTGGAATTCGGTGAACGGTGCATGAGACACCGCCACCACCGCGATGTCGTGATGCGCCAAGTGCTGATTGGCCCCATCGATGTGGTCAGAAAGGAATGAGCAACCAGGGCATCCTTCGTCCCAGCCCTCGGCAAACATGAAGTGATAGATGACCAATTGACTGCGGCCACCGAAGAGGTCCGCCAGTTTCAACTCGCCCTTGGGTCCCTGGAAAGGGTAGTCCTTGTCGACTTTTACCCAAGGCAGGGCGCGGCGTTCGGCACTGAGCTTGTCCCGTGCCTTGGTGAAGGCCTTCTCACGGGCCAGGTGGTGTTGGCGGGCGGCGAGCCATTCTTCCCGCGACACGACGGGATGATTCTGGATGTTCATGCTGGTTTCTCCTGCATGGGGCGGGGAGGTGTCTTACACAGACTAGTCGCTCGACTCCCGTGGAATTCGACATGCCGCCGGTCGGTCGTCAGCCAATACCGGGCTGAACGGCTGCCGTGCGTACCGGTCACAACCTGTAAGGCCCTGGCAATTGCGCAGATATCAATCATACGGGCACCGGAGGTTGAATCAGGATGACGACTTACAACTGGGATCTAATCGAGCGCTTGTTGCACGAAGCGCAGAACAGTGCGGGCCACAGCTTCACGCCGCGACCCTACGCTGAACAGCATGCGGCGCAGAAGGCCGCCGAAGGCGAGCCAATCGAGAATCTCGATCATCTGAAAGCGGTGGCCGGCGAGTACGAAAAGCTGCTGCTGGAGCGAGGCTATATCGAACCACGGCCGGAGGATGAAGGCGGGACGGGCGCCAATTACATTTTGACGGCGCGGGGTTCGCGCTTGTTGAGCCTGCTCGACAGCAGCATCCCCGGCAACGACCATCCACGCCAGGTGCTCGATGAGCAGGACGATGCGCTGGATGAGATGACCTTCGATCAGTTGGCGTCGAAGGCGCAAATTGCCTGAAACGCTGTGATCCCCTGTAGGAGCGAGCCTGCTCGCGAAGGCGTAATGTCAGTCGCATCGATGTTGGATGTACGGGCGCTTTCGCGAGCAAGCTTGCTCCTACTGAGGGAGGGCGGCTTTCAGGCATTTCAGGTCACTGAAGTCCTTGCGCACCCCCTCGATCTTTTTCAGTAACCGCTCACGCTGGCTGGGTGTGCTTTGCGCCATCAAGTCGACGAATAACGAGCGCGCCTGGGCTTCCGTATTGGCGAAGGCCTGGCGATAGGTGGGTGTCCACAAACTCTCGCGATCGACCAGCAGTGTCTCGATGCGTTGTGGGAATTGTGGACTCTGACGTTGCGCAACGGCGGCGCTGAACTGCTTCTGCCAATGGATGCGGTTGGCGATCCATTGGGTGTTCTGGTCGCCCAAGGCGCCGGACCACGCGGCGACCCGCTGTTGCTGGGTGGTGCTCAGGGGGCCGAGCCAGTCGTTTAGTCGTTTTTCCATGCGCTCGCCACGTTCCTTGATCTGCTGGTCGAGAGATGGCTTGAGGTATTCCTCCTGGCGTTTGCGCTGGTCCTTGGCGAAGGCCTCGTTCATTTCGGCGACCTGCTTGTCATCCAGACCTTGCAACAACTCGATGGCTGATGGCGTGATTTCCCGGGCGGTCTCGGCGATGGCCTGTTCGGCTTCGCGGGTGCGGGCCTGTAAGGCGGCATCAGTGACTTGGTTAGTCGCGATCATGGTTTGCAGGCGGTCCAGCCAATCGAGGTAGCCGGGCAATTGCGTGGTGCAGTGCCAGCTCAGGTGATCCTTCAGGCGTTCGTTGAGCCAGCTTTTTTGCTCGCCGTTCATGTCCAGGTAGTCGCTGAGCGTCCATGGGATGATCACGTCGAGGTTACGGTAGGCCAGGCCCATGCGGCTGCAGGCGCCTAGGGCGAGGGCGACGGTCAGCACAAAGGCGACGTGTTTTAACCAGCGAGACATGGGCGAATCCTTGCGAAAGCCGGCTTTCGGCGGCTGATGCTCATGTGAACCCGGCAGGGGCCCGGCAGTTCAGCCCATCAATAGAATGCGCGTTCAGCCTTCAGGGTGACCAGCCCGTCGCACTGGCTGTTGTGCCCGGAGTAGGCCGAGCAACTGCTGCCGCCCAGGTTCGAGTCACTGTAGATCAGGTCAAGGTCGATCCCCATGAATGGGCGCGACAGTTTCAGCGACCAGTCGGTAAAACTGCCGACATAGCCGCCATCCACCGACACGGGTGTGTTGAGTTGGTGGGTGGTGTATTTGAGGCTGATGCCGACACCGAACGGTTGATTGCCGCTCAAGTCAGCGAACAGAGTGCTGTTCTGTTTGTCCGGGTCATTGCTGAAGGCAATGCCGAAGCGACTGCCGAGCAAGGTCAGGCCGCCGAACAATTCCTGACTGGCGGGGGTTGTGACTTCGGGGTAGCTGTAGCGAATCAGGCCCACTTCGTAGCCGAGGGTCTGGTCGAAGGGTTGTTTGAAGCCTGCGTAGGTATCAATCTCGAGGTCTTTTCCCGGGCTGATGCCGGCACTCGGCGACCATTGGCCGAAGTAAAAGCCACTGTCGTGGCTCAGGTCCAGGCCACCGTGGAACGAGCCGACGGCCGATGGTTTGACCAGGCCTTGGGCCATGCTGCGGGTAGGCGTGGTGCCGAGTTTGAGGTCGAAGTCGCCCAACTCGCGCTGAAAGATCTGTGCATGGGCGACAGGGCACGCCAACAAGCTGCCGAGCAATGCCAATAGATAGAAAGGTTTGAACATGCGTCACTCCATGAACCGCGAGGGCAGGCTGCTGAGCCTGCTGAAACGCTTGATCCAGACGCGTGCAAGGATACCGGCGAATGATCGGCAATGAGGGCCGTTCGTCGATTTTTCGATTTTATGGGGGATGCGGGGGGAACGAGGGTTCCAGTCCAAGCGCTTCGAAGCTCAAAGCGCTTTGGGACCAGTTGTTACACAGGGATTACTTTTTGCCCAGGGTGATCTGCTTGGACGGGCCGAATGTCTGGCCGCTGACGCCTTTGGCAATTTGCTGGATTTCACCGCCGGACTTGAGGAACGCAGCGATTTGGCTGTTGATCGACTCGCTGGTTTCGACGGCTGGAGCTGGCTTTGCTTTGCTGGTGGATGCTTTTACGCGCATGGCGGCCATTAACCTGTAGAAAATTAACTTGGCCAGGCATCGTACAGGAATTACCTGATAATTGCTTGGCAAATATCCCTTCGTGATATCTGGCGGGACGGGCTAACTAGTCGTTGGCAATTATCCGAAATAGGCGTCTAACCTGCTGTTTTAACTAAGAACATGACTGCCGCAAATATCGCGATCGGCTGGCTTGGGTGTGGCGTAAATGCCCGGATCGGTCTGACGAGCGGCGAGATGCCCGGCGCAATCCACGGAAAATAAGGGCTTTGAGCGGAAATTTCTCGCGTCACCGGGCCGGGTGCCGAACGCGCGGCTTAAAACCGGGTAGAATGCCGCCACGCAATGAGGGTATTGGACATGGCTTTAGTCGGGCGTTACAACAGTTTACAAGTGGTTAAACACACTAACTTCGGTTTATATCTGGACGGTGGCGCGGACGGCGAAATCCTTCTGCCTAATCGTTATATTCCAAAAGATATTCCCAGCGAAGATGAAGACTGGCTCAACGTTTTTATTTATCTGGACAGCGATGACAAGCTCATCGCAACGACTGAAAAGCCGAAAGTTCAAGTCGGTGAATTCGCCAGTTTGAAAGTTGTTGAAGTTAACAGCATTGGGGTTTTCCTGGATTGGGGGTTGCCTAAAGACCTGTTGCTGCCGTTCTCCGAAGAGAAACGCCAGATGACGGCAGGCGAATATGTGGTCGTGCATGTCTACCTCGACAAACACACCCGCCGCATTACCGCGACCGCGCGCCTGGACCGCTACCTGGACAAGACGCCGGCCAACTACACTGCTGGCCAGGAAGTGGATTTGCTGGTGGCCGAAGCCACCGACATGGGTTTCAAGGCGATCATCAACAACAAGCATTGGGGCCTGATCCACAAGAACGAAATCTTCAAGTTCATGCGCGCCGGTAAAGAAGAGAAGGGCTTCATCAAGGAAGTTCGTGCCGACGGCAAGATCAGCCTGAGCCTGCAACCGGTCGGCCAGGAAGCAGCCACCAGCCTGAACTCGAAGATCCTCGCCAAGCTGCGCGAGAACAACGGCACTCTGCCGGTCAGCGACAAAAGCGACCCGGCGTTAATCAGTAGCCTGTTTGGTGTCAGCAAGGGCAACTTCAAGAAGGCCATCGGTGCGTTGTACAAGAACGGCCAGATTGTCATTCATGCCGATCGTATCGAACTGAGTTGATTGCCTGGCAATAGGGCAAGGATGGCGCCCGCAGAGAAGTGAAGGTCTCTGACAGGCGGTATTTTCTGGCCATTTGGTTAATAATCGACAGCCTCATTTTTCGCCCCGCTCGTTCTGTGCAAGCAGTCGTCCGGGGCTTTGTTTTGACTGCCGAGTGTCTGCCATGAAATGCGTGATCGAGGTGTTCCGGTGAGTGCCGCCCGGCGCAGTACCGACGGGTTTGCCCTGCAAGTAATGGTTGGCTTGTGCCTGGTCTGGGGCATTCAGCAAGTGATGATCAAATGGGCGGCGGCCGATATCGCGCCGGTGATGCAGGCGGCCGGACGCTCTGGCCTGTCGGCTGTGCTGGTCGGGCTGTTGCTCTGCTGGAAGGGCGGTTGGAACCAGGTGGGCACGACCTGGCGCGGTGGCCTGCTGGCCGGTGGCTTGTTCGCGCTGGAGTTTTTCTTCATATCCGAAGGCCTGCAACTGACCACGGCGGCGCACATGTCGGTGTTCCTCTACACCGCGCCGATCTTCACCGCTTTAGGTGTGCACTGGTTGCTGCCCAGCGAACGCTTGCGACCGTTGCAATGGCTGGGAATTGCCCTGGCCTTTGTCGGGATTGCCATTGCGTTTGCCGGTGGGGTGTCCTGGGACAACCTTGATCACCGCATGTTGTTGGGCGACGCCCTGGGTGTGCTGGCGGGTGCGGCTTGGGGCGCGACCACGGTGGTGGTGCGCGCCTCTCGCCTGTCGGAAGCGCCGGTGACCCTGACGTTGTTCTATCAATTGATCGTCGGTTTCTTCGGCTTGCTGCTGATTGCACTGCTCAGCGGCCAGGTCACCCATGTCAGCCTGACTCCTGTGGCGGTGGCCAGTGTGCTGTTCCAAGGCCTGGTCGTGTCGTTCTTCAGTTATCTGGTGTGGTTCTGGTTGCTGCGCCGTTACCTGGCGGCGAACCTTGCGGTGTTTTCCTTCATGACGCCATTGTTCGGCGTCACGTTCGGTGTGCTGCTGCTGGACGAAAAACTGACGCTGAACTTCATCGTCGGCGCGGTGCTGGTGTTGGCCGGTATCACGTTTGTCAGCGCTGAGCAGTGGCTGCGCCGTCGTTTGCGCACGGCCCTCGGGCAGCGTTGAGCGGAGCGAGCAACAAGCCGCCGGCGATCAGCAGGCCACAGCCGGCAACCACCAGTGCTGGCTGCAAACCGCCACTGAAATGACTGCTCAGCGCCGCCAGCAAGGGGCCGCTGAGCTGGCCCACGGCAAAGCACGCCGTCAGCAGCCCGGCATTGCGTTGGGTGGCGTGGGGGGCCAACTCCCGGGAACGCTGCATCACCAGTTGCAT
Source organism: Pseudomonas sp. NFX15 (assembly GCF_049132105.1). Classification (NCBI taxonomy): domain Bacteria; kingdom Pseudomonadati; phylum Pseudomonadota; class Gammaproteobacteria; order Pseudomonadales; family Pseudomonadaceae; genus Pseudomonas; species Pseudomonas sp. NFX15. The sequence goes on from NZ_JAFMPV010000013.1 coordinate 139,009, forward strand.
GCAGGCCAGGAACGGCGCGCCGCACAGGATCACGCCCAAGGCCAGGCCAGGCCCGTTACCCAGCAGGCAGGCGAACACACCAGCCGCTTGCAGCCATAACGTCGCCATCAGCCAGTGCCGCGTGGCGCCGGGCCTTTGTCGACGCAGACTCACCAGCACCACGCCGGTTGCCGCTGCCAGGCCAAAGCACGGCCAGAACAAATCGGCCTGCCATTGGCCATGGAATTGCGCATTGGCCATCTGCGACAAAAAGGTCGCCGGAATGATGTAGCCCAAACCGTACAAGGCGTAGATCAAGCCCAGGCGACCGATGCCTTGAGTGTCTGACCCATTGGCGCTGGGCGCAGCTGTCGCGGTGGCGGCCGGTTGTGGCAGGAACGGCAGGATCCCCAACAACATCGCCAACCCGACAGCGGCGTACACCAGCCACAGGGTGGCGGAGGTCTGGCCCAGCAGGTTCGAGCCGAGGGCCAGTAAACCGGTGAGGAAAATCCCCAGGCCCGGTCCGGCGAACACCAGGGCACCCAGTCGAGGGCGCCCGGCCGCGGCCGCAAGTGGCTGGCTCAGCGCGGTGATCATCACCAGCACCCATGCACTGGCCACACCGGTGCCGAAACGCAGCAGCAGGTGCGACCAAAAGCCATTGGCCCAGAACGACGCCAGGGTCAGCAATACGCAGAGCCACAGGCCACCGAGCAAACGCCGACGCACTTGCGCGGGGCGCCGGGAAAACATGGCGTCCACCGCGCCGATGAAATAGCCGAGATAATTGGCGGCGGCAATCAGCCCGGCGGCGGTCAGGTCGATCTGGCCTTCGCTGAGCAAATGCGGGAGTTGCGGGGTCAGGGCAAAGCGGCCGATGCCCATGGCCATCATCAGTGCAACGAAACTGGCGGATAGGCGAATCAAGGGAGACATGGTCTGGAATCCGTTAGGAGGATCAATGACCGTCAGGCTAGGACTGATTGACTTTCTTTAAAAATGAATAATAGTGAGTAACTTGTTCTTTTTTGGAGAATGTCGTGGAGTTCAGCCAATTACGCATCTTCCAGGCCGTCGCCAAGGAAGGGTCCATCACCCGGGCCGCTGAACGGCTGCACCGTGTACCGTCGAACCTGTCGACCCGGCTTAAGCAACTGGAAGAGCAACTGGGTGTAGAACTCTTCCTGCGCGAACGTCAGCGCTTGCAGTTGTCACCTGCGGGAAAAGTCCTGCTGGACTACACCGCCAAGCTGTTTGCCTTGCGCGACGAAGCCAGTGCGGCGGTGCAGGGCGGGCAACCGGCGGGCGACTTCGTGCTTGGCACCATGTACAGCACGGCGGCGATTCATTTGCCCGGGCTGTTGGCGCGCTATCACCGTTTGTATCCGGCGGTGAACCTGCAGGTGCAGTCCGGCCCCAGCGGGGAATTACTCGAGGGCCTGCTCACCGGCCGGCTCGATGCGGCGCTGGTGGATGGTCCCATGGAACTGGCCGGGCTCGACGGTGTGCCCTTGTGCGATGAGCGCTTGGTGCTGATCAGCGAAGCCGACCATCCGCCGGTGCGCAGCGCGCTGGATGTGGAGGGCCGGTCGGTGTTCACTTTTCGCCAGGGCTGCTCCTACCGCATGCGTCTGGAAGCCTGGTTCGCTCATGATCATGCGGCCATGGGCCGGGCGATGGAGATCGAGTCCTATCCGGGCATGCTGGCTTGTGTGATTGCAGGTTCCGGCGTGGCGCTGATGTCGGAATCGATGCTCGCCAGCCTGCCGGGCCGCGAGAGTGTGGCGGTGCACCCGCTGGCCGAGCCGTTTGCCAGCGCGACCACCTGGTTGATGTGGCGCAAGGGTATGGTCGGCGCGAACCTGAATGCCTGGATCGAGCAGCAGCAGGCGGTTTTTCCGCCGGCACCAGTGCAGGCGCAGGAAATTGCCTGAACATTGCCTGATTGTGATGGATTCAGTAACAGATCATTGCGACTTTGCGCGAGCATTGCGTAGGACTTCGGACTATTATCAGTGCGAAGGGGCGGCGCAATTTTGGCCGCTCGGCACTACCCTGAAGGGGGCACCATGAAAGATAAAATCCAAAACTGGCTGCATGACCTGGGCGTCGCACTGGGTTTGATCGAACCGCCTCTGCAACCTGTGCCTATTCGTACTGACGACGAACAGCGTCGGCGCCAGCAGCGACGCCGGTAATGGCTGACGCACCTGACTGATGAAGGTCTTGTTGTGTTGCAGGGGGCTTGCTGTGGCGAGGGAGCTTGCTCCCGCTGGGCTGCGAAGCGGCCCCATATAGTCACTGATCACCAGCAGATCATTTGATAGCAGGTTTTGCGACTGCTGCGCAGTCGAGCGGGACAGAGCGGCGTTCCGACAAGCTCCCTCGCCATAAAAGGCGATACCTGCACTTGGCCTCAATGCCGCCCAATCTCCAACAAAAACCGGCTCAAATCATTTGCCGTCCTGGCGGTCTTGAGCATCAGGTCTTCCTCGGCAGTAAACGCCGTCACCCCCAGCTCATCTTCCAGATGGAAGATCAGTTCTTCGATATCTTCCTTGTCCAATCCCAACTGCGCCAGGCTGGCGTTGTCGTCGAAGTCATCCCGGCCTTCCAGCAGGCGGCTGATGTAGCGATGCACGACGGCACGGACGGCGGCTTTTTTCATGAGCGTTCTTCGGAGCGCGAGTGGTTGTTCTCCCTGCCGGTGAAGTCCTGCCCTTGAGTACAGCAGGCTTCAGCCGTGCGAGCGCTGCCATTGGTCAATCATGTTGCGCAAGTGCTCGCCGGAGAAACTGCTGAAATGCCCGCCATGCACCGTACGGATCGACAGCGCCTGCAAGCGTTGCAGACTGCGGGCGTAATCATCGAGGTCGGAGTGGTAGGCGTCTTCGATCAGCGGACCGTCGTAGATGATGTCGCCGCTGAACAGCGTTTCGGTCGCGGCTTCGTACAGGCAGATACCGCCCGGCGAGTGGCCCGGGGCGTGCACGACCTGCAGCACCCGATTGCCCAGGTCCAGCACATCGCCATCCTCGACAAACCCCGTGGCCGGCGCGGCCTTGACCCGGTATTGGGCATAGCACAGCGGGCAATCGGGGTGCGCTTCGAACATGTCGTCGCCGACGAAAGCCTTGCTCAGGTCGTTGTCGCCATCCGGTGCGGCGAGAATGTCCGCTTCGGCTGGGTGCACCAGGCGTTCGGCGAATTCATGGTGACCGGCGATGTGATCGAAATGGCAGTGGCTGGCCACGGCCACCAGCGGTCGTTCGGTGATCCACGGCAGTTGCTCGCGCAGGCTGACCAGGCCCGAGCCGCTGTCCAGCAGCAGGTCCTTGTCACGGCCCTGGATGTGCCAGAGGTTGCAGCGGTAGAACGGGCGAATGTACGGCTCGTGAATCAGGCGGATGCCATCACTGAGGTGTTTGACTTCGAACCATTGATCGCGAGAAACAATCTTCATGAAAGGTTTTCTCCAGGCGAAAAAAAACGGGTGTGGCAACCGACGCCACACCCGTCGAAGAAAGCATCAAGTCGTTATGTTCAGCTTAGGCAGCGCTGGCCAGGGTCGCTGGGCGACGGGACATCAGGCTGACCACGACAAAGCTCACCAGACCGACGGCCAGGCTGTAATAGATCGGGCTGTTGGCGTCCAGGCCATCCTTGAACATGAACAGCAGCGCGGTGGCGAAGCCCATGCCCATGCTGGCGATAGCGCCGGCAGTGGTGGCGCGTTTCCAGAAGATCGCACCGATCAGCGGGATCAGCATGCCGCCTACCAGCAGGTTATACGCCAGGGTCAGGGCACTGATCACGTCGTTCACGACCAGCGCGATACCGAGCACCACAATACCGGTCAGCATGGTGACCAGGCGGTTCAGGCCCAGGCTCGACTGTTTACCGCCGCGCAGTTTCGGCAGCAAGTCTTCGGTCAGGGTGGTGGCAGCGGCGAGCAAGCCGGCGCTGGCGGTGGACATCATGGCGGCCAGTGCAGCGGCGATCACCAGGCCACGAATACCGTCCGGCAGGGACAGCTTCACGATAGCGGCGAAGGCGTTGTTGACGTTATCCAGGTCCGGGATCAACACGTGAGCGGCCATACCGATCAGGGCGCAGGCCAGACCGTAAACGATGCAGTAGATACCGGCAGCCGTACCGGCCACCTGAGCCACTTTAGCGGTCTTGACGGTGAACACCCGTTGCCAGATGTCCTGACCGATCAGGATGCCGAAGAAGTAGATCATGAAGTAGGTGATGATGGTGTCCCAACCGATGGTGGTGAAGCTGAAGGCGGTTGCCGGCAGTTTCAATACCAACTCATCCCAGCCGCCAACGCGGTACAGGCAGATCGGCAACAGGATGAACATCAGGCCAACGGTCTTGATGATGAACTGGACGATGTCGGTCAGGGTCAGGGACCACATGCCGCCGATGGCCGAGTAGATCACCACGACACCACCGCCGAGCAGGATGGACACCCAGAATGGCAGGCCGAACAGCACTTGCAAGACGGTGCCGATCGCCAGGATCGAAACCACGCCGATCATCAGCGCGTAGGCCAGCATGATGATCGCGCTCGCGGAGCGGGCCATCGGGTTGTAGCGTTTTTCCAGCACCTGGGTAACGGTGTAGATCTTCAGTTTCAGCAGCGGCTTGGCCAGGAACAGGTTCAGCGCCACGATCCCGCAACCCAGTGCGGCACACAGCCAGAAACCGGAGATGCCATGTACGTAGCCCAGACGCACGGTGCCCACGGTGGACGCTCCGCCCAAGACCGTGGCCGCCATGGTGCCCATGTACAGGCTTGGGCCCAGGTTACGACCAGCGACCAAAAAGTCTTCGTTGGTCTTGGCCTTGCGCATGCCGTAGTAGCCGAGTAGCAGCATCGCGGCGGCGTAGATGAGTACGACGAATAAATCCAAAGCCATGATGGCGTGTCTCCGATTGTCTTTTTTATGTGAGGCTAAAAATCAAACCCTGTGGTGCCACCAATCCCTGTGGGAGCGGGCAAGCCACGCTCCCACAGGTGAAGTGTTCGCCATAGGTCGGTGCGTTAAATCAGGCGACTTGTCGCATCGCCGGTTTAGCGAGCGAATCCGTGCTCTTGCTGCGAGGGTCGTTCGGGCCGAATACTTCGCGCGGTTCCGGGAACAGGCTCAGCAGCGCCAGGTACACCAGCGACGCCAGGCCCAGAGTCACAGGCAGGCTGATGTCGATGCCACCGGCCATTTCGCCCAGTGGGCCGACAAACTGACCCGGCAGGTTCACGAAGCACAGGCCCACGGCCGCGCTCGGGATCCAGGCACCCAGGCCACGCCAGTTCCAGCCGTGGGTGAACCAGTAACGGCCACCTTGCTCGCCACGGGTGAACACTTGCAGGTCATCCGGGCAGTAGAAGCCGCGACGCACCAGCAGGCCGATGATCATGATCACCATCCATGGCGTGGTGCAGGTGATGATCAGCACGGCGAAGGTCGACACGCTCTGCACCAGGTTGGCGGCGAAGCGCCCGATGAAGATGAAGGCAATCGACATCACGCCGATCAGCAGCGTTGCTTTCACTCGCGACAGCACCCGTGGGAACACGCTGGACATGTCCAGGCCCGTGCCATAGAGCGAGGTGGTGCCGGTGGACATGCCGCCGATCACCGCGATCAGGCACACCGGCAGGAAGAACCAGCTCGGCGAAACAGCCAGCAGGCCGCCCACGTAGTTGTTGGCGGCGATGTAGTCCGGCGCCTTGATCGCGACGATGGTCGCGGTGGCCAGGCCGAACAGGAACGGGATAAAGGTCGCGATCTGCGAAATCACCACGGCGGCCATGATGCGCCGCTTGGAGGTGTCACGCGGAATGTAGCGCGACCAGTCGCCGAGGAACGCACCGAAGGAAATCGGGTTGCTCATCGCCACCAGCGCAGCACCGATGAACGCCGCCCAGAAACCAGGCTGGCCCATGTTCACGGTACCGGCGTAGTTTGCATCGAAAGGACCGGCGAAGGCGAAGATGCCCAGCAGGAACAGCAGGCTGGCACTCCACACCGCGATCTTGTTGACCCACAACAGGAAGCGGAAGCCATAGATGCACACGGTCAGTACCAGGACCGCGAACAGACCGTAGGCCAGGCCCAGGGTCAGGTCGGTTTCCGGCAGGCCGATCAGGCGTTTGGCGCCACCGATCAGCGCATCACCCGAGCTCCACACCGAGAGCGAGAAGAACGCGATGGCGGTCAACAGCGACAGGAACGAACCAACGATCCGCCCATGCACGCCGAAGTGTGCGCCGGAAGACACGGCATTGTTGGTACCGTTGATCGGGCCGAACAGGCCCATTGGTGCCAAGATCAGCGAACCGAGCAACACGCCCAGCACAATCGCCCAGACGCCGGCCTGGAAAGACAAGCCGAACAGTACCGGGAAGCTGCCGAGGACGGCGGTGGCAAAGGTGTTGGAACCACCGAAGATCATCCGGAACAAGTCCGTCGGGCCGGCGGTGCGTTCGTTGTCCGGGATCTGTTCGACCCCGTGGGTTTCAATTTGCGTAAGGCTTTGGTCTTTGTTGTTGTTATTCATGATCAGCTCCGATCATAAAGGCGCGCTCATCGTGCGTGAGCGTCACCTGTATTGGCTAAGGGGTTGGCAGCCCTTGCGGCATGGCCGACAAATGTTCATGGCAGGCCAGCCATAGGCCTTGTTGTTCTTGGCCAGACGCTTGTTTCTTGAAAACAATCGTCTCGCGCTCCTGGCTGAAGTGTTGCTCCCCTTGCATGCGCAACTCGGTGGCCACGTCATGGATGAAAATCGCCACGTCACCCTGCAGGCTGACGAATGCGTTGCTTGAGGTGCACGAGAGCACCTCGAAGCCATCCTCCGAGCGCCAGCCGTCCCACATCGCCTGATAGGCGTCGCGCGACAGCAGCGGCTGTTCGAGGGTGTAGAAGACGAAGCTGGCATCGGCGCTGAACGCGCCGAAGTAGGCTTCGCGATCGTTACTGGCAAAAGCGGCCACCAGATCGGCGGCGGCCTTCAAAACCTGATCACGGTCATTCATGGCCAATCCTCAGCGGTGGACCACGCCAGGCAGTACGCAGAGCATTTCGTACAGCAGGTTGGCGGCCAGCAGCGAGGTGTTGCCGGTGGTGTCGTAAGCGGGCGAGACTTCTACCAGATCGCAGCCCACCAGGTCGAGGCCTTGGCAACCGCGAACGATCTCGATCGCCTGAATGGTCGTCAGGCCACCGATTTCCGGGGTGCCGGTGCCTGGAGCCCAGGCCGGGTCGATGCCGTCGATGTCGAAGCTGAGGTACACCGGGCCGCCACCGACTTTCTCGCGGACTTCAGCCATCAGCGGCGCCAGCGACTTGTGCCAGCACTCTTCGGCCTGAACCACGCGGAAGCCCTGGTTGCGGCTCCAGTTGAAGTCGTCAGCGGTGTAGCCCTGGGCACGCAGGCCGATCTGCACGACGCGGTCCGGATCCAGCAGGCCTTCTTCGACGGCGCGACGGAAGGTGGTGCCGTGGGCGATTTTCTCGCCAAACATGTGATCGTTCACATCGGCGTGGGCATCGATGTGCACCAGGCCGACCTTGCCGTGCTTTTTATGGATGGCACGCAGGATCGGCAGGGTGATGGTGTGGTCGCCGCCCAGCGTCAGCGGGATCACGTTGTGTTCAAGGATGTCGTCGTAGGCTTCTTCGATGATGCGTACGGCGTCCAGCAGGTTGAACGTGTTGATGGCCACGTCGCCGATGTCGGCCACCGACAGCGAGTCGAACGGTGCAGCACCGGTCGCCATGTTGTAAGGACGGATCATCACCGATTCGGTGCGGATGTCACGAGGCCCGAAGCGGGTGCCCGGACGCAACGAAGTACCGATGTCCAGCGGCACGCCTACGAAGGCAGCGTCCAGGCCGGCAGCGGTATTGAGGTGGGGGAGTCGCATCATGGTGGCGATGCCGCCGAAGCGCGGCATTTCGTTGCCGCCCAGTGGTTGGTGAAGAATCTTGTCCACGGGTAGGGCCTCATCGTCGTTTGTTTTATTTATGTCGGTTGCGCCGCTCACGGGAGGTACGGGCACCGGTTTGGGCGGATTCTGCGAAATGTAGTGACCGGGAAGAATCGCTACGGGCAAATACTTAGTTCAGATTTTTCTAAACTAATGGGGCGCAGGGGATTAGACTTTACGTCGCAGTTGATGGGGTGTGTCGAAGGGCCTATTCGCTGGCAAGCCAGCTCCTACAGGTTTTGTCGCGTGCAGCATCATCTGTAGGAGCTGGCTTGCCAGCGAAGGCGGCCGCATGATCGCCACCCGTCTGACCCTACACTGATCGGAGTTCTCACATTCCATGGCCAACGCTTTACCCGACCTGAAACTATTGCGCATCTTCGTCAGCGTGGTACGCCATCAGGGGTTTGCCAATGCCCAGCAAGCGCTCAATCTCTCGACGTCGGCCATCAGCACCTACATGAGCCAGCTCGAGGCAGCCCTCGGCCTGGTGTTGTGTCATCGCGGCCGGGGTGGTTTCAGCCTGACCAGCAAGGGCGAGCTGTTCCATCAGGAAACCCTGCGCCTGTTGGGCGAACTCGAAGGTTTCGAGCAGTACGCTGCCGCGCTCAAAGGCGAGTTGCGCGGGACCTTGAATCTCGGGGTGATCGACTCCACTGTCAGCGACAAGGCCCTGCCGTTCGCCGAAGCCATTGGCGCGTACAGCCAGGAACACCCAGCTGTGCACTTGCACCTGTCGGTGATGAGCCCTTACGAATTGCAACTCGGCGTGCAGGACAACCGTCTCGACCTGGCCATCGGCGCGTTTTCCACGCGCATGAGTGGGTTGGTGTACATGCCGCTGTACCGTGAACAACACTGGTTGTATTGCAGCACGCGGCATCCGCTGTTCAACGAACGGCGCATCCCCGAGCAAGTGATTACCCAGCAGCGCATGGTCGGACGTGGCTACTGGAGCCAGGCGGAACTGGCGCGTCACGGCTTCAAACACAGCGCAGCGACCGTGGAAAGTATGGAGGCGCAGTTGATTCTGGTGCTGTCCGGCGCCTACATCGGCTACCTGCCGGAGCATTACGCTCAGGCCTGGGCCGACAAGGGCGACTTGCGGGTATTGCTGCCGGCAACCTTTGGTTATCAGGCACCGTTTTCGATGATTGTGCGCCGGGGCCGCAGCCGCGAGCCGCTGATCCAGACCTTCCGTGATTTGCTTAAAGCCCAACTGAACCAGGCCTGAGAAGATGTCCAGAATCCAATGCCCGCGCTGCCTGCGCCCGCAAAGTCACTGCCTTTGCCCTTTGATTCCGAGGCTCGACAGCCGCACCCGGGTGTTGCTGTTGCAGCATCCGAGCGAGGTGAACCATGCGCTGAACACCGCGCGCTTGGCGGCGCTGGGCTTGAACAATGCCGAGTTGATCGTAGGTGAAGTGTTCGAAGACTTGCCGAGTTTGCTCGATCAGCCAGGCTATCAGGCGCGGTTGTTGTTTCCCGGTGACGATGCACAGCCGATGCAGGCTTACGCGGCCACCGATGAACCGATGTTATTGGTGGTCCCGGATGGCACCTGGCGCAAGGCGCGCAAAATGTTGCACCTCAATCCGTTATTGGCGGGGTTGCCGAGGGTGACGCTGGCCGAGGGCGGTGTGTCTCGCTATCGACTGCGCAAGGCACCGGGGCCTGGGGCGTTGTCGACGGTGGAGGCGATTGTGCAGGCGCTGGAAACCCTGGAGGCACCGAAGACCTTTGCGCCTTTATTGAGGCCGTTCGAAGCGTTGATCGAGGGGCAGATTGCGGCGATGGGGGAGGAGGTTTTTCAGCGTAATTATGGTTTGAAATAATCGGTGTTTTTATGGCCCCTTCGCGGGCAAGCCCGCTCCCACAGTGTCCGATGTGCGCACAAAATCTGCGAACACCACTAAACCTGTGGGAGCGGGCTTGCCCGCGAAGGCGGCCTTTCAGCCACCACAACTTTCAACTAAATGCCTACCGCTCGCGCATCGCCTCGGTCCGCGCTTTCAACACCGGCTTGAGCAAGTAATCCAGCACCGTTTTCTCCCCGGTAATGATGTCCACCGTGGCCACCATCCCCGGGATGATCAGCAGCGGTTTGACGTCACCGCCCAAATGGTTTTTATCGGTGCGTACCTGAATCAGATAGAAGCTGTTGCCCTTGTCGTCGGTGATGGTGTCGGCACCGATCAGTTCCAGCTTGGCGCTCAAGCCCCCGTAGATCGTGTAGTCGTAGGCACTGAACTTGACCATGGCCTTCTGGCCCGGATGCAGGAACGCAACGTCTTGCGGGCGGACCTTGGCTTCGATCAGCAGGTTGTCTTCCAGGGGCACGATTTCCACCATGTCACTGCCCGGCTGGACCACGCCGCCGATGGTGTTGACCTTCAGCACCTTGATGATGCCGTGAACTGGCGAGACCACCGTGGTGCGGGTCACGCGATCGTCGATGGCGATGCTCGATGCCGTGATTTTCGACAGGTCGGTGCGTTTGTCATTCAGCTCCTTGGCGGCTTCCGAGCGGAAGGTTTGTTCCGACTCGTCGATTTTGCTTTTGATCTCGTTGATCGCCGATTCGGCCCTGGGAATGGCCAGGGTCGTGGCGTCCAGAGAGCCGCGAATCTCCACCGCGCTGCGTTTGAGCCGGAGGATTTCCACCGGAGAAACGGCGCCAGTGCCGACCAGTGGCGTGGACATGTTCATCTCCTGTTGCAGCAGGGCCAGGCTGGAGCTGAATTGCCCCTGCTTGGAGCGGAACTCCGCCAGTTCCTGGGTTTTTTGCCGAAGTTGTTCACTCAGCGTCCGTTGCTCGCTGGCCAGCCTGCGTTGCCGCTGGTCGTAAAGTGCGCGCTCGTCTTCAGCCACTTGTGGCGCCTTGCTGATGACCTCTTCTGACAGCTTGAGCGGCTGGCCTTCGGCTTCCGCCTCCAGCCGTTCGACCTTCGCGGTCAGTGCATAGCGGTCGGCCTCGCTTTCGCCCTTGTTCGACAGGTAGCGGGTGTCATCCAGGCGCAGCAGGGTGTCGCCCTTGTTCACCATTTGCCCTTCGCGGACGAAAATCTCGGTGACGATGCCGCCCTCCAGGTTCTGGATCACCTGGACCTTGCTCGACGGAATCGCCTTGCCTTCGCCCATGGTCACTTCCTGCAACACGGCGAACCGGGCCCAGACCAGTGCGCTGATCAGCAGTGCCGCAGCCAGCCACACGGTGATGCGCGACCAGCGCGGAGAGTCCTGCAACGAGGCGCCGGCGGTTTCCGGCATGAACTCGGTTTCGGCACTCTTGTTGAAACTGTCGAAGTAGCCACGGGATCCTTGATCGGCAGACATGGGCGACTCCTAGACGGCCGCAGAGCCGACACGGCCCTTGCGCAGTGCATCGATGACCGCTTCTTTCGGACCGTCGGCGACGATCCGTCCGTTGTCCAACACCACCAACCGGTCCACCAGGCTCAACATTGAGGTGCGGTGGGTGACCAACAGGATGGTCTTGCCTTTGACCCAGCCGTGAAGCTTTTGCCGCAGGACGTCTTCGCTGCTGTTGTCCATGGCACTGGTGGGTTCGTCGAGCAGCATGATCGGCGGGTCGAGCAGCATCGCCCGGGCCATCAGTACCGCCTGGCGCTGACCACCGGAGAGCAATTGCCCGCGCTCGCCCACGGGCCGGTCGAAGCCTTGCGGGTGTTGCCGGGCCAGCTCGGTGACACCGGTCATTTCCGCCACTTCGAGCATGCGTGAATCGCTGATGTAGCGGGCACCGAGGGTCAGGTTGTCGCGCAGACTGCCGGCCAGCAGCGGCAGGTCGTGGGCGACGTAGCCGATTTGATGGCGCAGGTCGGCGACGTCCAGTTGCCGCAGGTCCAGGCCGTCGAGCAGCAACTGGCCTTCTTCCGGTTCGTAGAACCCCATCACCAGGCGCGCCAGGGTACTTTTGCCCGAGCCGCTGCGACCGATGATGCCGATGCGTTCACCGGGTCTGACACTGAAGCTGATGTTGGCCAGGGCCGGAGCACTCTGGCCGTTGTAGTGAAAGGTCACGCCGACAACATCCAGTGCGCCTTGCAGTTGAGTGCGCTCCAAAGGGCGTTGCTTGGCGTCGCGCTCCTGGGGCAGGCCCATCAGCGCGTCGGTGCTTTTCATGGTCAATTGCGCTTGCTGGTAGCGGGTGATCAGGCCGGCGATCTGCCCCAATGGCGCCAGCACCCGGCTGCCGAGCATGTAGCTGGCCACCAGGGCGCCGACGCTGAGGTTGCCGGCGATGATGCTGTAGACCCCGGCGACAATGGTCGCCATGCCGGACAATTGCTGGATGAACAGCGTGCCGTTGGTGGCAAGCGCCGACAGGTTGCGTGCGTGGCTGTCGAGACGGGTGAGGGCGCCGTGGGTGGTTTCCCATTTGTGTTGGCGTTCGCTTTCGGCGCTACAGGCCTTGAGGGTTTCCAGGCCGCTGAGGGTTTCGATCAGCAGGGCCTGGCGTTCGGCGCCGAGGCTGAGGCTTTTCTGCACGGTGTCGCGCAGGCGAACCTGAATCACCATGGCGAAGATGATGGTGATCGGAAACGCCAGGATCGGGATCACCACCAGCCAGCCACCAAGCAGGCCGATGACCAGCAGCATCAGCAGGCAGAAGGGCAGGTCGATCAGGCTGGTGAGGGTCACGGCGGTGAGAAACTCGCGCAAGCCCTGGAAGTCATGAATGCTTTGGGCAAAACCACCGATGGTGGCCGGCCGTGCTTTCATCGACATGCCGGTGATGCGCTCGAACAGCGTGGCCGAGAGGATCACGTCGGTTTTCTTGCCGGCGGTGTCCAGCAAGTGCGCGCGCACCACCCGCAGCACGAGTTCGAACGCGGTGCCGATCAACAAACCGATCGCCAGCACCCACAAGGTCGACGTGGCCTGGTTCGGCACCACACGGTCGTAGGTTTGCATCACGAACAACGGCACCATCAGGCCCAGCAGGTTGATCAGGAAACTCGCCAGGATCGCATCGCTGTACAGCCATTTCGACAACTTCAGCGTATCGCGGAACCAGGCCTGCACCCGTGGCACCAGTGGCGAGCGAAGGTCTTCGAGTTCGTGGCGGGGCCGAGCGAACAACGCCTGGCCACTGTAATGCTCGGCCAGCTCTTCGGGGCTGAGCCATTGTTCGCCGCCATCGGCTTCGCTGGGCAGGATCAGCACCTTGCCGTCTTCGCCATAACGGCGCAGCACCGCCGTGCGACCGTTGTTGAGCAACAGCAGCACGGGCAGGTTGAGGGCGGAAATGTCCTTGAGGTCGCGGCGCAGCAGGCGCGCCTGCAAACCGGCCCGGGCCGCTGCACGGGGCAGCAGGTCCAGGCTCAGGCGTTGGTGTGCCATAGGCAGCCCGGCACTGAGGCTGGCGCGACTGACTGTCGCGCCGTGGAGTTTGCAGAGGATCAACAGACCGTCCAGAAGCGGGTCATCGAAGCTCAGGCGCGGATCGACACCAAGGTTGCCGGGTTCCATGCTGGTCATTGAACGCTCCCGTGTACTACTTCAGTTCAGGCAGACGTGCTTCGTTCTTCACTTCGGTCTGGGCGATCGCATCGGCGGGCAACACGACCCGTTGCTTGCTCAGCAACTGGCCCATGTTCGCCAGTACACGGTACATCGAATACTCTTCGGTGTAGCGCACTTCGGTGTAGCGACGGTTGGCGTTATAGAGTTCGTTTTCGCTGTCCAGCAGGTCGAGCAGGGTCCGTTGGCCGAGGCCGAACTGATCCTGGTAGGCCATGCGCACGCGTTTACTGGTGTCGGCGTATTCACGGGCGGTCGGGGTTTGCTTCTTGGCATTGACCATGGCATTCCAGGCCAGGTGAATGTTCTCGTTGAGTTGGCGCAGGGCGTTGTTGCGGATGTCCATGGCCTGGTTGATCTTGTGGGCATCGGAGGCCAGGCGCGCCTTGTCGCTGCCGCCGCGGAACAGGTTGTAGTTCATCACCACGCCGACACGCCATTCGTTGTCGTGGCCTTCGTCACCCTGCACGTTGTTGTTCGCACCCACGGCCGCCTCGGCGTCCAGACGCGGGTAGAACGGCGACTTCGCGACTTCGTACTGGCTCTCGGCCGATTGCACGTCGGCCTGGGCCGATTTCAGGTACGGGTTGTTCTCCACCATGCTCTGCTGGGCTTCGGGCAGGGAAGTGGGGACTTCGCCGCGAATCGATGGCGGGGTTTCCAGCTCATCGGGCATGCGCCCCACGACGGCGTAGAAATTGGACTCGGCATCCGCCAGATCAACTTCGGCGGTGTCGAGGTTGTTTTCCGCCAGGGCGCGACGGGCGGTGGACTGGTCGGCGTCGGCGTTGCTGCCGATCCCGCGCTGGGTGCGCAGGCCGATCTGGTCGTTAACCCGCAGGTGCGCTTGCAAGTTGTTCTTGGCCAGGGTCACCAGTTCGCGGCGCTTGAGCACTTCGAGATAGACCTCGGTGGTGCGCAGGGCCAGGTCCTGCGCGGTCCCTTGGGCGTAATAGGCGCGAGAGTTGACCACGCCCTTGGTGCGCTCGACTTCATTGGCGGTGTTGAAACCGTCGAAGAGCATTTGCCGCAGGCGCAATTCCGACTGGGTGTAATTCAAGGTTTCGGTGTTGTGCCCACCTTGGGTGAGTGCCCGGGTATTGGTGTTATCGCTGTACCCGCGCCCGTACGCGGCGTTTAGATCGACGGATGGGTAAAAGCCCCCTTTGGCGACCTTGACGTCTTCGTCGGCCGACAGGCGGCTGTCTACCCGCGAAGCCAGTTCCGGGTGAGTCGCAATGGTGCTCTGGATCGCGTCGGTCAGCGTCATGGCCTGAGCGTGGGACGAGCAGGCCATGGCCAGCAGAACCGCGCTGCAGAGGGGGGTTAAAAGGCGCATGGGTGCATCTCCCTGATTCCTGATGGTGCTTATCAGTCGCCAATTATTTGACGACATTTATAGGTAGAGTTGTTTCATGTCTTTAACAAAAGAGCTAAGAACATTCTGAAGCGTAGCTAAGAAATTTTTTTCATAACGGTTATGCCAAAAAAAACTTATGCGCTCTGCAAAATCCAGCACATTGTTCAACTGCAAAGCCTTTGTTTTATGAGCTCTAGGGCGCTCATCGGGGGTTGAGGAAAGTTCCAATCCACTTATCGACATAGAGCGGAGAAGTGCTGGAGGGGAGGGACGCGAGCGATCTAGGGGTGACGGTTTTTTGTCACTGAACTGATTCACGATCGTTACGCATCGCTCAACGGCAAGTTGTCGCGAACAGGACCCCGATGCCATTGATTGCAGAGGGTTTTTCCAATAAACGCGAACAACGCCGTGAGCGACTGGCTGGGCGAGACCGTCGCCGGGGCCGCGGCTTACTCACGTAAGCCGGCACCCGGCGCACGATCCGCCAGACAACCCGCTCAAGCCATGAGCACGTTCTTCGCACAAACAAGGTGCCGACAGCGGTTGGCAGCGGAGGAAGTGCACATGGCTACGCTCATCGGTATCGTCAGTAAGGTCATAGGTCAGGTGTTCGCAGTGGCGAGCGACGGCACCCGTCGCGCGCTGGTCGAGGGAGACAGGGTGTTCGCCGGCGACCAGTTGACCACCGGTGCCGAGGGCGCGGTGGCGGTGCATCTGCAAAATGGCCAGGAGCTGACCCTCGGGCGTGACAGCAGCATGCAGATGTCGCCACAGTTACTCGCCAATCAGATTCCTCATGTGGATTCGCCTGAAGCGGTGACGCCGAGCGAAGCGCAACTGACCGATGTCGAACAGCTGCAAAAAGCCATTGCCGCGGGCGCCGACCCGACCCAGACCGCTGAAGCCACCGCGGCCGGGCCAGCCATGACGACCGGGGTGCCTGGCGGCGTCCAGGGCAGCGGCCACAGTTTTGTCCTGCTCGAAGAAGTGGGTGGTCACGTCGACCCGACCATTGGCTTCCCCACCGCCGGTTTCGGCGGCATTCCCGAACTGCCCGAGCAGCGTTTCGACGCCAATCCAAACAATTTCGTGGCAACTGCCGATGTGCCTGTCGTGCCGCCCGTGGTTGCGCCATTGCTTCCACCTGAACTTCCACCTGAGTTGCCGAACAACCCGGTGAGCCTCAACGGCCTGTCGGTAGAGAACGGCGAACTGACCGTCAGTGAAGCCAACCTGGCCAACGGTTCGGCGAGTAATGTTGGCGCGCTGACGCAAAGCGGCACCTTCACGGTCAATGCAGCGGACGGGCTGTCCAGCCTGAGCGTGGGCGGCATCAACGTGGTCACCGGCGGGGTGGCCGCGGGCTTCCCGCAATCGATCACCACGCCGCTGGGCAGTACGCTGACCATCACCGGATTCAACCCGGCCACCGGCGTGGTCAGCTACAGCTACACCCTCAACGGTGCAGAAACCCATCCGAGCGGTGGGGGCGCCAATAATCTCGGTGAACACTTCACCGTGGTAGCCAATGACAGCAACGGCGACAGCGCCACCGGTTCGCTGGACATCAACATCACCGATGACGTGCCCAAGGCTGTCGACGACCACAATGGCACCGCCTCGGAAACCCAACTCACGCTCAATGGCAACGTGCTGACCAACGACGTCCAGGGCGCGGACCGTGTGACGGTCGGGGAGAACAGCGGGCCGATCACCCCCGGCACTTTCACCGGTACCTACGGGACTTTGGTGCTCAATGCCAATGGCACCTACACCTACACCCTGAATACCAGCGATGCGGATTTCAAAGCCCTGCACGGCGCTGGCAACGGCACCGAGACGTTCACCTATACGTTGACCGACGCTGACGGTGACAGCAGCACGGCGAACCTGGTGCTGCAAATCCACAACAACGATGACCCGGTGACGATTGGCGGATTGAGCGTTGAGGGTGGCGAACTGACCGTCTTCGAGAAAAACCTCAGCGACGGCAGCGCGCCTGACTCGGCCGCACTGACTCAGAACGGCACCTTCACCGTCACGGCCCTCGATGGCGTCACCAGCCTGACCGTCGGTGGCATTTCCGTGGTCACCGATGGCGTGGCCGCAGGCTTTCCGCAATCGATCACCACACCACTGGGCAGCACACTGACCATCACCGGCTTCAATGCCGCGACCGGCGTCGTCAGCTACAGCTACACCCTGAATGACAACGAAGCGCACCCAACGGCCAACGGCGCCAACAATTTGCCAGAGCAGTTTGCCGTGACCGTGGTCGATGACAACGGCACCACCGCGACCGGTTCACTGGACGTCAACATCGTCGACGACCTGCCCAAAGGGGTGGATGACAGCAACCTCCATACCGCCTCGGAAACCCTGCTCACCCTCAACGGTAACGTGCTGACCAACGACGTCCAAGGCGCCGACCGTGTAACCGTCGGTGAAAACACCGGGCCGATCACCGCCGGCACTTTCACCGGGACCTACGGCACTTTGGTGCTCAATGCCAACGGCACTTACACCTACACCCTGAACACCAGCGATGCTGACTTCAAAGCCCTGCACGGCGGTGGCAACGGCACTGAAACGTTCACCTACACCATCACCGATTCGGACGGCGATACCAGCACCGCGAACCTGGTGCTGCAGGTCCACAACAACGACGACCCGGTGAGCCTCGACGTTTCCGGCGGGCAACTGACGGTCTATGAGAAAAACCTCACCTATGGTTCCGAGCCGGATGCCCCGGCGTTGACCCAGAACGGCACGTTTACCGTGACGGCGCCGGACGGCCTGCAATCGCTGACCGTGGGCGGGGTCTCCTTGATCAGCGGCGGCGTCGTGGTCGGGTTCCCGCTATCGGCCACCACCGCGTTGGGCAGTACCTTCACCGTCACCGGCTACAACGCGACCACAGGTGTGGTGAGTTACACCTACACCCTGAATTTCACGGATCCTCACCACCCCAACGCCGATGGCGCCAACACCGTCACCGAGCACTTTGAGGTCGTTGCCACCGACGCTGACGGCAGCACGGCAAGCGCGCAACTCAACGTCAACATCGTCGATGACCTGCCCACCGCCAACCCTGACGTCGCGTCGGTCGGCGAGGGCGGTATCGTCAGCGGTAACGTGCTGGCGAACGATGTCGGCGGCGCCGATGGCCCGGCGGCGGGCGGCGGAGTGGTCGGCGTGCGCGCCGGCTCAGACACCTCGACCCCGGTCAGTGGCGGCCTCAACACCCAGATCAATGGCACTTACGGATACCTGACACTCGATGCCCACGGCAACGCGGTTTACCACAGCAATCCGAATGCGGTGAGCGGCCCCGGCGCGAGCGACACCTTCACCTACACCTTGCGTGATGCCGACGGTGACGAAAGCACCACCACCCTCACCATCGACGTCCACAACAGCTGCATCATTGCGGTCAGCGACCACGACGTGACCGTCTACGAAAAAGCCCTCGACCTGAGCAAGGACGGCCAGGACCTGGCCGCCGGTACGGTCACCGGCAGCGATCCGGGCAACACTGGCGAAACCGCGTCGGGCACCCTGGTCGGCTCGGTCACCGGCGCAACGGGCGCGATCACTTACGCCTTGGTCGGCAGCGACACCGGGATTTACGGACAGATTGCGATTCACGCCGATGGCACCTACACCTACACCCTGACATCGCCGCCAGGCACTACGCCGCAGGCGAACGACGGCGCGAATGTCACGCACGAAACCTTTACCTACCAGGCCACCGACTCACTGGGCAATATCGTCACCAGCACCATCGTGGTGAACATCGTCGATGACGTGCCGACCGCCAAACCTGAACACGCCTCGGTCGGCGAGGGCGGCATCATCAGTGGCAATGTGCTGGACAACGATGTCATTGGCGCCGATGGCCCGGCGGCGGGAGGCGCGGTGGTCGGCGTACGCGCCGGCTCCGACACCTCGACGTCCGCCAGCGGTGGCCTGAACACCCACATCAACGGCACTTACGGTTACCTGATCCTCGATGCCCAAGGTAATGCGGAGTATCACAGCAACCCGAACTCGGTCGGCGCCGCCGGAGCCACCGATACGTTCACCTACACCATCCGCGATGCCGACGGCGATGAAAGCACCACGACCATCACCGTCGACGTGATCAACAGTTGCCTGACAGCGGCCAGCGACACCGACGTCACGGTCTACGAAAAAGCCCTCGACCTGAGCAAGGACGGCCAGGACCTGGCCGCCGGCACCGTCATCGGCAGCGACCCCGGCAACACCGGCGAAACCGCGTCGGGCACGCTGGTTGGCTCGGTCACCGGCGCGGTGGGCGGTCTCACCTATGCGCTGGTCGGCAGCAACGTCGGTGCCTACGGGCAGATCCAGATCAACCCCAACGGCACCTACACCTACACCCTGACCACACCGCCGAGCACCACGCCGCACGCCAACGATGGTGCAAACGTCACGCACGACACGTTCACTTATCAGGCCACCGACGGGCAGGGCAATATCGTCACCAGCACCATCGTGGTGAACATCGTCGATGACGTGCCGACCGCCAAACCTGAACACGCCTCGGTGGGCGAGGGCGGCATCATCAGTGGCAATGTGCTGGACAACGATGTCATTGGCGCCGATGGCCCGGCGGCGGGAGGCGCGGTGGTCGGCGTACGCGCCGGCTCCGACACCTCGACGTCCGCCAGCGGTG
>NZ_JAFMPV010000014.1:0-142197 GCF_049132105.1 Pseudomonas sp. NFX15
CCTCAAAACGCCATCGCCAGCAAGCCGGCTCCTACAAAGGTGTCTATATGAATCCCCATTCCGCGCAAAAATAGTGGCTCCGCTGACCGCGGCTGACGACTAGGGTGTAGTGACCCTCAGCTCTGAAGGATTCGCCATGCATCCCTATTTTTCCCTGCAAGGCCGCACTGCCCTGGTGACCGGCGGCACCCGCGGTATCGGCAAGATGATCGCCAAGGCCTATGTCGAGGCCGGCGCCACGGTCTACGTCTGCGCCCGCGACGCCGAAGCCTGCCAGCAAACCGCTGAAGAACTCGGAGCGCTAGGACGCTGCCACGCCATGGCCGCCAACCTCGCCACCGAAGAAGGCGTTTTGCAACTGGCCACGCGCCTGGGCGAACAGATCCCGCAACTGGATATTCTGGTGAACAACGCCGGCACCACCTGGGGCGCGCCGTTGGAGAGCTATCCGGTCAAGGGCTGGGAAAAAGTCATGCAGCTCAACGTGACGTCGGTGTTCAACTGCATCCAGCAGTTCCTGCCGTTGCTGCGCAAGGCCGGCTCCGAAGCCAATCCGGCAAGGATCATCAACATCGGTTCGGTGGCCGGGATTTCCTCCTTCGGCGAACAGGCCTACGCCTACGGGCCGAGCAAGGCGGCGCTGCATCAGCTGTCGCGGATTCTGGCGCGGGAGTTGGTGAGCCAGCACATCAACGTCAATGTCATCGCGCCGGGACGCTTTCCGAGCAAGATGACCCAGCACATTGGCAATGATGAAGAGGCCTTGGCGCGGGATACGGCGGTGATCCCGATGAAGCGCTGGGGTCGCGAGGAAGAGATGGCGGCATTGGCGATCAGCCTGGCGAGCACCGCCGGGGCCTACATGACCGGGAATATCATTCCGCTGGATGGTGGATTCAGTCTCTGAGATCGGCGGTGAGGCCATCGCGGGCAAGCCGCGCTCCCACAGATTCTTGAGCGCACACAAATCCTGTGGGAGCGGGCTTGCCCGCGAAGAGGCCGGTACAGGCACAACTGAATAAAGACCGATCGGGTTATCATGCCCGCCTTAATCCCGTCTCGACCGCCAACCATGACCTACAGCGTTTCCCCCATCGGCTTCGTGCGCTCCTGTTTCAAGGAGAAGTTCGCCATTCCACGTCAGCCACAACTGGCCCCCGCCGCCCGTGGCGTGCTGGAACTGGTGGCACCGTTCGATCAAGGCGACGCCGTGCAAGGCCTCGAGCAGGTCAGCCATGTGTGGCTGCTGTTCCTGTTCCACCAGGCCCTGGAAGAACAGCCTCGCCTGAAGGTCCGCCCTCCACGCTTGGGCGGCAACAAGTCCATGGGCGTGTTCGCCACCCGCGCCACCCACCGCCCCAATGGCATCGGGCAGTCGGTGGTCAAGCTGGACAAGGTCGAGGCCAATCGCTTGTGGATCTCCGGCATCGATTTGCTGGATGGCACACCGGTTCTCGACATCAAACCCTACGTGCCCTACGCCGACATCATCGACTCGGCCTCCAACAACATCGCCAGTGCCGCGCCTCAGCTGATTCCCGTGCAGTGGACGGACGCAGCACTGCAACAGGCTCACGGGCATGCACAGCGTCTTGAAGAGCCGTTGGTGGAGTTGATCGAGCAATGTCTTGCGCAGGATCCACGCCCGGCTTACCAAATGCCTGCACCCGAGCGCGAATACGGCGCGCAGTTCTGGGATCTGGACGTGCGTTGGCATTATCCGGCGCCCGAGTTGATTCGGGTGCTGGAAGTGATTCCGGTCACATAAACCCGGCAACAAAAAAGCCCGCGTCAATCACGCGGGCTTTCCTTGTGCTACACGGCACCCTGTAGGAGCTGGCTTGCCAGCGAAGAACTCGAAAACACCGCGTTTATCAGGCAAGCACGCGTTTTCGTTGACGACCTTCGCGAGCAAGCTCGTTCCCACACGTGACCTGCGGTCACTTCTCGACGAATGCACGCTCGATCAGGTAATCACCCGGCTCGCGCATCCGCGGCGAAACCTTCAGGCCGAAGCTGTTCAACACTTCGCTGGTCTCGTCCAGCATGCTCGGGCTGCCGCACAGCATGGCGCGGTCGTCCTGCGGGTTGATCGGTGGCAGGCCGATGTCGCTGAACAACTTGCCGCTGCGCATCAGGTCGGTCAGGCGACCTTCGTTCTCGAACGGCTCGCGGGTCACAGTCGGGTAGTAGATCAGCTTGTCACGCAGAGCTTCGCCGAAGAACTCGTTCTGCGGCAGGTGCTCGGTGATGAACTCGCGGTAGGCGACTTCATTGACGTAGCGCACGCCGTGGCACAGGATCACTTTTTCGAAACGCTCGTAGGTTTCCGGGTCCTGGATAACGCTCATGAACGGCGCCAGACCGGTACCGGTGCTGAGCAGGTACAAGTGTTTGCCAGGCTTCAAGTCATCCAGCACCAGCGTGCCGGTAGGCTTCTTGCTGATGATGATCTCGTCGCCTTCCTTCAGGTGCTGCAACTGCGAAGTCAGCGGACCATCGGGTACCTTGATGCTGAAGAACTCGAGGTGCTCTTCCCAATTCGGGCTGGCAATCGAGTAAGCGCGCATAAGCGGGCGGCCGTTGGGCTGTTGCAGGCCGATCATCACGAACTGACCGTTCTCGAAGCGCAGGCCCGGGTCGCGGGTGCACTTGAAGCTGAACAGAGTGTCGTTCCAGTGATGAACACTGAGGACACGCTCGTGGTTCATGTTGCTCATGTACGTGGGACTCCTGGAGATTTGTCTGCGCGTCTTCGGTGTGCTCTGCAAAAAAGCCAGCTCTGCGCAATTGCAACGCATTCTAAAGGCAGAGACAATATCTGTTAAATGGATTATTAAGATAAGGGTTATCGGTTATATCGATATGCGATTTACTCTACGTCAACTTCAAGTCTTCGTCGCCGTCGCCCAGCAGGAAAGCGTATCCCGTGCCGCGGGCCTGCTCAACCTCTCGCAGTCGGCGGCGAGCACCTCGATCACCGAGCTTGAGCGCCAGTGCAGCTGCCAGCTGTTCGACCGCGCCGGCAAACGGCTGAGCCTCAACGCCCTCGGCAAACAGCTGCTGCCCCAAGCAGTGGCCTTGCTGGACCAGGCCAAGGAAATCGAAGACCTGCTCAACGGCAAGTCCGGCTTCGGCTCGCTGGCGGTGGGCGCGACCCTGACCATCGGCAATTACCTGGCCACCCTGCTGATCGGCGGCTTCATGCAGCGCCATCCCGAGAGCCAGGTCAAATTGCACGTGCAGAACACTGCCAATATCGTGCAACAAGTGGCGCACTATGAAATTGATCTGGGTCTAATCGAAGGCGATTGCAGCCACCCGGACATCGAAGTGCAGAGCTGGGTCGAAGACGAGCTGGTGGTGTTTTGCGCCCCGCAACACCCACTGGCCAAACGCGGCACAGCGACCATGGAGGAGTTGAGCCACGAAGCCTGGATCTTGCGCGAACAAGGCTCGGGCACCCGCCTGACCTTCGATCAGGCGATGCGTCATCACCGCACGTCGTTGAACATCCGCCTGGAGCTGGAACACACCGAAGCGATCAAACGCGCGGTGGAGTCAGGTTTGGGGATTGGCTGTATCTCCAGGCTGGCTTTGCGCGACGCGTTCCGCCGCGGCAGCCTGGTGCCTGTCGAAACGCCGGATCTGGACCTGGCGCGACAGTTCTACTTCATCTGGCATAAACAGAAATACCAGACCTCGGCGATGCGCGAATTCCTCGAACTGTGCCGCGCCTTCACCGCCGGGGTTCAGCGCAGCGACGAGATCGTCCTGCCGGCCATCGCTTAAAGCAGGATCACCGCCCATACCAGGGCAATCATGCTCAAAGCCACGAACTGGGCGGCGCTGCCCATGTCCTTGGCATTCTTCGACAGCGGGTGCAGCTCAAGGGAAATGCGGTCGATGGCCGCTTCCACGGCCGAGTTGAGCAGCTCGACGATCAATGCCAGCAGGCACACAGCGATCAGCAACGCTTGCTCGACCCGGCTGACGTTCAGGAAGAACGACAGTGGAATCAGGATGACATTGAGCAACACCAGTTGGCGAAAAGCCGCTTCACCGGTGAAGGCTGCGCGCAGGCCGTCCAGCGAATAACCGGAGGCATTGAGGATACGTTTCAGGCCGGTCTGGCCTTTGAAAGGTGACATAGAGTGGGCAACTGACAAAAAAAGAAGTGGGAAAGCTAGTTCAACCAAAGTCAAAAAAGCGTGAAGTTGCCAGCCTTCAATGGCTGGAAATTGACTCAAGTTGTTGCAAGAGCAGCGCGGCCTGGGTCCGGGTCCGCACGTTCAGTTTACGGAAAATCGCCGTGACGTGCGCTTTGATCGTTGCCTCGGAAACGCTCAGCTCGTAGGCGATCTGCTTGTTCAGCAGCCCTTCGCAGACCATGGTCAGCACCCTGAACTGCTGCGGCGTCAGGCTGGCAAGGCCTTCGCTGGCCGCCTTGGCCTCGTCAGAAACGCTGACCGCTTCGAAGGCCTGAGGCGGCCAGAACACGTCGCCATCGAGCACCGCACGAACGGCCTTCTGGATCACACTCAGGTCGCTGGACTTGGGAATGAAGCCACTGGCGCCGAATTCACGCGACTTGACCATAATGGTCGGTTCTTCCTGGGCCGAGACCATGACCACCGGAATCTGCGGGTACTGGCCACGCAGCAGGACAAGCCCGGAAAAACCATAGGCCCCTGGCATGTTCAGGTCCAGCAGAACCAGATCCCAATCGGACTTTTCAGTCAGGCGGGTTTCCAGTTCGGCGATGCTCGCCACTTCCACCAGACGCACATCCGGGCCAAGGCCAAGGGTCAATGCTTGATGCAAGGCGCTGCGAAAAAGCGGGTGGTCATCGGCAATCAGGATTTCGTATGTGGCCATTTTTCAAATGATCCTGTTTTTCATGGGACGCCCACTGCATTCGGGCCTCTCCAAAACAACTCGAGGCACAGCCACGCAGCTGCACTGACAAGGCACGTTCAACGCAAAAATGGCGTTACCCATTCGGCCCGCACCCTGACCGGCGCCAAGCATGCCCAGCGAAGCCGGGGTGGTCAAGCAGCAGGCCGGGTACACTTTATTGCAGTATGGGCGACAATCAGTCCGTCAACGCGGTGCCCGGCTGGACATAGGGCATCAACTCGGCGTGCGCAGGAGTCGACACGTTCATGTCCAGTTGATGCTTGGCGTCCAGGTAATGCTGGCTGAACACGTCAAAGTAGGCGTCCAGCGCCGAGGCGGCGGCAACATCGCCCGCCAGGTCGAGGCACAGCGCCGCCACCTCCGCCGTGCACAGGTGCTCGCTGCGGGTCGAGCGGCGCAACCGATAGCGCGAGAGTTTCTCGGGCAGCAGGCTGAGGATCGGCAAACGGTCAAAATACGGACTCTTGCGAAATATTTTCCGCGCTTCAGTCCAGGTCGCATCCAGCAGGATGAACAGCGGGCGCTTGCTGCCATCGACACCCACGCTGTTGGTCACCCGTTCTGGCTCGACGTACTCACCCGGAAACACCAGGTATGGCTGCCATTGCGGGTCCGACAACAAGGCCAGCAATTTCGGATCGACCTCGGTACGGGACCAGATAAAAGCATGGTTGTCTGGCACCACATCGGCGATCAACCAACCGGTATTGCTCGGTTTGAATACTTCCTTGTTGGTCATGATCAGGCACACGCCGGACCGGGTCTCGACTTGCGGGCGCCATGCGCACAGGCAGTGGCTCTCGATCACCCGGCAATCGCGGCAACGCGCAGCACGCCAGCCGCGGGCCTGGATCGGCTTGATACCGTCGTCTTCACGCTGGTCGCGCAAGCGGGCTACGGCATTCAAGGCAAATCGCGGGGAGGCATGGCTCATCGCGGGCAACGCCGGCAGGAAAGGTAAATCGACACGAAAAACACTCGATAGGCAGAAAGTGCCGGCAGTTTACCAGAGCGCCCGGCGCAAGCCTGTACCGTCCAGCCCGCCTCCCCTATAATTCGCCGCCACTGAACGCACAGTCACGTGACGGGTCCAACCCCCATCACTGAACCAGGAGAGTTTCATGCTGCGCCTTATCGTTCCTACCGCGGTCATTTTGCTGGCGTCGTCCCTCAACGCTCAGGCCGCGTCCCTGAAAGACACGGAACTGAACAAAATGCTGCAAAACGTCGCCGCACAAAGCAGCGTCGGCACTCCACGGGCTATCAACGAAGACATTCTCGATCAGGGCTACACCGTTGAAGGTAATCAACTGATCAATCATTTGAGCGTGCAAAGCAGCCACGCCGATAAGATGCGTTCCGACCCTAAAGCCGTGTACTTCCAGTTGGGCGCTTCTGTCTGCCGCAACGAAGGGTTTCGCAAGTTGATGGCCAAGGGCGCTATCATGCGTTACGACTTCACCGAGGTGAAGACCAACCGTCCGGTGGGCTCCGCCAGCTTCCAGGAATCGGATTGCCTGCAGCCGGCCAAGAAGAAAAAGTGATCAACGGAAAGTGGCGCGCCGCTGTTCATCTTCGGCGCGCAATTCCGCCAACAGTGCCTGCAAGTAATGCGAACGGCGTTCACCGCCACGCAATCGCCGGCAGCACTCCTCTTCGAGGCTCAAATGATTGGCCTCGGCTGAAGATTTCAGCAATCGATACAGCTGCGTATCGATCTCCAGAACGACTCTGGCCATGGTTTCCCGCCTCCCTGCACTTCGCTCTTGTCTGAGCGATAAATCCTTAAAACGCTTATACCGTGCGCCTTGCCCTTGACGCGAAGTTGCCGTGTGTCACCTGTTACTTAGTAAATCAGAGTGACGCGACAGCGGCGTACGTTCAGACGAGCGGTGAAACCACCTTGCAAACCGTCAATAAGCGGTTGCCAGGAAAGACTTTGTGGCGCAATGATCAATGCAGCGCAATTGACCGTTAAGGTCTAGATTTCAATCCATCCACGTTGACTTTTTCTGGGCTGGAAGGGACGGCCCGTGGCATGTCGAGTGATGCGAACGTTTCTTTCATCCAAGGGAAAAACAGAGCCTGTTAAGTTGACCCGATGCCTATCGAGTCAAGAAGATCGCCCAGGCATGGGCTTGGGCAGACAGCGATACATGAAGTGTCGTGGCACCGACCTGCGATGTCGGGCCGAGGGTTCTGTGCAGAAGGAGAAGTTGAATGCCTTACCAACCGAATGACCTCTTGAGCCGTCATTTTGAAGCAAGCGGCCACGACCTCATCAGCAAGGTCGAAGAACAACTCAAACTGATTTCACCCAATAGCCCCAACATCCCGATCTACCGCGATATGATCCTGACCGTGCTACGCATGGCCCAGGATGACCATAACCGCTGGAACGCCAAGATCACCCTGCAGGCCCTGCGCGAACTGGAACAGGCGTTCCGCGTACTGGAACAATTCAAGGGACGGCGCAAAGTCACGGTATTCGGCTCGGCCCGCACGCCCATGGAGCATCCGCTCTACAGCATGGCCCGGGAGCTTGGCGCCGCACTGGCGCGCTCGGACCTGATGGTCATCACCGGTGCTGGCGGCGGCATCATGGCCGCCGCTCACGAGGGCGCCGGGTTGGCCCACAGCCTGGGCTTCAACATCACCCTGCCCTTCGAACAGCATGCCAATCCCACCGTCAACGGCACGACCAACCTGCTGCCCTTCCATTTCTTCTTCACCCGCAAGCTGTTCTTCGTCAAGGAAGCCGACGCGCTGGTCCTGTGTCCAGGCGGCTTCGGCACGCTGGATGAAGCACTGGAAGTATT
Organism: Pseudomonas sp. NFX15; assembly: GCF_049132105.1. Lineage (NCBI taxonomy): Bacteria > Pseudomonadati > Pseudomonadota > Gammaproteobacteria > Pseudomonadales > Pseudomonadaceae > Pseudomonas > Pseudomonas sp. NFX15. The sequence goes on from NZ_JAFMPV010000014.1 coordinate 7,740, forward strand.
GACCCTGATCCAGACCGGCAAGAGCCCATTGGTGCCCGTGGTACTACTCGACACGCCGGGCGGCAAGTTCTGGCAGGGCGCGCTGGATTTCATCCACCAGCAATTGGAGGAAAACCATTACATCCTGCCGACCGACATGAAGCTGGTGACCTTGGTCTACAACGTTGAAGACGCGGTTGAGCACATCAACCAGTTCTATAGCAACTTCCACTCCAGTCGCTGGCTCAAGCATCAGTTCCTGATTCGCATGAATCACACGCTCACCGACCAGGCACTCGAACACATGCAGGAGGCTTTCGCCGACCTGTGCCTGAGCGACCACTTCCACCAGCACGCCTACAGCAGTGAAGAGCATGACGAGGTCGAGTTCAGCCATCTGGCACGGTTGGTCTTCAACTTCAACGCCCGTAATCATGGGCGCCTGCGCGAGCTTGTCGACTACATCAACCTGTCGGAAAACTGGACGCAAGCAAAACCCCAGGCACAACAGCGCACGCGAGAATCGACAAAGGTTACGTAAGGCATAAAAAAACGGCCCGCTATCGAAATAGCGGGCCGTTTCAGTTCAATCGTCCATCCCTCGACCGCTGAACAGGCGGTTGATCATCTCCATGGAGTATCCGCGATACGCCAGGAACCGGCCTTGCCTCGCACGCTCCTTGGCATCTTCGGGTAGTTGCCCGGAGAACTTACGCCGCCAGGTATCGGCCAGTTGCGCCTGCCAGTCGACACCACTCTCACGCAGGGCGAGTTCAATATCGCTACGCTGTAGGCCACGCTGACCTAACTCTTCACGAATGCGTAAAGGGCCATAGCCTGAACGGGCACGGTAGGAAACGAAACTTTCGAGATAACGGGCTTCGGACAACAGCCCCTCTTCCGTCAAGCGGTCGAGTGCTGTTTCGATCATGTCAGGGAGGGCGCCGCGCTGACGCAGTTTACGCGTCAGCTCGACACGACCGTGCTCGCGTCGTGCGAGCAAGTCCATTGCAGTTCGCCGCACCGCGACGAGGGTATCGAGTACGGCGGTCATCACTTCGATCAGATATCAGCGTCAGCCAGGTCGTCTTCGGTCTCTTTGACCGCAGAAGCTTTAGCGTCAGCTACCGACGAAGGGGACAACAGCTTGTCACGCAATTGCTTCTCCAGCTTTGCCGCGACTTCCGGGTTGTCTGCCAGGAACTTGGCCGAGTTGGCCTTGCCCTGACCGATCTTGGTGCCTTCATAGGCATACCAGGCACCGGATTTCTCGACGAAACCGTGCAGAACACCCAGGTCGATCATCTCACCGTTGAGGTAGATGCCCTTGCCGTAAAGAATCTGGAACTCGGCCTGACGGAACGGCGAAGCCACTTTGTTCTTCACAACCTTGACGCGGGTTTCGCTACCGACGACTTCGTCACCTTCTTTCACCGCGCCAGTGCGACGGATGTCCAGACGAACCGATGCGTAGAACTTCAGTGCGTTACCACCGGTGGTGGTCTCCGGGCTACCGAACATCACGCCGATTTTCATACGGATCTGGTTGATGAAGATCACCAGGCAGTTGGCGTTCTTGATGTTACCGGTGATTTTACGCAGCGCCTGGGACATCAAGCGGGCTTGCAGGCCGACGTGCATGTCGCCCATTTCGCCTTCGATTTCTGCCTTTGGCACCAGGGCGGCCACGGAGTCGACGATGATCACGTCAACCGCATTGGAACGCACCAGCATGTCGGTGATTTCCAGGGCCTGCTCGCCGGTGTCCGGCTGGGAAACCAGCAGGTCGTCGACGTTGACGCCCAGCTTGCCGGCGTACTCAGGGTCGAGGGCGTGTTCGGCATCGACGAATGCGCAGGTCGCGCCGGCTTTTTGAGCCTGGGCGATCACCGACAAGGTCAGCGTAGTTTTACCGGAGGATTCAGGACCGTAGATTTCAACAATACGGCCTTTTGGCAGACCGCCGATGCCGAGCGCAATGTCCAGACCCAGAGAGCCAGTGGAGATGGCCGGGATCGCCTGACGGTCCTGATCGCCCATACGCATTACGGCACCCTTGCCGAATTGACGTTCGATCTGACCCAGGGCCGCAGCCAAGGCTTTCTTCTTGTTGTCGTCCATTAAAGTCCTCACGTAATCAATAAGGCCTGACGGCCAACACCTGTATAAGTAGCCAGTATTATTCCACAGCGATTCCGGATCGCCTACCCCTGATTTGAGATTTCTGCCGCGGCATACCGCAGCAGCCCCTCTAGCGCGGCCTTCACCGTTTGTCGGCGGACCTCATCGCGATCACCGACGAAATGCTCCACCTCGCTGAAGACTCGCTCGCCCACGCCCCAGGCCAACCATACCGTGCCCACGGGCTTGCTCGGCGAACCACCGTCCGGCCCCGCCACGCCGCTGACTGCCACGGAAAAATATGCGCGGCTTTTTTCCTGTGCGCCCCTGGCCATCGCCTCGACGACCTCGCGACTGACCGCGCCCACCGTGGTGAACAATTCTACCGGGACGTCCAGTTGCAGGTTCTTCTGCAGATTGGAGTAAGTGACATAACCGGCCTCGAACCAAGCCGAACTGCCCGGAATACGAGTGATCGCCTCGGCAATCCCGCCTCCGGTACAGGACTCGGCCGTGGAAACATGGGCATTGAGAAACTGCAATTGCCTGCCAAGGTCAGCGGCGAGTTGGGTGATTACTTTCACGGTCATCTCCTGATGGGGCGGGATGGGTTAACCGTACACGAGCAGACCGCACTTGCAAGTTGCAGGATCGATCAAAATGTAAAGAACAGAGGCTCTGGAGAAGGTCTGTCGGGGGCTCAATCGTCTACGTCGCCGGACCGGCCCTGACGGATGCCCATGCGCTTGGCTGCCCAGCGCTCATACAGCCCTAACACCACATCTGTCCCGGCCATCGCCGTCAGGCAGCCCCCTGCACAAGCGGCCCAAACGGAAACATCAGCCGCGTGCAGCAGCATGATGGCTGACGCACCGCATAGCATGCTGGAGCCCGACCGCACGCCCACGCGTCGAACAAGGGGCCAGCCACGAATACCCTCTTTGTCGGCACGCCACATTTCACCGCTAATACCCCCGAGCACCGGCAGGATGATGAGCAGCCAGAGAGGCATGTCCAGCAATGCATATTGCTCGGCAGTCATTTCAGGCCTCCTTGCGCAGGCGGTCACACCGCGTATTGAATAAGTAGGCAAACAGGTTATGCATCAATGCATATTCAGTCAATGCGTTAACGCATCGAAAAAAGACAATCCGACGTTTCAGCGGGCGAAAAAAAACCGCTGCAGGAGCGGTTTTTATCGGAACACATGCGTTATCAGCGTGCGTACATACCCCACCAGAAGACATGTCCAAGGATGACAATCGGCTCCTCCTGGACTTCCTGAAAGGTGTAGTCCTCATCCGGATGCTCGTCTCGGTTAAAGCTGCGCAAGCGAATCCCGGTGGGCAGGCGATACAACTGCTTTACCCGCAATTGACCGTTGTGATTGATCGCATAAAGGTCGCCGTCAACGATATCGCCAATACCGCATTTGCCGGCATTCACGCCGACCGTGGCGCCATCGCGCAGCACCGGCAACATGCTGTTGCCACGTACGGTCACGCATTTGGCCTGGTCGAACTGCACGCCATTGTGGCGCAGGCTTCGCTTGCCGAAGCGCAGGCTAGCGCGCTCGCTCTCCTCAATGACGAATCTTCCTGATCCGGCGGCCAATTCCACCTCGCGAAGAAAGGGAACGGACACCTCGTCATCGTCGACCGGCGTGTCGTCGTCCCACAAGCTGATGTCCTTGAGCTCAGAATGCACAGGCGCTCGCCCGGCATGGGCCACCGGTGCCACGTCCGCACGGCCACGCAATTGGTCGGTACTCAGGGCGAAATAATCGGCAATCTTCGAAATATGCTTATCCGAAGGATCGACGATTTTCCCGCTGAGAATCCGCGAGAGCGTGGATTGAGGCACGCCGGTGCGACGGTGTAGCTCCGTGGGGGAGATCCCGTGCTGATCGAGCAGTGCTTTTAAGACAGTCGACACGTTGCGTTTTTGCATAACACGCATAGTGCTGGTTATTTTCGAAGAAAACAAATGCCAACCTGCATATTTTCGCCTGCCAAAACCGGTCATCCGACCGCGATGCCTGCGTCCGGCCGACCGCCCATGGTAACCTTGCGCCCATCGCGGAAAAGCCCGGCAGTTGCCTCGCTTTTGCCCCACCTCTTTCAACGAGTTTCCTGACAATCCGATGAATAAAGCCGTTTCCGACCTGTCCTCCCACACGCCGATGATGCAGCAGTACTGGCGCCTGAAAAACCAGCATCCGGACCAGCTGATGTTCTACCGCATGGGCGACTTCTACGAGATCTTCTACGAAGATGCGAAGAAGGCAGCCAAGTTGCTGGACATCACCCTGACCGCCCGTGGGCAGTCGGCCGGACAGGCGATTCCGATGTGCGGGATTCCCTACCATGCCGCCGAGGGTTACCTGGCGAAACTGGTGAAGCTCGGCGAGTCGGTGGTGATCTGCGAGCAGGTCGGCGACCCGGCCACGAGCAAGGGGCCGGTGGAGCGCCAGGTCGTGCGCATTATCACGCCGGGGACGGTGAGTGACGAAGCGCTGCTCGATGAACGTCGCGACAACCTGATTGCCGCAGTCCTGGGCGATGAGCGCCTGTTTGGCCTGGCGGTGCTAGACATCACCAGCGGCAACTTCAGCGTGCTGGAAATCAAGGGCTGGGAAAACCTGCTGGCGGAACTCGAGCGGGTCAACCCGGTGGAGCTGCTGATACCGGATGACTGGCCCAAGGACTTGCCGGCAGAAAAACGCCGTGGCGTGCGTCGCCGTGCGCCGTGGGATTTCGAGCGTGACTCGGCGCTCAAGAGCCTGTGCCAACAATTTTCCACCCAGGACCTCAAGGGCTTTGGCTGTGAAAACCTGACCCTGGCCATCGGCGCTGCCGGTTGCTTGCTGGCCTACGCCAAGGAAACCCAGCGCACTGCCCTGCCGCATTTGCGCAGCCTGCGCCATGAACGCCTGGACGATACCGTGGTACTCGATGGCGCCAGCCGTCGTAACCTGGAACTCGACACCAACCTGGCCGGCGGTCGCGACAACACCCTGCAATCGGTGGTCGATCGCTGCCAGACCGCCATGGGCAGCCGTCTGCTGACCCGTTGGCTGAATCGCCCGCTGCGTGATTTGACAGTATTGCTCGCACGCCAGAGCTCGATCACGTGCCTGCTTGACCGTTACCGCTTCGAGAAGCTGCAACCGCAACTCAAGGAAATCGGTGACATCGAGCGCATTCTCGCGCGGATCGGCCTGCGCAACGCCCGCCCGCGAGACCTCGCACGCTTGCGTGACGCCCTCGGCGCCCTGCCCGAGCTGCAAGTGGCAATGACCGAGCTCGAAGCCCCGCACCTCCAGCAACTGGCCACCATCACCAGCACCTATCCGGACCTGGCGGCACTCCTGGAAAAAGCCATTATCGACAACCCGCCTGCGGTGATCCGCGACGGTGGTGTGTTGAAGACCGGATACGACAGCGAACTCGACGAACTTCAGTCGCTCAGCGAAAACGCCGGGCAATTCCTGATCGACCTCGAAGCCCGGGAAAAAGCCCGCACCGGCCTGTCTCACCTGAAGGTCGGTTACAACCGCATTCACGGTTACTTCATCGAACTGCCGAGCAAACAAGCAGAGTCGGCACCGGCTGACTACATTCGTCGGCAGACGCTCAAGGGCGCCGAGCGTTTCATTACCCCGGAACTCAAGGCTTTCGAAGACAAGGCATTATCCGCCAAGAGCCGTGCCCTGGCCCGCGAGAAGATGCTGTACGAGGCGTTGCTCGAAGACCTGATCGACCGGTTGCCGCCGCTGCAGGATACTGCCGGCGCCCTGGCCGAGCTGGACGTATTGAGCAACCTGGCCGAACGTGCACTGAACCTCGACCTGAACTGCCCGCGCTTCGTCAGCGAGCCGTGCATGCGCATCAGCCAGGGGCGCCACCCGGTGGTCGAACAAGTGCTGACCACGCCGTTCGTGGCCAACGACCTGAGCCTGGACGACAACACCCGCATGCTGGTGATCACCGGCCCGAACATGGGCGGTAAATCCACCTACATGCGTCAAACCGCACTGATCGTGCTGCTGGCCCACATCGGCAGCTTCGTACCGGCAGCCAGTTGCGAACTGTCGCTGGTCGACCGAATCTTCACCCGGATTGGCTCCAGCGATGACCTGGCCGGCGGGCGCTCGACGTTCATGGTGGAAATGAGCGAAACCGCGAACATTCTGCACAACGCCACCGAGCGCAGCCTGGTGCTGATGGACGAAGTGGGGCGTGGCACCAGCACCTTCGACGGCCTGTCCCTGGCATGGGCCGCCGCCGAACGCCTGGCGCACCTGCGGGCCTACACCCTGTTCGCCACCCACTACTTTGAGCTGACCGTGCTGCCGGAAGCCCAGCCACTGGTGGCCAACGTGCACCTCAATGCCACTGAGCACAACGAGCGCATCGTGTTCCTGCACCACGTGCTGCCCGGCCCAGCCAGCCAGAGTTACGGCTTGGCCGTTGCACAGCTCGCCGGTGTCCCGAGTGAAGTCATCACCCGTGCTCGCGAGCATTTGAGCCGTCTGGAAGACACCGCCCTGCCCCATGAGGTGCCCGCACCTGCCAAGGGCAAACCGGCGGCGCCGATGCAGAGCGATCTGTTTGCCAGCCTGCCGCACCCGGTGCTGGATGAACTGGCAAAACTCGATCTGGACGATATGACTCCACGTCGTGCTCTCGAAATGCTCTATACACTAAAGACACGGATCTAACGCAGCGGCTTGCAAGCTGTTAGAATCTCGCGCGGTTTGGGATGCTGCAGGCTTTTAGCCTGGCCTGCAGACTATCGCTCCCAAACCTGGCGACCCCTACGAGAAGGGGCGCAGCAAGCCGCGCCTGAGGAGAAAATTAGAAATGACCTTCGTCGTCACCGACAACTGCATCAAGTGCAAGTACACCGACTGCGTAGAAGTCTGTCCGGTGGACTGCTTTTACGAAGGCCCGAACTTCCTGGTGATTCACCCGGATGAGTGCATCGATTGCGCGCTGTGCGAACCTGAATGCCCTGCTTTGGCTATCTTCTCCGAAGATGAGGTTCCGGCCGGCATGGAGAACTTCATCGAGCTGAACGCAGAGTTGGCCGATATCTGGCCCAACATCACTGAGAAGAAAGAATCGTTGCCTGATGCAGAAGAGTTTGATCGCGCCATCAACAAATCTGTAGGCAGCAAGCTCAAAGACCTCGAACGCTGATCACCCCCGCGTTCCAAAAAAAGGCCCCACAAGGGCCTTTTTGCTTTTTTGCAGGCAAAAAAAGGGGCGGTTTGACCCGCCCACATTTTTTCCCTATTCCCTGTATTCCTTTTCATCATCCTGATGAATCGCGTCCTGCGAGTTCCCTTTCCCTCATCCTTGAAGGACGTGTCTGTCCGTCGACACAACCTGGATACTAGAGGTTTCCCCGTGGCGATCAATCGCCCATCGGCGCTACGCCTGGCTGTCATACTCCGCCACGATCAAAAAAATAATATTTAAAATCATCCTGTTAGAAACATAACGCATGCAATATCGGTGACTGCCAAGGTGTAAAAATAACGAACACCTACGCAAGAGTAAGCCCAGGCTTACAACACGAAACCGAAATCCCGAGCAGTTACCTTCAAATCTCGGGCATAAAAAAACCCCGAGCCAGTCGGGGTCTTTTATGCCATCGCAGCAAGTGCCTTATTGGAACAGCGACTCACTCGACAGACCATTTTTTTCCAGGATCTCGCGCAGCCGCTTCAAGCCTTCCACCTGAATCTGCCTGACCCGTTCCCGGGTCAGGCCAATTTCCAGGCCGACGTCTTCAAGTGTGCTGCTTTCATGACCGCGTAGGCCGAAGCGGCGTACAACCACCTCGCGTTGCTTGTCGGTCAGCTCCGAAAGCCATTGATCGATGCTCTGCGACAGGTCGTCGTCCTGCAACAGTTCGCATGGATCGGTGGGGCGATCGTCAGTCAGGGTGTCCAGCAGGGTTTTATCCGAATCCGGACCCAGCGAGACGTCGACCGAAGAGACCCGCTCGTTGAGGCCGAGCATGCGCTTGACTTCTCCCACCGGTTTTTCCAGCAGGTTGGCGATTTCTTCGGGTGAGGGTTCATGGTCGAGTTTTTGTGTCAGCTCCCGCGCGGCCCGCAGGTACACGTTCAGCTCCTTGACCACATGAATCGGCAACCGGATGGTACGGGTCTGATTCATGATTGCGCGTTCGATGGTTTGGCGAATCCACCAGGTCGCGTAGGTCGAAAAGCGGAAACCGCGTTCCGGATCGAACTTCTCCACCGCCCGGATCAAACCGAGGTTGCCCTCTTCGATCAGGTCCAGCAGCGACAGCCCGCGATTGACGTAGCGCCGGGCGATTTTCACCACCAGCCGCAGGTTGCTTTCAATCATGCGCTTGCGCCCCGCCGGATCGCCACTTTGCGACAGGCGCGCAAAATGAACTTCTTCTTCGGGTGAAAGCAGGGGGGAGAAACCAATTTCGTTGAGGTACAACTGCGTGGCATCGAGCGCCCGCGTGTAGTCAATGTACTTGTGTTGCTTCAACGCTGCGGAGTGTTTGGATTTGGCACGAACGGAAGGTGGAGCCGCCCCTTCATCATTCGACATCGAATCCGTATCGATGCTGCTCTCCATCAGGAGAACCTCATCGTCGATGTCAAACTCCGGCACTTCTTTACTGAGAGCCATTGTTATAGTCCTTTGGTGAGTTCGACCTCAAGCTCAAGCGACGCCTTTATCCTTGGCAACGCTGGAGCCTGTCCCCTCTACGCGACGGAACAGGCTGGTAAGCAATCAACGACGTGGCAGGAATTGCAGCGGATCTACGGGTTTACCCTGGCGGCGAATCTCAAAATGCAGTTTCACCCGGTCTGTACCCGTTGACCCCATTTCGGCAATTGTCTGTCCGACCTTGACCTGCTGCCCCTCCCGAACCAACAGCCTGCGGTTGTGTCCGTAGGCACTGACGTAGGTTTCGCTGTGTTTGATGATCACTAATTCGCCGTAGCCCCTTAAGCCACTCCCGGCGTATACCACCGTCCCATCAGACGCAGCTAAAACAGGCTGTCCCAAATCCCCGGCGATATCAATTCCTTTATTCAAACTACCGTTTGAAGAGAATTTTCCAATCAGAATGCCATTAGATGGCCATCCCCAGCCGGTCGGGGCTGGGCCTGGAGGCGGCAATGGAGCGGGTGCCGGCTTGCTGGCGACGGACGGTACAACCGTCGTGGAAGTGGTGGTCGTACCGTTCGCCGAACGCCGGATGACCGTGGTTTTACTCGACGACGACGGTGATGAACTGGAGGAACTGACCACCGCCGTGGACGTTGAATCGGTACGACCATCGAAGCGAATCGTCTGACCCGGGTGGATGGTGTAGGGCGCCGCAATGTTGTTGCGTGCCGCGAGGGCCTTGTAGTCCCAGCCGTAACGGAAGGCGATGGAGAACAGGGTGTCCTTGGGGCGCACGACGTATTGTCCGGTGGTCACGACCGGACGCTGCGGCGCGGCATTATTACGATCGACGACACGGACATCACTGGATTTGTTGCTGGAACAACCGACCAGCAAGGTGCTCAAGACAAGGCCAGTCACCAGGCGCTGAAAGCTCGTTGTACCCATACGCTGCGCAATGACTGTGAGACTCACCCGCCGCTCCCTTTGTGGTGGCTGAAAATGTGAAATACCGGAGTCCGGCATGAACTGTCGCAAGTATAACGGGCCGTGCACGCTTTACCTTTAATGTGGCCAATGGCTTTCGCGCACACGTTTGCTGCCAGACGTTGAAACCCGTTGAACCGATCGACGCCGCTGTAAGACAAAGGCAATCGAAGAGAATTCAGCGCGCCGAAACAAATGCTCAGGCCAACGGCCCATTGAGCAATGGCACGAAGCGTACAGCCCCCAGGACATGCCTGGAAAAACCGTGTTCCTCGCGGATGATCAGCATCAATTGCTGTACTTCGCCGGATCCGACCGGGATCACCATGCGCCCGCCCGGCGCCAACTGGTCTAGCAACGCCTGGGGTACATCGGTCGCCACCGCGGTGACGATTATCCCGTTGTACGGCGCCAGTGCCGGCCAGCCTTCCCAGCCATCACCCCAGCGGAACACCACATTGCGCAGGTTCAATTCGACCAGGCGTTCCTTTGCCCGATCCTGGAGGACCTTGATGCGCTCGACCGAGAACACCCGCTCGACCAGCTGCGACAACACTGCGGTCTGGTAGCCCGACCCGGTGCCGATCTCCAGCACCTTGTCGAGGGGCCCGGCCTCCAGCAGCAACTCGCTCATGCGCGCCACCATATAAGGCTGGGAAATGGTCTGGTTGTTGCCGATCGGCAGCGCCGTGTCTTCGTAGGCACGGTGCGCCAGCGCTTCGTCGACGAACAGGTGACGCGGGGTGCGGCGAATGACCTCCAGCACCCTGGCGTTGGAAATGCCTTCTTCGTACAGGCGCTGGATCAGACGCTCCCGGGTTCGCTGGGAGGTCATGCCAATGCCGCGACGCAGCATATCGTCTTGTTCGCGCCCCATCAGCGAAGCCCCTCCAGCCAGCCGTCCAGACTTCTGAAGGCATCATTGAACGTGCGATCCAGTTGCAGCGGCGTAATCGAAACATAGCCCTGCATCACCGCGTGGAAATCGGTACCCGGGCCACCGTCCTCGGCGTCCCCGGCCGCGGCGATCCAGTAACCGGCCTTACCGCGCGGATCCACGACTTTCATCGGTGCCGCGGCCCGGGCGCGATGGCCCAGGCGTGTTAACTGGATACCGCGGATCCGGTCCAGCGGCAAATTGGGGATGTTCACGTTCAGCACCGTGCGTGGGGGCAGGTCCAGGTCAGCGTGGGCTTCGACCAGTTTGCGCGCAAAATGCGCAGCGGCAGGAAGGTTCTCGACCTGGCGTGAGACCAGCGAAAAGGCAAACGAAGGATGCTTCAGGAAGCGCCCCTCAAGTGCCGCCGCCACCGTGCCGGAATACAAGACATCGTCTCCCAGGTTGGCCCCCAGGTTGATACCGGAAACCACCATGTCCGCTTCGCGCTCCAGCAAGCCATTGAGGCCCAGGTGCACGCAATCTGTGGGGGTGCCATTGATGCTGATAAAGCCATTGGCCAAGGTTTGCGGGTGCAACGGACGGTCGAGCGTCAGCGAGCTGCTGGCGCCGCTTTTGTCCTGGTCCGGGGCGATAACCACGCACTCGGCATAATCCGCCAGCGCAGCATAAAGCGCGGCGAGACCGGGTGCGGTTACCCCATCGTCGTTTGAAATCAGAATACGCATGGGCTGTCCGTCTGCCCCACCGGCACCAGATCAACGAGTTCGCGTACCAATACGGTGGCGAAGCATCCGGCCGGCAGGACGAATTCCAATTGCAGAATGTCAGGTTCGGGATAATGCCACGTCAACCCTGCAATGGGCAGTCGCAGGATGCGACGTTCGTGGCTCATTCCGGCGCTAATCAACCAGTCACGCAGATCCACTTCGCCTGCGGCGACGGCCTGCTCCAGTTCATGGACTGCGCCAGTGGCCGGCGAGTCACCTTCACCCCACTGCGGACCTGTCGGGTGCAGATCGAGAATCGCCAGGCGCGGATCGCTGCATTCAGCCTCGCCTGCCGGAAAAAAACTGCGGCTGTCAGTGAACGCCAGCAGATCGCCGACCTGGGCACGCTGCCAGGTGCCATCGGCAACGCGGGCGGCCAATACCTGATTGAACAGAAAACTGCGCGCCGTGGAAAGCAGTCGCGAGCGCACGTTGCGTTGTTCCGGCAACGCCTTGCGCGCAGCCCAGGCGCGCGCATCGACGACGTTGCCGCCATCATGGCCGAAACGCTGGGCGCCAAAATAATTGGGAATGCCGTGCTGGGCGATCAGTTGCAGACGCGCCTCAATGGCGGCCTTGTCGCCGTTGAACTGGGTCAGGCGCAACGTGAAGCCATTGGCCGAGTGCGCGCCACGCTGCAGTTTGCGTTTGTGGCGAGCGGTCTTGAGAATCTTCAGGGTATCGTTTTCTGCCGCCGATAAATCAGGGTCGGCCTTGCCTGGCAGCTGCACGCTGAACCACTGGCGAGTCAGCGCCTGGCGATCCTTGAGCCCGGCATAGCTGACGGTACGCAAGGGCACACCCGCCGCCTTGGCAATTCGCCGCGCGGCTTCCTCAGTATTCAAGCCGCGCTTTTCCACCCAGATCCACAGGTGTTCACCTTCGCCGCTCAAAGGAATGTCGAGGACTTCGTCGACCTGGAAATCTTCGGCGATGGCTTTCAATACAGCTGTGCCGAGGGCCTCACCATAAGCCCGCGGGCCAAGCAATTGCAGTTCGTTCATGCGCGCAGCAACAAGGCAACGGCGTGCACGGCGATGCCTTCTTCGCGCCCGACAAAACCGAGCTTTTCGGTGGTGGTAGCTTTTACGTTCACTTGATCCAACTCAACTTGAAGATCCGCGGCAATCAGCGCGCGCATCGATTCGATATGCGGGGCCATTTTCGGCGCTTGGGCGACGATGGTGTTATCGACGTTGCCGACTTTCCAGCCCTTGGCATGGATCAGTGCGACGACATGGCGCAACAGCGCACGGCTGTCGGCGCCCTTGAATTGTGGATCGGTGTCCGGGAAATGTTTGCCGATATCGCCCAACGCCGCAGCGCCGAGCAAGGCATCGCTCAAGGCGTGCAAAAGGACGTCACCGTCAGAGTGCGCAAGCAACCCGAAGCTGTGCGCAATACGCACGCCGCCCAGAGTGATGAAATCGCCTTCAGCGAAACGGTGCACATCGTAGCCGTGGCCAATACGCATAAAAAAACGCCCCGATTTTTGTCAGGGCGTGATTCTACCTGCATTAACCAACCAGAGCATGCGCGTGATGCCGCAAGTGCTCATCGATGAAACTGGCAATGAAGAAATAGCTGTGGTCATAGCCCGGTTGCAGACGCAAGGTCAGCGGGTGCCCAGCAAGTTTGGCCGCCTGTTGCAAGGCTTCTGGCTTGAGCTGGTTGGCAAGGAAATCATCGCGATCCCCTTGGTCGACCAGCAACGGCAGTTTTTCATCAGCCTCGGCAATCAATGCACAGGCATCCCACTCGCGCCATTTCGAACGGTCCTCTCCCAGATAGCGGGAGAAAGCTTTCTGCCCCCACGGGCAATCCATCGGATTGTTGATGGGCGAGAACGCCGACACCGAGCGATAACGCCCCGGATTGCGCAGTGCGCACACCAGCGCGCCGTGGCCGCCCATGGAGTGGCCACTGATGCCGCGTTTGTCGGACGCAGGGAAATGCGCTTCGACCAATGTCGGCAATTCCTGCACGACATAGTCATGCATCCGATAGTGGCGCGACCACGGTTCCTGCGTGGCATTCAGATAAAACCCGGCGCCGAGGCCGAAGTCCCAGGCGCCATCCGGATCGCCCGGAACATCCGGACCCCGCGGGCTGGTGTCCGGCGCGACGATGATCAACCCCAGTTCGGCCGCCATGCGCATGGCACCGGCCTTTTGCATGAAGTTTTCGTCAGTACAGGTCAGGCCGGACAACCAGTACAACACCGGCAGCTTGCCACCCTGCTCCGCTTGTGGCGGCAAGTAGACGGCAAACACCATGTCGCAACCGAGCATGTCCGAGCGATGGCGATAGCGCTTGTGCCAGCCGCCGAAGCTTTTCTGGCAGGAGATGTTTTCCAGGCTCATGACGGACCTCAGAAATGGATGACGGAGCGGATGCTTTTTCCTTCATGCATCAGGTCAAACGCCTTGTTGATATCTTCCAGGCCCATGGTGTGGGTGATGAAGGTATCCAGCGGGATTTCACCGGTCTCGGCCATTTCCACGTAGCTCGGCAACTCGGTACGGCCACGCACGCCACCGAACGCCGAACCGCGCCAGACGCGACCGGTAACCAGTTGGAACGGACGGGTCGCGATTTCCTGGCCGGCACCGGCCACACCGATGATGACCGACTCGCCCCAGCCCTTGTGGCAGCATTCCAGCGCGGCACGCATCAGTTGCACATTGCCGATGCACTCGAAGGAAAAGTCCACGCCGCCATCGGTCATGTCGACGATGACTTCCTGGATCGGACGATCGAAGTCTTTCGGGTTCACGCAGTCGGTTGCACCCAACTGCTTGGCGATCTCGAATTTCGCCGGGTTGATGTCGATGGCAATGATCCGTGCAGCCTTGGCTTTGACAGCGCCAATGACAGCCGACAGGCCGATGCCGCCGAGGCCAAAAATGGCCACGGTGTCACCCGATTTCACCTTGGCCGTATTGAGCACCGCGCCGATGCCGGTGGTGACACCGCAGCCGAGCAGGCAGACTTTTTCCAGTGGCGCTTCCTTGGCGATCTTCGCCACGGAGATTTCCGGCAGCACGGTGTACTCGGAAAACGTGGAAGTGCCCATGTAGTGGAAAATCGCTTCGCCCTTGTAGGAAAAACGCGAGGTGCCATCCGGCATCAAGCCTTTGCCCTGGGTCGCGCGAATCGCCTGGCAGAGATTGGTCTTGCCCGACAGGCAGAATTTGCACTGCCGGCATTCCGGGGTGTACAGCGGGATCACATGGTCGCCGACGGCAACCGAGGTCACACCCTCGCCAATGGCTTCGACGATGGCACCGCCTTCGTGACCGAGAATCGACGGGAAGATCCCTTCCGGGTCAGCACCGGACAAGGTGTAGGCATCGGTATGGCAGACACCAGAGGCCACCACGCGCAGCAGGACTTCGCCGGCCCTGGGCATGGCGACATCGACTTCAACGATCTCCAGAGGTTTCTTGGCCTCGAAGGCAACAGCGGCGCGCGACTTGATCATGGTGACTCTCCATTGAATAAAACGAGACAGGGAGTGTAATACAGCGCCAGACGGTGAATAATCCGGGCAAATGCAAAATATTATTGCCGCACAGGGATAATCCCAATGTCTGAAAAACGCTGGGAAGGCATCGACGAATTCGTCGCCGTCGCCGAATGCAGCCAGTTCACGGCAGCTGCCGAACGCCTCGGCGTTTCTTCATCGCATGTCAGTCGCCAGATCGTACGCCTGGAAGAGCGTTTACAGACACGCTTGCTCTATCGCAGCACCCGCCGGGTAACGCTGACCGAGGCCGGGCAGACCTTTTTGCAACATTGCCAGCGACTGCAGGACGGTCGCGAAGAAGCGCTGCGAGCGGTCGGCGACCTGACCAGCGAACCCAAAGGCATGCTGCGCATGACCTGCGCAGTGGCCTATGGCGAGCGATTCATTGTGCCGTTGGTTACACGCTTCATGGGGTTGTTCCCGCAGCTGCGCATTGATATCGAACTCACCAACCGGCAACTCGACCTAGTGCACGACGGCCTGGACCTGGCCATTCGCCTTGGCCGCTTGCAGGACTCAAGACTGGTCGCCATACGCCTCGCGCCGCGACGCATGTTCCTCTGCGCCTCCCCTTCCTACGTTGAACGCTACGGTCGACCGCACAGTCTGTCGGAACTCAGTCGCCACAACTGCCTCATTGGCAGCTCTGACCAGTGGCAGCTGGAACAGAACGGGCGGGAATTTTCCCAACGGGTGCAGGGAAACTGGCGTTGCAACAGCGGGCAAGCCGTGTTGGATGCGGCATTACAGGGCATGGGGTTGTGCCAACTGCCGGATTACTACGTGCTGGAACACTTGAAAAGCGGCGCACTGATTTCGCTGCTGGAGGCCAACCAGCCCCCCAATACGGCGGTTTGGGCGCTGTATCCGCAGCAGCGACATTTATCGCCGAAGGTGCGCAAGTTGGTGGATTACTTGAAGGAGGGATTGGCTGAACGGCCGGAATATCGGGGCTAGTGAATTAGCAGTATGAGCAATAAATGTGGGTTGACCGGGCTGTCGCC
This sequence comes from Pseudomonas sp. NFX15, assembly GCF_049132105.1. NCBI lineage: Bacteria > Pseudomonadati > Pseudomonadota > Gammaproteobacteria > Pseudomonadales > Pseudomonadaceae > Pseudomonas > Pseudomonas sp. NFX15. The sequence goes on from NZ_JAFMPV010000014.1 coordinate 23,699, forward strand.
TTCGCGGGCAAGCCTGCTCCTACAAGGCCGGGTGCAAATCCTGTAGGAGCGAGCTTGCTCGCGAAGACAATCTGACAGACGCCGCGCCTGTCAGCGACGATTGGCCCAACGCTGCCTCAACCACTCCAGATCCTCAGGACGCGTCACCTTGAGATTATCGGATCGCCCTTCAATCACGCGTGGTGCCAAACCGGCCCACTCCATCGCCGAGGCTTCGTCGGTAATAACGGCATCGGCCACCAGGCTGTCGGCCAACGCGCGATGCAATGCCCCAAGGCGAAACATCTGCGGCGTGTAGGCCTGCCAAATCACACTGCGATCCACGGTCTCGACCACACGACCGTGCTTGTCGACTCGCTTGAGCGTATCCCGCGCCGGAACCGCCAGCAGTCCGCCGACAGGATCGTCAGCCAGCTCGGCCAGCAGCTTGTCTAGATCGTCGCGGCTGAGGTTCGGCCGTGCGGCGTCGTGAACCAGCACCCAGTCCTCATCATCGGCGCCCTGTCCGTGCAAATGCAGCAACGCGTTGAGCACCGACCCGGAGCGCTCGTCTGCGCCTTCAACACGTTGAATGCGCGGATCGCCAGCACACGAAAGGTTCGGCCAATAGGGGTCATCAACCGCAAGACTGACCACCAGACCCTTGAGGCATGGATGACCAAGGAAACAGCCAAGGCTGTGTTCGAGAATAGTGCGCCCACCCAGTTGCAAGTATTGCTTGGGACGGTCCGCGGCCATACGGGCACCGACGCCCGCGGCAGGAATCACGGCCCAGAAGGCCGGTAGCGTCGGGTTCATTGTGCTAATTGGTAAAGGGTTTCACCGTCCTTGACCATGCCCAACTCATGGCGAGCCCGCTCTTCAACGGTCTCCATGCCCTTTTTCAACTCACTGACTTCGGCGTCCATCACCCGGTTGCGCTCCAGCAACGTCTGGTTCTCCGCTTGCTGATCCGCGATCTGCTGAGTCAACTCGGCCACTTGCGCCAGGCTGCCATTTCCCACCCACAGGCGGTACTGCAAGCCAGCCAGCAACAAAAGCAGAATGAGGAATAACCAATTGGGACTGCGCATCGAATATCAGGTATCCAGTGAAAAAAGACAGCCGTGCCAAACATGAAGCTTCTGATAGCACGAAGCCTGGAAAATCCAGGCTTGTGCTTATAAGGCATCAGATTAGTGGCAAAAACGTCGCTGTAGCGATTTTTCCGACACAATCCGCTGTCTTTTTACCATTTAACAATCAGCCGCGGAACTCGGCACGACCGTTGTACTTGGCTTTGCCATTCAACTGCTCTTCGATACGCAGCAGTTGGTTGTACTTGGAAACGCGGTCGGAACGGCACAGGGAACCGGTCTTGATCTGGCCAGCCGAGGTGCCCACGGCCAGGTCGGCAATGGTCGAATCTTCGGTTTCGCCGGAGCGGTGCGAGATCACGGCAGTGTAACCAGCGGCCTTGGCCATCTGGATGGCTTCCAGGGTTTCAGTCAGGGTGCCGATCTGGTTGAACTTGATCAGGATCGAGTTGGCGATCTTCTTGTCGATGCCTTCTTTCAGGATCTTGGTGTTGGTTACGAACAGGTCGTCGCCTACCAGTTGGGTCTTCTCGCCGATCTTGTCGGTGAGGATTTTCCAGCCAGCCCAGTCGGACTCGTCCAGGCCATCTTCGATGGAGATGATCGGGTAACGCTCGGTCAGGCCCTTGAGGTAGTCAGCGAAACCTTCAGCGGTGAACACCTGGCCTTCGCCGGACAGGTTGTACTTGCCGTCTTCGTAGAATTCGCTGGCCGCGCAGTCCAGCGCCAGGGTCACGTCGGTGCCCAGCTTGTAGCCAGCGTTGGCCACGGCTTCGGAGATCACTTTCAGTGCATCTTCGTTGGACGCCAGGTTCGGCGCGAAACCACCTTCGTCACCGACGGCAGTGCTCAGGCCACGGGCCTTCAGCACGGCTTTGAGGTGATGGAAAATCTCGGTGCCCATGCGCAGACCTTCCGAGAAAGACTTGGCGCCTACTGGCTGAACCATGAATTCCTGGATGTCGACGTTGTTATCGGCGTGCTCGCCACCGTTGATGATGTTCATCATCGGAACCGGCATCGAGTAGACACCCGGGGTGCCGTTCAGGTTGGCGATGTGAGCGTACAGCGGCAGGTCCTGGTCCTGTGCTGCTGCCTTGGCCGCAGCCAGGGAAACGGCGAGGATCGCGTTGGCGCCCAGGGAGCCTTTGTTTTCGGTACCGTCGAGCTTGATCATCGCCAGGTCGAGGGCTTTCTGCTCGCTTGGGTCCATGCCTTTCAACAGGTCACGGATCGGACCGTTGATGTTGGCGACGGCCTTCAAAACGCCCTTGCCCAGGTAACGGCTCTTGTCGCCATCACGCAGCTCGAGCGCTTCACGCGAGCCAGTGGAAGCACCGGACGGCGCGCAAGCACTGCCGATGATGCCGTTGTCGAGAAGCACGTCCGCTTCCACGGTGGGGTTGCCACGGGAGTCGAGAACTTCACGACCTTTGATGTCGACGATTTTAGCCATTGTTGTGAACACTCCAAAGTTGACGAAAACGCTTGGTACCGCTCGAATTATAACCTGTGCGTCATATTGCTTTTTGTAGGAGCTGGCTTGCCAGCGAAGGCGGCCTTGAAATCTCTGAAAGATTCCAGGGCCTCTTCGCTGGCAAGCCAGCGCCTACAGGAAGAATTGAGGATTACGCGGTTTCTACCGTCGGAAAACTCTTCACCAGTTCGTCCAGGGCTTTGAGCTGGGCCAGGAATGGCTCCAGTTTGTCCAGGCGCAGGGCGCAAGGACCGTCGCATTTGGCGTTGTCCGGATCCGGGTGGGCTTCCAGGAACAGGCCGGCCAGCGACTGGCTCATGCCGGCCTTCGCCAGGTCAGTGACCTGGGCGCGACGACCGCCGGCGGAATCCGAACGACCGCCAGGCATTTGCAGCGCGTGGGTCACGTCGAAGAATACCGGGTATTCGAACTGCTTCATGATGCCGAAGCCAAGCATGTCGACGACCAGGTTGTTGTAGCCGAAGCTCGAACCACGCTCGCACAGGATCAACTGGTCGTTACCCGCTTCCACGCACTTGCTCAGGATGTGTTTCATCTCGTGCGGCGCCAGGAATTGGGCTTTCTTGATGTTGATCACGGCGCCAGTCTTGGCCATCGCGACCACGAGGTCGGTCTGGCGCGACAGGAAGGCTGGCAACTGGATGATGTCGCAGACTTCAGCCACGACCGCCGCCTGCTCAGGCTCGTGGACGTCGGTGATGATCGGCACGCCGAAGGCTTGCTTGATGTCCTGGAAAATCCGCATGCCTTCTTCCAGGCCCGGGCCACGGTAGGAGGTCACGGAAGAACGGTTGGCCTTGTCGAAGCTGGCCTTGAACACGTAAGGGATACCGAGCTTTTCGGTCACCTTTACGTACTCTTCGCAGACCTGCATTGCCATGTCACGGCTTTCGAGCACATTCATGCCGCCGAACAGCACCATTGGCTTGTCGTTGGCAATCTCGATATCGCCTACACGGATGATTTTCTGCGCCATCGGGGTCACGCCTTCTTCTGGTGTTGAGCCAAAGCTGCTTTAACAAAACCGCTGAACAACGGGTGACCGTCGCGAGGCGTCGAGGTGAACTCAGGGTGGAACTGGCAAGCGACGAACCATGGGTGATCCGGTGCTTCAACCACTTCGACCAGCGCGCCATCACCGGAACGACCGGAGATTTTCAGGCCGGCTTCGATGATTTGCGGCAGCAGGTTGTTGTTCACTTCGTAGCGATGACGGTGACGCTCGACAATCACGTCCTTGCCGTAGCAACCGTGGACCAGGGAACCCGGCTCCAACAGGCAATCCTGCGCGCCCAGGCGCATGGTGCCACCCAGGTCGGAGGTTTCGGTACGGGTTTCGACAGCGCCGGTGGCATCTTCCCACTCGGTGATCAGGCCCACGACCGGGTGACCGCTGGCACGATCGAACTCGGTGGAGTTGGCGTCTTTCCAGCCCATGACGTTACGAGCGAACTCGATGACCGCCACTTGCATGCCCAGGCAGATACCCAGGTATGGAACCTTGTTTTCGCGAGCGTATTGAACCGCAGTGATCTTGCCTTCCACGCCACGCAGACCGAAGCCGCCCGGTACCAGGATCGCATCGACGCCTTCGAGCAGCGCAGTGCCCTGGTTCTCGATGTCTTCGGAATCGATATAGCGCAGGTTGACCTTGGTGCGGTTGCTGATGCCGGCGTGACTCATCGCTTCAATCAGCGACTTGTAGGCGTCCAGCAACTCCATGTACTTGCCGACCATGGCGATGGTGACTTCGTGCTCCGGGTTGAGCTTGGCGTCAACCACCGCTTCCCATTCGGAGAGGTCGGCACCGCCGCATTGCAGGCCAAAACGCTCGACGACGAAATCGTCCAGGCCCTGGGAGTGCAGGATGCCCGGGATCTTGTAGATGGTGTCGGCGTCTTCCAGCGCGATCACCGCACGTTCTTCAACGTTGGTGAATTGCGCGATCTTGCGACGCGAAGACACATCGATCGGATGGTCGGAGCGGCACACCAGCACGTCAGGTTGCAGGCCGATGGAGCGCAGTTCCTTGACCGAGTGCTGGGTTGGCTTGGTTTTGGTCTCGCCCGCGGTGGCGATGTAGGGCACCAGCGTCAGGTGCATCAGCATCGCGCGCTTGGCGCCGACTTCGAAACGCAGTTGGCGAATGGCTTCGAGGAACGGTTGCGACTCGATGTCACCCACCGTGCCACCGATCTCGACCATCGCCACGTCAGCGTCACCTGCACCCTTGATGATGCGGCGCTTGATTTCGTCGGTGATGTGCGGAATCACCTGGATGGTTGCACCCAGGTAGTCACCACGGCGCTCTTTGCGCAGGACGTGTTCGTAGACACGGCCGGTGGTGAAGTTGTTGTTCTGGGTCATGGTCGTGCGGATGAACCGCTCGTAGTGGCCCAGGTCCAGGTCGGTCTCGGCGCCGTCGTGGGTGACGAACACTTCACCGTGCTGGAACGGGCTCATGGTGCCCGGGTCGACGTTGATGTACGGGTCCAGCTTCAGCATGGTGACCTTAAGTCCCCGCGCCTCCAGGATGGCCGCCAATGATGCCGATGCAATGCCTTTCCCCAAAGAAGAAACAACACCGCCCGTGACGAATATGTAGCGCGTCATGAAAAACCCTAGAAGTCTGCGTTAAAGCGGTCCGAGCCGCCGGGGAAAGCGAAGGAAGGCCGAAGCCCCCGATCACCTGCATTAATCACAGTGCACCTTTCAAAAAAACCGCCGCGTTGGGACAGACCGGCAGATGAAACGCCAGTACGTTGCTCGCTACACATTTTTTGGAATCGCCCAGCAAAGACTGCTTGGTAATCGGCAACTCCTGCAATTCAGGCGAATCCACAGAAGTTGTATCAAGAAGGGAGCGTAGTCTACCGGAAAGCCCCTTTCAGCTCAAACCTTGATCTTCGTTCTGTGGCTGCCAATGTAAATGCCAGTCGCCAATCGCCCCGCCGTCGAGGCCCTTGAGGTTGGCCACAGCCAGCAATTGCCCGTCTCTGTAGAGCAGCGGCAATCTGCCGCGCACGAACGACGGTACACCGCTTTCATTGAGCAAACGTTTCAGGTCCCGATGACCCCTACCAGGCAAAGCCATGACCTCGCCCCCTTCACGATAGCGGATCTGCAACGGGCCATCGGGGATTGCTCCGCTGAAGGACAGCAGGCCGTTGTCCGGCAGTGCCAGCGGCAAAGCGGGGTCCAGCCATGTTCCGACGGGAGGCAAAGGGCGCAGCCAATGGCCGGACAGCCACCAGATCCGCCCGCCCGAACGGTGCAACTCGCCATCGGCCAGCCGCCAGATCGGAGAGGCGTCGCCGGTGGCGTCGCGCAAACTCTCCCAACCCGACCAATGGTCCGTGTCTGGCAGACGAGTCAGTGGTTCGAGCCAGTGACTCAAGGCATTGCGTTGCCGGGCGCTGGAGAGTTGCGCAAATGATGCCAACTCAAGCGAGGGCAGCCCTAGCCAGTCGAACTCACTGGCAGTACCGACACTGGCCAGGTCAATCTGCGCCAAATCGCCCAAAAGCCCCTGCGCCTCACTCAAATGCGCTGCACTGCGAACCATGGTCGCCACGGCTTGCGGCCAGCGTTCGGTCAATGTCGGGAACACTTGATGGCGCAGGTAATTGCGTGAGTACTGATGATCCTGGTTCGAGGGATCTTCGATCCAGTTCAGGCCTTGCGCACAGGCATAAGCCACCAGTTCGGCCCGCGAGACATCCAGCAATGGCCGCAGCAGATGCCCCTTGCCCAACGGGCGCTCACCCGGCATTGCGGACAACCCGCGCACGCCCGCTCCTCGCAACAATCGAAACAACAAGGTTTCCGCCTGATCGTCACGGTGCTGGGCTGTCAGCAGCACTTCGTTGGCCTGTACGGTTTCACTGAAGGCCTGATAACGCGCATCCCGGGCAGCACGTTCAAGGCTGGCACCCGGTTGTACCTGCACGCGAAGCACTTGCAGCGGCACGCTCAGCGCAGCGCATTCAGAACGACAATGTTCCGGCCACGCATCGGCCACAGCTTGAAGGCCATGATGGACATGGATGGCGCTAAGCGCTGGCAGGGATTCGGTTTTGGAGAGTGTTGCCAGAAGGTGCAGCAGGACGGTGGAATCGAGGCCACCGGAGAACGCGATGTGCCAGGTCGCGGCATTGCGCCACGGTTTCAGGTTCAGCAAAAACCGGGTCGGCAAATCAATCATGGACTGCCCCATATCTATCTCTTTGCCCCAAACAAATGTAGGAGTGAGCCTGCTCGCGATAGCGGTGTAACAACCAACACATCTGTTGAATGTTACGCCCTCATCGCGAGCAGGCTCACCCCTACATCGGTGTTACGCGGTCGACTTAGAGGCCGTAGCTCATCAGTCGATCGTAACGGCGCTTCAACAGCGCTTCGTTGTCGAACTTCTTCAGCATCGCCAGTTGCGAGCTCAGCTCGGCGCGGATCGACGCGGCGGCAGCGGCCGGGTCGCGGTGCGCGCCGCCCAATGGCTCGCCAATCACCTTGTCCACGATGCCCAGCCCCTTGAGGCGTTCGGCAGTGATGCCCATCGCTTCGGCTGCATCCGGTGCTTTCTCGGCGGTTTTCCACAGGATCGACGCGCAACCTTCAGGCGAGATCACCGCGTAGGTCGAGTATTGCAGCATGTTCAACTGGTCACAGACACCGATTGCCAAAGCACCACCGGACCCCCCCTCACCGATCACGGTGGCGATGATTGGGGTTTTCAGGCGAGCCATGACACGCAGGTTCCAGGCAATCGCTTCGCTCTGGTTGCGCTCTTCAGCGTCGATGCCAGGGTAGGCGCCCGGGGTATCGATGAAGGTCAGGATCGGCATTTTGAAGCGTTCGGCCATTTCCATCAGGCGGCACGCCTTGCGGTAGCCTTCCGGACGCGGCATGCCGAAGTTGCGGCGAACCTTCTCGCGCACTTCACGGCCCTTCTGGTGACCGATGATCATCACCGGCTGGTCGTCCAGACGGGCAATGCCGCCCACGATGGCCGCGTCGTCGGAGAAGTGACGGTCACCGTGCAACTCGTCGAACTCGGTGAAGATGTGCTCGATGTAGTCCAGGGTGTAGGGACGTTTCGGGTGACGTGCCAGGCGTGCGATCTGCCAGCTGGTCAGCTTGCCGAAAATGTCTTCGGTCAGCGTTTTGCTCTTGTCCTGCAGGCGGGAGATCTCATCGCCGATATTCAGCGAATTGTCATTACCGACCAAGCGCAACTCTTCGATCTTGGCTTGCAGGTCGGCGATCGGCTGTTCGAAATCTAGAAAATTCGGGTTCATAGGCGTCCGTCTTGGGTCGAGTCCCAAGGGTTCTTGGGCCGGCCGGTTGTCTATTCGCGCCCTACCTTAAGGGACAGGCGCGTTGAGGTCGAGATTAAAAATTCAGGTTGCGGGCAGGCGTTCTGATATCACTTGCCGGTCAACGGTATTGGAGGAAGACGTTGTCTCGCCCGAACTGGTCACGCAGGGCTTGAATCAACGTATCCGCCGGATCGATCCGCCAGCCTTCGCCGAACTGCAACATGGCCTTCGCATCGGGGCTGGTGTAGTCCATGGTGATCGGGCATGCACCGCGATGACGCTTCAGCAATTCACCCAGCCAGCGTAGCTGATCGCCCTTGAGGTCCTTGGCGTGCAGCTTCAGGCGCAGGCTTTCGGCCAGGTTGGTGCGCGCGTCTTCCATGCTCATCACCCGCTTGACCCGCAATTTCAGGCCACCGGAGAAGTCGTCGTTGCTGACTTCACCTTCGACCACCACCATCGCGTCGGTCTGCAACAGCGACTGCGCTGCATGGAACGACTCGGAAAACAGTGAAGCCTCGATTCGCCCGGAGCGGTCGTCGAGGGTGATGAAGCCCATCTTGTCGCCCTTTTTGTTCTTCATCACCCGCAAGGCGATGATCATCCCGGCAACGGTCTGGGTATCGCGCGCCGGTTTCAGGTCGATGATGCGCTGGCGGGCGAAGCGACGGATTTCACCTTCGTATTCGTCGATCGGGTGACCGGTCAGGTACAGGCCGAGGGTGTCTTTCTCACCTTTCAGGCGTTCCTTGAGGGTCAGTTCCTTGGCCTTGCGATGGTTGGCATAGACGTCGGCGTCCTCTTCAATGAACAGCCCGCCAAACAGGTCTGCATGGCCGCTGTCATGGGTGCGTGCGGTCTGTTCGGCGGCCTTGATCGCTTCTTCCATGGCGGTCAGCAATACCGCCCGGTTACGGTCGATGTTGGCTTGATAGGCTTTCTGCTCGTCGTGGAAATACGGTCCGAGGCGATCCAGCGCGCCGCTGCGGATCAAGCCGTCGAGGGTGCGCTTGTTGATGCGCTTGAGGTCAACCCGGGCACAGAAGTCGAACAAATCCTTGAACGGCCCGTCCAGACGCGCTTCGGTAATGGCTTCGACCGGCCCCTCGCCCACGCCCTTGATCGCACCCAGGCCGTAGATGATCCGGCCTTCGTCGTTCACCGTGAACTTGAATTCGGAGGCATTCACGTCCGGCGCGTCGAGACGCAGCTTCATGGTCCGCACTTCTTCGATCAAGGTCACGACCTTGTCGGTGTTGTGCATATCCGCCGAGAGTACCGCGGCCATGAACGGCGCCGGGTAGTGCGCCTTAAGCCACGCGGTCTGGTACGACACCAGGCCATAGGCCGCGGAGTGGGATTTGTTGAAGCCGTAGCCGGCGAATTTTTCTACCAGGTCGAAGATGTTCCCGGCCAGGTCCGCGTCGATATTGTTGGTGGCGCAACCTTCAATGAAACCGCCGCGCTGCTTGGCCATTTCCTCAGGCTTTTTCTTACCCATGGCGCGACGCAGCATGTCCGCACCACCGAGGGTGTAGCCGGCCATGACCTGGGCAATCTGCATCACCTGTTCCTGGTACAGGATGATGCCGTAAGTCGGAGCCAGTACCGGCTTGAGGCCCTCGTACTGATAGTCCGAGTGCGGGTACGCCAGTTCGGCGCGACCGTGCTTGCGGTTGATGAAGTCGTCCACCATGCCCGATTGCAGCGGACCTGGACGGAACAATGCCACCAGTGCGATCAAGTCTTCCAGGCAGTCGGGCTTGAGCTTTTTGATCAGCTCTTTCATGCCGCGCGATTCAAGCTGGAACACCGCCGTGGTTTCGGCTTTTTGCAGCAGGGTGTAGGTCGGCTTGTCGTCCAGCGGGATGAACGCGATATCCAGCGGTGGCTCGTTGACCTTGGCGCGGTCGCGGTTGATGGTCTTCAGCGCCCAGTCGATGATCGTCAGGGTCCGCAGACCAAGGAAGTCGAACTTCACCAGGCCGGCGGCTTCAACGTCATCCTTGTCGAACTGGGTTACCAGACCGTCACCGGCCTCGTCGCAATAGATCGGCGAAAAGTCGGTCAGCTTGGTTGGCGCGATGACCACGCCACCGGCGTGCTTGCCGACGTTACGCACAACGCCTTCGAGCTTGCGCGCCATCTCCCATATTTCCGCGGCCTCTTCATCGACCTTGATGAAATCGCGCAGGATCTCTTCCTGCTCGTAGGCTTTCTCCAGGGTCATGCCGACTTCGAACGGAATCATCTTCGACAGGCGATCGGCCAGGCCATAGGACTTGCCCTGCACCCGCGCCACGTCGCGGACCACAGCCTTGGCGGCCATGGAACCGAAGGTGATGATCTGGCTCACGGCGTTGCGGCCGTACTTCTCGGCCACGTAGTCGATCACCCGGTCACGACCGTCCATGCAGAAGTCGACGTCGAAGTCGGGCATGGAAACCCGTTCCGGGTTGAGGAAACGTTCGAACAGCAGGTCGTATTCCAGCGGATCAAGGTCGGTGATCTTCTGCACGTAGGCCACCAGCGACCCGGCACCCGACCCACGACCGGGGCCTACCGGCACGCCGTTGCTCTTGGCCCACTGGATAAAGTCCATCACGATCAGGAAGTAACCGGGGAAGCCCATCTGGATGATGATATCCAGCTCGAAATTCAGCCGATCGACATAGACCTGGCGCTTGGCCTCGTAGTCTTCGGTGCTGTCCTTGGGCAGCAGAACGGCCAGCCGCTCCTCCAGACCGTCGAACGAGACTTTGCGAAAGTATTCGTCGATGGTCATGCCATCGGGGATCGGGAAGTTGGGCAGGAAGTGCGTGCCCAACTTCACTTCGATGTTGCAGCGCTTGGCGATCTCGACAGTGTTTTCCAGCGCTTCAGGAATGTCGCTGAACAGTTCGGCCATTTCCTCGGCGCTTTTGAGGTACTGCTGGTCGCTGTAATTCTTCGAACGCCGCGGATCGTCGAGGGCGCGGCCCTCTCCGATGCAAACGCGGGTTTCGTGGGCAGCGAAGTCTTCCTGCTTGATGAAGCGCACGTCGTTGGTCGCCACCAGCGGCGCACCGAGCTTCTCGGCCAGGGCGACGGCGCCGTGCAGTTGCTCCTCATCGTTTGGGCGGTTGGTGCGCTGGATTTCCAGGTAGAAACGATCCGGAAATACGTCCATCCATTCCCGCGCCAGGGTTTCGGCCTCGGCCGGGTTGCCGCTGAGCATGGCCTGGCCGATCTCGCCTTCTTTGGCGGCCGACAGCATGATCAAGCCTGCATTGGCTTCAGCGACCCATTCGCGCTCGATGATGACCGCGCCGTTGCGCTGACCATCGATGAAGCCACGGGAAATCAGCTCGGTGAGGTTGCGATAGCCTTCGGCGTTCATCACCAGCAGACTGATCCGGCTCAGGGCGTTGTCCGGGTCCTTGTTCGACAGCCACAGGTCGGCGCCGCAGATCGGCTTGATCCCGGCACCCATGGCGTTTTTATAGAACTTGACCAGGGAACACATGTTGTTCTGGTCAGTGACCGCCACGGCAGGCATGTTCATGCCGACCAGGGTCTTGACCAGCGGTTTGATCCGCACCAGACCGTCGACCAGGGAGTATTCAGTGTGCAGGCGTAGGTGAACGAATGAAGCCGGCATAGTGATCCTGTCTGAGAACGTAAAAACAACAAGGCCCGGATTGTACCGGGCCTTGGCAAAAAAAATCAGCCTTGCGACTAACTCTCTACGGCGCACTCCAGCGCCTCATACGCCAGACGCACCGGGGCAAACGAGCGCCGGTGAATCGGGGTCGGCCCCAGACGCACCAGCGCTTCCAGATGAACGGGGGTCGGGTAGCCTTTATGACCGCCGATGCCGTAACCCGGGTAGATCAATTCGAATGCAGCCATTTCCCGGTCGCGACTGACCTTGGCCAGGATCGATGCCGCGGCGATGGCTGGAACCTTGCTATCGCCCTTCACCACTGCCTCGGAGCGCATGGGCAGTTTCGGGCAGCGGTTACCGTCGATCATCGCCAGTTTCGGCTGGATGTGCAGCCCGGCGATCGCGCGCTGCATGGCCAGCATCGTCGCGTGCAGGATATTCAGCTCGTCGATTTCTTCGACTTCGGCGCGAGCGATGCACCAGCTCAGGGCTTTCTCGCAAATTTCATCGTAGAGCTTTTCGCGCCGGGCTTCGGTGAGTTTCTTCGAGTCGTTCAGCCCCAGGATCGGGCGATTCGGATCGAGGATCACCGCGGCTGTCACCACCGCGCCACACAGCGGGCCGCGACCGACTTCATCGACACCGGCAACCAACTCTTCGACTTCGGCGACCAAGGTGAAATCCAGCCCCATCTGCATGCTTGTTTTACTCATTGTACTTGGCCGATCAGGTTCAGCACGGCATCCGCCGCCTGGTTCGAGGCATCCAGACGCAAGGTCCGGTGAATTTGATCGAAGCCACGGGTCTGTTCTTCGCCACCTTCGATCAGTGGGGATAAGGTCTGGGCCAGCGCTTCGACCGTCGCATCGTCCTGCAGCAACTCAGGCACCAACAGGCGCTGGGCCAACAGGTTCGGCAGCGAAATGTACGGGCTTTTCACCATGCGCTTGAGAATCCAGAACGTCAGCGGCGCCAGACGGTAGGCGACCACCATCGGCCGCTTGTACAGCAGCGCTTCGAGCGTTGCAGTGCCGGAGGCAATCAACACCGCATCGCACGCGGCAAGCGCCAGATGGGACTTGCCATCGAGCAAGGTCAACGGCAGGTCGCGACCGGCCAGCAAGGCTTCGATCTGGGTCCGGCGCTGGGGACTGGCGCACGGCATGACAAACCGCACCCCCGGGCGCATGGCTCGCAGGCGCTGGGCAGTGTCAAGAAACAATGCACCGAGCCGGCCGACTTCACCGCCGCGGCTGCCAGGCATCAATGCCACCAGCGGCCCGTCAGGCAAGCCGAGCTCGGCCCGCGCCGCGGCGCGATCGGCTTGCAGGGGAATGGCATCGGCCAGGGTGTGGCCGACAAACCGCACCGGCACGCCTTTTTCTTCGTAGAATTTGGCCTCGAACGGGAACAGCGTGAGCATCAGGTCGCAGCCTTCGCGAATCTTCAACACACGCTTCTGCCGCCAGGCCCAGACCGACGGGCTGACGTAGTGCACGGTCTTGATCCCGGCCTCACGCAGCTTGAGTTCGATATTGAGGTTGAAGTCCGGCGCATCGATGCCGATGAACGCATCCGGCTTGGCGGCGATCAGGTCGGCGACCAGTTTCTTGCGCCGTGCCAGCAACTCACGCAGACGACCCAGGACTTCCACCAGTCCCATCACCGACAGGCGCTCCATCGGGAAGTACGAGACCAGGCCTTCTGCCTGCATCAACGGACCACCGACGCCGATGAACTCGACAGCCGGGTGACGAGCCTTGAGCGCACGCATGAGACCCGCGCCCAGAATGTCACCGGAAGCCTCTCCCGCCACCAGTGCAATACGCAGATTGGCCATGGTTAGCGGGTAATGCCGCGAGTCGAAGACTGGATGGAGTCGCGAAACATCGCCACTTCCGGATACTGGGCCGACGACTCGGCCAGTTCGGCGAGCGCCTGTTCAACGGTCAGGCCCTGGCGGTAGACCACCTTGTAGGCGCGACGCAGCGCGTGGATCGCGTCTTCGCTGAAACCACGACGGCGCATGCCTTCGAAGTTCATGCTGCGGGCTTCGGCCGGGTTGCCGAACACCGTGACGTATGCCGGGACATCCTTGCCGATCGCCGTGCCCATGCCGGAAAAGCTGTGGGCGCCGATGTGGCAATACTGATGCACCAGGGTGAAGCCGGACAGGATCGCCCAGTCCTCCACATGCACATGGCCCGCCAACGCGGTGTTGTTGACCAGGATGCAATGGTTGCCGATGACGCTGTCGTGGCCGATGTGGGCATAGGCCATGATCAGGTTGTGATCGCCCAGGGTCGTTTCCGAACGGTCCTGGATGGTGCCACGGTGAATCGTCACGCCTTCACGGATGACGTTGTGATCACCGATCACCAGGCGGGTTTCCTCGCCCTTGTATTTCAGGTCGGGCGTGTCTTCACCGACCGAGGAAAACTGGTAGATGCGATTGTGCTTACCGATTCGGGTCGGTCCCTTGAGGATGACGTGCGGCCCGATGACTGTTCCCTCGTCGATTTCCACACCTGCGCCGACGATCGACCACGGGCCGACCTCGACGCCGTCAGCCAGAACGGCTGTCGGGTCGATGATTGCTCGAGGGTCAATCAAACTCATAGCTTGCGTTCCGCGCAGATGATTTCAGCCGAGCACACAGGCTTGCCATCGACCGAAGCCTGGCATTCGAATTTCCATATCTGGCGTTTGCAGCTGAGGAACTTGGCTTCCAGGATCAACTGGTCGCCTGGCAATACAGGCTGGCGGAAGCGCAGCTTGTCGGACCCGACGAAGTAATAGAGGGTGCCGTCGGCCGGTTTCACGTCGAGCATTTTGAAACCAAGGATCCCGGCAGCCTGAGCCATTGCCTCGATGATCAATACGCCCGGCATGATCGGATGCGCAGGGAAGTGACCATTGAAGAACGGCTCGTTGATGCTGACATTCTTGTAGGCACGAATGCGCTTGCCTTCAACGTCCAGCTCCACTACCCGGTCTACCAGCAGGAACGGGTAACGGTGAGGCAGGTATTCGCGAATCTCGTTGATGTCCATCATTTCGGGGGGAAGCCTATGTAAAGATTGGGGGCGCGCGACTGGCGCACGCTCCACTAGCAAATCAGGGACGCAGTCTAGCGGCTGCGCGCACTTGATATGGAAATGGTATCAGCCATCTGATGAAGCATTACCGCCAGGGGTCACTTCCCCTACCTGCTTTTCCAGCTGGCGCAGACGCCGCGCGATGTCATCGAGTTGACGAATGCGTGCCGCGCTTTTGCGCCACTCGGCTGCCGGCTGCATGGCCGTTCCGGAGGAGTAGGCACCCGGCTCGGTAATCGAGTGGGTCACCATGGTCATGCCGGTGAGGAAAACGTTGTCACAGATTTCGATGTGTCCCACCAACCCCACGCCACCGGCGAGCATGCAATGCTTGCCGATCTTGGTGCTGCCGGAAATCCCCACGCAAGCCGCCATGGCGGTGTGGTCACCAACCTGGACGTTGTGGGCAATCTGGATCTGGTTGTCGAGCTTCACGCCGTTGCCGATGATGGTATCGGCCAACGCACCGCGATCAATAGCCGTGTTCACGCCGATTTCAACATCATCGCCGATCAACACGCCGCCGATCTGGGCGATCTTCTGCCAGATACCTTTCTCGTTGGCAAAACCGAAGCCTTCGCCGCCCAGTACAGCACC
Organism: Pseudomonas sp. NFX15; assembly: GCF_049132105.1. Taxonomy (NCBI): domain Bacteria; kingdom Pseudomonadati; phylum Pseudomonadota; class Gammaproteobacteria; order Pseudomonadales; family Pseudomonadaceae; genus Pseudomonas; species Pseudomonas sp. NFX15. Next base: position 38,932 of record NZ_JAFMPV010000014.1, read on the forward strand.
GGACTGGATGACTACCCGCTTGCCCACCCGCACGTCGTGATAGAGCGTCACCCGTGGAGCGAGCCAGCCACCCTCGCCCACCACGCTGCGCGCGCCGATGAAGCAATGTGCGCCGACGGTCGTACCGGCAGCCACCTGCGCCCCGCTTTCGATCACCGCGAACGCACCGATACTCGCCGCCGGATCGACCACCGCGTCCACCGCGATCACCGCCGTCGGATGAATGCCGGCAGCTGCCTTGGGCTTGGGATCGAACAGATGGGAAATACGCGCATAGGCGGCGTACGGATCAGGCACCACCAACACATCACCGTCATGGCCTTCGGCGTCAGCAGCCTTCAACAACAGGGCTGCGGCCTGACTGCCTGCCAGGAATTTGCGGTATTGGGGATTTGCGAGAAAGCTCAACTGAGCTGGGCCAGCCTCCTGCAAGGTGGCTAGCCCAGTAATTGCTTTCTCGGGGTCGCCACGTAGCGTGGCGCCGAGGAACTCGGCCAACTGGCCGAGCTTAATGGTCACGGTCATGGATTACTTCAGCTGATTCATGCGCTCGATAACCTGGCGAGTGATGTCATATTGAGGCTTGACATCAATCACTGCGCCACGCTCGAAGACCAAGTCAAAAGCACCTTTCTTGATGACTTCTTCCACAGCGCTGTCCAGTTTCGGCTTGAGCTGCTTGAGCATTTCACGGTCGGCAACGGCTTTGGCTTCGTTCAGTTCCTTGGACTGGAACTGGAAGTCACGGGCCTTTTGCTTGAATTCCAGCTCCAGGCGCTCACGCTCGCCCTGCTGCATCTTGTCGCCACCCGCTACCAGGCGATCCTGAATACCCTTGGCGCTGCTTTCCAGCGTCTTGAGCTTGGTCAGCTGAGGACCGAACTTTTTCTCGGCATCGACAGCGTACTTCTTGGCTGCGTCGGATTCCAACAGGGCCATCTGATAATTCAGAACAGCGATTTTCATGTCGGCAAATGCCGGACCAGCGACCAGTACGCTGGCCAGGAGAACCAATTGAGTCAACTTACGCACGATGCACTCCTACAAAATTCATTGTCGTTATCTTGGGTCAGACGCTTAGAACGTCTGGCCGAGGGAAAATTGGAACACTTGAGTCTCAGCGTTATCCGGTTTCTTGACTGGCATGGCCAACGCAAAACTCAGAGGGCCCAACGCGGTGACCCAGGTCACACCCACGCCGACGGAACTGGCCATGTTGCTGAAGCTGATGTCGTCGCACTTGGTGCTGGATTTCGTACCATCGGCGTTGGTGGTGCTCGGGCACGATGAATCGAACACGTTACCCACGTCCCAGAATACCGAAGTGCGCAAGGAACGCTGGTCCTTGACGAAAGGCAGAGGGAACAACAATTCCGCACCACCCTGGATCAGGACGTTACCACCGAACGGCAGTGGGTCCTGGTCCGGGTCAAACTGGGTACCAGGGTTCTTGCCGGTACTTGGCGTACTGCGAGGACCCAGGGTGCTGTCCTTGAAGCCACGAACCGAGTTGAAACCACCAGCATAGTAGTTTTCATAGAAAGGCAAACCGTCGGTCGAACCGTAGCCATCGCCATAACCCAACTCGGTGTGCAGGCGCACGGTATAGTTCTCGGACAATGGCTGGAACACCTGACCGCGATAGTCGAGCTTGAAGAACGAGAGGTCGCTGCCTGGAACCGTGGATTCCAGCACCAGGCTTTGGGAATGACCTCGGGTGGCAAGCACGCCCTTGTTCAGGGTGGACTCGGACCAGCCGGCCGAAGCCTTGAAGTTCAGGTACTGATCGCCTTCCTTGTTAACGAAGTCGAAAATCTCGTCAACGGTGTAAATGCCGGTCTTGATCTTGTCCTGCTGCGCGGTCAGGCCGAAGGTCAGGCGCGATGTTTCGCTGATTGGATAGCCGACGCTGACGCCCGCACCATAGCTGTCTACCGCATAGCTCGCCACATTGACGTCGAGGTCTTTGTAGTCGGTGGTGCGATAGAAGGCGTTGTAACCCAGGCTCACACCATCGGCAGTCCAGTAGGGGTCTACAAAACCGAAGTTGTATCGTGTCTGGTAATCACTTTTGGTCAGGCCGATGCTGACCTTGTTACCGGTACCCAGGAAGTTGTTCTGGGTGATCGAACCACCAAGGATAAGACCGGCGCTCTGGGCGAAACCAATACTGGCGGTAATCGAACCGGAAGCTTGTTCTTCAACGCTGTAGTTGACGTCTACCTGGTCATCAACGCCCGGTACAGCCGGGGTCTCGACGTTGGCTTCCTTGAAGAAGCCCAGGCGTTCCAGACGGGTCTTGGACTGGTCGATCAGGTAGGTCGAAGCCCAGCCGCCTTCCATCTGGCGCATTTCACGACGCAGCACTTCGTCTTCGGACTTGGTGTTGCCACGGAAGTTGATGCGGTTCACGTAGGCGCGCTTGCCCGGGTCAACGGCGAACAGGATGTCTACGGTGTGATCTTCATCATGCGGCTGAGGCACGCCGTTGACGTTGGCGAAGGTATAGCCTTCGTTACCCAGGCGACGGGTGATCAATTCGGAGGTGGTGGTCATCAGTTTGCGCGAGAACACCTGGCCTTTCTGCACCAGCAACAGGGACTTGACCTGGTCTTCAGGGACTTTCAGGTCACCGCTGAGCTTGACGTCACGAACGGTGTACTTCTCGCCTTCGTTGACGTTGACGGTGATATAGACGTGCTTCTTGTCCGGGGTGATGGACACCTGGGTCGAAGCGATATCCATGTTGATATAGCCACGGTCCAGGTAGTAGGAACGCAGGCGCTCCAGGTCACCGGACAGTTTTTCACGGGCGTACTTGTCGTCGTTCTTGAAGAACGACAACCAGTTGGTGGTCTTGAGTTCGAACAGGTCGATCAGGTCTTCATCGGGGAAGACCGTGTTGCCCACCACGTTGATGTGCTGGATAGCGGCAACGGTGCCTTCGTTGATGTTGACCTTCAGGCCGACGCGGTTACGCGGCTGCGGCACCACTTCGGTGTCGACGGTAGCCGAGTAGCGACCCTGGGCGACGTACTGGCGCTGCAGTTCGTTACGTACGCCTTCGAGGGTCGCACGCTGGAAGATCTCGCCTTCGGCCAGACCGGATTGCTTGAGGCCCTTCATCAGGTCTTCGGTAGAGATCGCCTTGTTGCCTTCGATCTCGATACTGGCGACCGATGGACGCTCGACTACCGTGATGACCAGGACGTTGCCATCGCGGCCCAGCTGGATATCTTGAAAGAAACCGGTTTTGAACAACGCACGAGTGGATTCCACCAGGCGACGATCATCCGCCTGTTCACCGACGTTCAACGGCAAAGCACCAAAGACGCTACCCGCGGAGACCCGCTGGAGGCCATTGACGCGAATATCAGAGATAGTGAAGGACTCGGCGTGAACTTCGGCGATCATCAATACGGTGAGAACCGCAGTTAGCAGCAGACGTTTCATGAAGTCCTTTCTTATTCCAACTGGCAATAAACAAACTGCCGCAAAATGCGGCAGATTCGCAATTCAGCGAAGCGTTACAGTCGACCCAGATCATTGACCAGAGCAAGCAACATCACCCCGACCACCAAACTGATACCGATCTGTATCCCCCAACCTTGCACCCGATCCGACAAGGGACGACCACGCGCCCACTCGATCAGATAAAACAACAAATGCCCCCCATCCAGTACCGGGATGGGCAACAAATTCAGAACTCCCAGGCTAATACTCAGATAAGCAAGGAAATTCAGGAAATCAGCAACACCCGACTGGGCCGAAGCGCCCGCCACTTTAGCAATGGTTATCGGTCCACTCAAGTTTTTTACCGAGAGCTCGCCGAACAACATTTTCTTCAGTGAATCGAGGGTCAGCACACTCATGGTCCAGGTGCGTCGAGCCCCCTCGCCAATTGCGGCCAATGGCCCGTAGCGGATCTCGCGGACCATCTCCGGCGGCCAATCGACAGCCTTCACCCCGGCCCCCAGGTAACCACTCGGCGACTTGCTCTCGCCGCGTGCAGCCAGGGTCACCGGGACGTCGATTTGAGCACCGTCACGCTCGACCCGCAGCATGATTTTGGTATCAGGATGCATACGAACGTTATCGACGACCTGCTGCCAGTCGTCCAGCCCGCGGCCATCGAGGGCCAGCAAGCGATCACCGGTCTTCAGGCCGGCAGCTTGCGCCGGGCCCTTCGGATCGAGTTCGGCCAGCACCGGCGGCAAGGCCGGACGCCAGGGACGAATGCCCAACGAGCGAATCGGATCAGGCTCGTCAGCCCCTTTGAGCCACTTGTCCAGCGCAAGTTCACGAGGCGAGTCAGCCGTAGAGCCTTGTTCGCGAACCATGATCTGTAACGAACCGCTTTCACCCAGGCGACGAACCAGTTGCAGGTTCACCGCGGCCCAGCCGGTCGTTGCCTCACCATCGATGGCGACGATTTCCTGGCCTGGGCTCAAGCCTGCCTGGGCCGCAACGCTGCCAGACTCGACAGCCCCGATGACCGGACGCACCTGCTGGCTGCCGAGCATGGCCAGGACCCAGAAGAACACCAGGGCCAGCAGGAAGTTGGCAATCGGCCCGGCCGCGACAATGGCAATGCGCTGACGAACGGTTTTGCGATTGAAGGACTGATCGAGCTGATCAAGGGGTACTTCACCCTCGCGCTCATCGAGCATCTTGACGTAGCCACCCAACGGGATGGCGGCGACGACGAATTCAGTACCCTTTTTGTCGTGCCAGCGCAGCAACGGCATGCCGAAGCCTACGGAGAAGCGCAGCACTTTGACCCCACAGCGACGCGCGACCCAGAAATGGCCGAACTCGTGGAAGGTAACCAGCACACCCAGAGCGACCAGGGTGCCGACAATCATATAGAGCGCGCTCATCTACTTTCTCCGCATTCCGATCCGCTGCTGCGCGGGTGAACTCTGCACAGCGTTTACCGCCCGTGTCGACTCAACCATTGTTCGGCCAGCAAGCGCGCCTTCGCGTCTGCCGTGAATACCGACTCCAGGTCACCGACTGCCACTACAGGCTCGAGATTCAATACTTCCTCGATGATACTCGCGATTTCCGGGTAACGAACCCGCTCGTCGAGAAATGCCGCCACCGCTACTTCATTCGCCGCATTGAGCATTGCCGGCGCGCTATCACCTGCCTCGGCGGCCTGGCGAGCCAGACGCAGGCACGGGAAGCGCTCTTCATCGGGCGCCTGGAAGTCCAGGCGCGCAATGGCAAACAGGTCCAGCGGTGCGACTCCCGAATCAATCCGCTCCGGCCAGGCCAGGGCATTGGCGATGGGCGTGCGCATGTCCGGATTGCCCAACTGCGCCAGGACAGAACCATCGACATAGTCGACCAGCGAGTGAATCACGCTTTGTGGGTGAATCACCACCTCGACCTGGGATGGCTTGGCATCGAACAGCCAGCAGGCTTCAATCAACTCAAGCCCCTTGTTCATCATGCTCGCCGAATCGACGGAGATTTTTCGCCCCATGGACCAGTTCGGATGTGCACACGCCTGGTCAGGTGAAACATGCGCCAGTTCGGCCAAGGGTGTCTGTCGGAACGGACCACCAGAAGCCGTCAGTAAAATCCGACGTACACCCACCGCCTCGAGACCACGGGCGTAATCCAGCGGCATGCACTGGAAAATCGCATTGTGCTCGCTGTCGATTGGCAACAGCACCGAACCACTCTTGCGCACCGCCTGCATAAACAGCGCGCCGGACATGACCAGCGCTTCTTTGTTTGCCAGGAGAATCTTCTTGCCGGCCTCGACCGCCGCCAGTGTCGGGCGCAACCCCGCCGCACCAACGATGGCAGCCATGACTGTGTCGACTTCCGGATCGGAAGCCACTTGGCACAAGCCTTCTTCCCCCACCAGCACACGGGTCGACAGGCCGGCTGCACGCAAATCGTCCTGTAGCGTGCGGGCCACCGCCACTTCGGGCACCACGGCAAATTGCGGGACATGACGCACGCACAGCCCCAGCAATTCGCGCACGCGAGTGAAGCCGCTCAAGGCAAAGACCTGGTAGCGATCAGGGTGGCGAGCGATGACGTCGAGCGTACTCAGGCCAATCGAGCCGGTCGCCCCCAGGACGGTAATCCGTTGCGGGCGACTCATGGAGCCGCCATCCACAGCAATACCGCAAACACCGGAATCGCCGCTGTCAGGCTATCGATACGGTCCAGCACACCGCCATGACCCGGCAGCAGGTTGCTGCTGTCCTTGATCCCGGATTGGCGCTTGAACATGCTTTCGGTGAGGTCACCCACCACCGAGATGAACACGATCAGCGCAGCACCGATCAGCCCCATCAGCAACTGGCCGAACGTCCAGCCGCGGGAAACACCGACAATCGCCGTCATGACCAGGCTGAGCGCCAGCCCGCCATACACGCCTTCCCAGCTTTTGCCGGGGCTGACTTGCGGTGCGAGCTTGCGCTTGCCGAAGGCCCTCCCGGAAAAGTACGCGCCGATGTCAGCCCCCCAGACCAGCACCATGACAGCCATGATCAGCCAGTTGCCCAACGGCTCCTGCTTGATTTGGACAAGGCCTTGCCAGGCCGGCAGCAGAATCAGCAAGCCAATGACCATTTTGCACGCCGCGCTGGACCAGTGTTCGCTGCTGCGCGGGTAGGTCAGCACCAGATAGGTTGCCACGGCCCACCAGAGCACCGAGGCGCCCAGCACCCAGGGCGCCAGTCCTGGCAGGACATACATGACAAACAGCATCAACGCGACGATGGCGGCATAGCCCACACGGATCGACTGGGATGTGAAGCCCGCCAGACGCGCCCACTCCCAGGCACCCAAGGTGACCACCAGCCCGATGAACAGCGCAAAACCGGAACCTTCAAGCAGGAAAAACCCGCACAGAGCAATCGGTAGCAGGATCAGTGCAGTGATGATTCGTTGTTTAAGCATTAAACCCGGGCTCCAGCCTCGACCTGCTCGCTCGTTTTACCGAAGCGGCGCTGGCGCGAAGCGAAATCGGCCAGCGCATTGCGCATGGCATCGTGTTTGAAGTCCGGCCAGAACAGGTCGGAGAAGTACAGCTCGGCATACGCCAGCTGCCAAAGAAGGAAGTTGCTGATGCGGTGCTCGCCCCCGGTGCGGATGCACAGGTCAGGCAGCGGCAGGTCGCCCGTGGCCAGGCAGGTCTGCAACAGATCGGGCGTGATGTCTTCGGGACGCAAATGCCCGGCCTGGACTTCACGCGCCAGGCGCTGTGCGGCCTGCGCGATATCCCACTGGCCGCCATAGTTGGCCGCGATTTGCAGGATGAAGCGATTGGCGCCGGCCGTCATGGCTTCAGCTTCACGCATGGCGGTTTGCAACTCCGGATGGAATCGCGAACGGTCGCCAATGATGCGCAAGCTGATGTTGTTGTCGTTGAGGCGCTTGGCCTCGCGACGCAACGCCTTGAAGAACAGGTCCATCAAGGCGCTGACTTCATCGGCCGGACGCTGCCAGTTTTCACTGGAAAAGGCGAACAGGGTCAACACTTCAACCTTGGCTTCGGCACAGACTTCAATGACCGCACGTACCGCATCCACGCCCGCTTTATGCCCGGCGACACCCGGCATAAAGCGTTTTTTCGCCCAGCGATTGTTACCATCCATGATGATCGCGACATGGCGCGGCACCGCGGACGGTGCAGTCTGCTTGGTCTTTTCCATGAAAACGCGACCCTTATACGGCCATCAGGTCGGCTTCTTTCTGCTTGGTGGCCGCATCAATGTCAGCCTCAGCCTTGTCGGTCAGCTTTTGGATATCGGCAGCAGCACGACGCTCTTCGTCTTCGCTGATTTCCTTGTCTTTGACCAGCTTCTTAAGGTCGCCGAGGGCGTCGCGACGAATGTTGCGCACGGCAACACGAGCATCTTCAGCGGCGCTGCGCGCCTGCTTGGTAAAGCCCTTGCGGGTTTCTTCAGTCAGGGCAGGCATGGAGATCAGCAGCAACTCGCCCAGGTTGGTCGGGTTGAGGTTCAGGCCGGCACTCTGGATCGCCTTGTCAACGGCAGCGAGCATGTTGCGCTCGAACGCGACGACTTGCAGGGTCCGGGAATCTTTCACAGTCACGTTGGCAACGCCACTCAATGGAGTGTCAGTGCCGTAGTAAGGAACCATCACACTACCGAGAATGCTTGGGTGCGCCTTGCCGGTACGAATCTGACCAAATGCATGGGACAGAGACTCCAGGGATTTCTGCATGCGCGCTTGAGCGTCTTTCTTGATTTCGTTGATCATTGTTGGCCTTCCTCGATCAGGGTTCCTTCAGCGCCGCCATGCACGATGTTCAGCAGGGCGCCGGGCTTGTTCATGTTAAATACGCGTAGCGGCATCTTGTGGTCGCGGCACAGGCAAATGGCCGTCAGATCCATCACACCCAGCTTGCGATCCAGCACTTCATCGTAGGTCAGATGATCGAACTTCTCGGCATGCGGGTCTTTGAACGGGTCAGCGGTGTAGACGCCATCGACCTTGGTCGCCTTGAGCACGACGTCGGCATCGATTTCGATTGCACGCAGGCAGGCTGCCGAATCCGTCGTAAAGAACGGGTTGCCAGTACCGGCCGCAAAGATCACCACGTCCTTGGAGTTCAGGTGACGCATGGCCTTGCGACGATCATAGTGATCGGTCACGCCAACCATGGAAATAGCGGACATCACGATGGCCGAGATATTGGCGCGCTCGAGGGCGTCGCGCATGGCCAGGGCGTTCATCACAGTGGCCAGCATGCCCATGTGGTCGCCGGTGACCCGATCCATGCCAGCCTTGCTCAGCGCTTCACCGCGAAACAGGTTGCCACCGCCGATAACCAGACCGACCTGAACACCGATGCCGACCAGTTGGCCAACTTCCAGCGCCATGCGATCCAGAACTTTCGGGTCGATCCCGAACTCTTCCGAGCCCATCAGGGCCTCGCCGCTAAGCTTGAGTAGAATGCGTTTATAGCGAGCCTGATAACCACTGCCCTGCTGAGCCATTGCGAATCTCTCCTGCGGCGTATTTTAAAAATTCTTTGCGAGCTGTTTTCAGCTGGCGTTCACTCTAGCTTGGCGCTGCTTCAGCGCCATCGGAACATGGCTTTGTAAGCCAGTTCCAAACGGAAACCAATAAAAATTGGTGCCCCATCTGAAAAGAGGCTGCGCGCGTGAGCGGGCAGCCTCTTCCGGGCGACAGTTGAAAACCGTCTTATTGCTTGGCGGCAGCCAGCTGGGCAGCAACTTCTTCAGCGAAGTTGTCCACTGGCTTCTCGATGCCTTCGCCGACCTTGAAGTAGGTGAAGGAAACGATTTCAGCGCCGGCTTTCTTGGCCAGGGCACCCACGGTGATTTCCGGGTTCATCACGAAAGCTTGCTCAACCAGGCTGGCTTCAGCCAGGAACTTGGTGATGCGACCAGCAATCATCTTCTCGACGATTTCAGCTGGCTTGCCTTTCATCTTGTCTTCGTTCAGGGTCAGGAAAACGCCCTTCTCGCGCTCGATGGCTTCTGGCGAAACCTGCGATGGCAGCAGGAATTCAGGGTTGCTTGCCGCCACGTGCATGGCGATCTCTTTGGCCAGCTGAACATCGCCGCCCTTGAGAACAACAGCAACACCGATCTTGTTACCGTGCAGGTAGGTGCCGACAACGTCGCCCTCTACGCGTACCAGGCGACGGATGTTGACGTTCTCGCCTACTTTGGCAACCAGTGCTTCACGAGCCGATTCCTGAGCGGCGATCAGCGGAGCTGCGTCGGTCAGTTTTTCGTCGAAAGCTTTTTCTACGCTGGCAGCAACGAAGTTCTTGAAGTCGTCTTGCAGGGCCAGGAAGTCGGTCTGCGAGTTGACTTCCAGCAGCACGGCTGCCTTGTCGTCAGCCTTGATGGCGATTGCGCCTTCAGCGGCAACGTTGCCGGCTTTCTTGGCAGCCTTGATGGCGCCCGAAGCTCGCATGTCATCAATGGCTTTCTCGATGTCGCCGCCAGCCTTTTCCAGGGCTTTCTTGCAATCCATCATGCCTTCGCCGGTACGCTCGCGCAGTTCTTTGACCAACGCTGCAGTAATTGCTGCCATTTTAAAATTCCTCTTGGATAGGTTTTCAACCATTCCACCCGATCGAACGGGCGATCAATTCTTCCCGAATCACCCTTGTTAGCTGCCGCACGTTACAGATTGAACAGTGGGCGCCGACAAATGGTTTTCGAGGTGGCAAAAAGGGGGCCAAGCCCCCTTTTTGCTTACTGAGTCAACGCCAAGGCGTCAGTTACTCAGCTGCTGCTACCGGAGCTTCTTCAACGAAAACTTCGGTGCCGCCGGCAACGTTGTTGCGACCGCGGATAACAGCGTCAGCCATCGAACCCATGTACAGCTGGATAGCGCGGATTGCGTCATCGTTGCCTGGGATGATGTAGTCAACGCCTTCCGGGCTGCTGTTGGTATCGACTACGCCGATGACCGGGATGCCCAGCTTGTTGGCTTCGGTGATCGCGATGCGCTCGTGATCAACGTCGATAACGAACAGAGCGTCTGGCAGACCGCCCATGTCCTTGATACCACCCAGGGAACGATCCAGCTTTTCCAGGTCACGAGTGCGCATCAGCGCTTCTTTCTTGGTCAGCTTGGCGAAAGTACCGTCTTCGGCTTGCACTTCAAGGTCACGCAGACGCTTGATGGAAGCACGGATGGTTTTGAAGTTGGTCAGCATGCCGCCCAACCAGCGGTGATCGACGTACGGCGAACCGCAACGTGCTGCTTCTTCAGCAACGATCTTGCCAGCGGAACGCTTGGTGCCGACGAACAGAATCTTGTTTTTGCCCTGGGCCAGACGCTCTACGAAAGTCAGAGCTTCGTTGAACATTGGCAGGGTTTTTTCAAGGTTGATGATGTGGATCTTGTTACGCGCGCCGAAAATGTACTTGCCCATTTTCGGGTTCCAGTAACGGGTCTGGTGACCGAAGTGCACACCGGCCTTCAGCATATCGCGCATGTTGACTTGGGACATGATAGTTCCTTAATAAGTCGGGTTTGGCCTCCACGTATCCCAATGACCAACCAGCAGCATCAGCTGAAGGCACCCAGGTCATCGTGTCGACACGTGTGTGGATTTAGGCTTTTCGGGACATCCCCGGAAAGCGGCGCATTTTATACCACAAGGCCGGGCAAAACGGAACCCGGATTCTGAAATCCTGACGCACGCCTGACGCCATCCCTTGGAATCCGCCAAGAATGCACCATTCTATAGAGAGAAGCGATGCACTCAGGCGCAGATTTGCGCTGATCGTCTGGTAGAATCGCATTTTTCAGGGCCGCGAAGATCGATCGCGCACCGCCCTTTCCGTTCAGTAAGCGCCGCCGAGCGCAGAGAGAGCCTGTATGACCGTCACCCTCAAAACCCCCGAGGATATCGCCAAGATGCGTATCGCCGGCAAACTGGCCGCCGATGTGCTGGAAATGATTGCCGAACATGTCAAGCCGGGCGTGACCACCGATCAGTTGAACCAGATCTGCCACGACTACATCGTCAACGAGCAGCAAGCCATCCCTGCCCCGCTCAACTACAAGGGCTACCCGAAGTCGATCTGCACCTCGATCAACCACGTGGTCTGCCATGGCATCCCGAACGACAAGCCATTGAAAGATGGCGATACGCTAAACATCGACGTCACCGTCATCAAGGACGGCTACCACGGCGACACCAGCCGCATGTTCCACGTCGGCAGCGTGCCGGTCTGGGCCGAGCGCCTGTCGCAAGTGACCCAGGAATGCATGTACAAGGCGATTGAAATCGTCAAGCCCGGCTGCCGCCTGGGTGACATCGGCGAAATCATCCAGAAGCACGCGGAAAAGAACGGTTTCTCGGTGGTTCGCGAGTTCTGCGGCCACGGCATCGGCAAGGTCTTCCACGAAGAGCCGCAGATCCTGCACTACGGCCGCGCCGGCACCGGCATGGAGCTCAAGGCTGGCATGACTTTCACCATCGAACCGATGATCAACCAGGGCCGTGCCGACACCAAGGTACTGGGCGACGGCTGGACCGCGATCACCAAGGACCGCAAGCTCTCGGCACAGTGGGAACACACCCTGCTGGTGACCGATACCGGTTACGAGATCTTCACCCTGCGCAGCGATGACACCATCCCTCGCATTTCGGCCTGATCCCGACACTCGCCTATAGAAAGGAAAGCCAATCGATGCCGCAGGTGGATCCCGAACTCTTCGACCGAGGCCAGTTCCAGGCTGAACTGGCTCTGAAGGCAAGCCCGATCGCGGCCTTCAAGAAGGCGATCCGCCAGGCTCGCGAGGTGCTCGATACGCGCTTTCGCAACGGCCGCGACATTCGTCGGCTGATCGAGGACCGCGCCTGGTTCGTCGATAACATCCTGCAAAAGGCCTGGGACCAGTTCAACTGGAGCGAAGACGCCGACATCGCACTGGTCGCGGTCGGCGGCTACGGTCGAGGGGAACTGCACCCTTATTCCGACATCGACCTGCTAATCCTGCTGGACAGTGCCGATCACGAAGTTTTCCGCGATTCCATCGAGCGTTTTCTGACGCTGTTGTGGGACATCGGCCTGGAAGTCGGCCAGAGCGTTCGCTCGGTCGACGAGTGCGCCGTCGAGGCCCGCGCCGACCTCACCGTCGTCACCAACCTGATGGAAAGCCGCACCATCGCCGGCCCCGAGCATTTGCGCCAGCGCATGCTGGACGTCACCAGCACCGCACACATGTGGCCGAGCAAGGAGTTCTTCCTGGCCAAGCGCGCCGAGCAAAAGGCCCGCCACCACAAGTACAACGACACCGAATACAACCTGGAACCCAACGTCAAGGGCTCGCCCGGCGGCCTGCGGGATATCCAGACGATTTTGTGGGTAGCCCGTCGCGAGTACGGCACCCTGAACTTGCGAGCACTGGCCGGCGAAGGTTTCCTGGTCGAGAGCGAAAACGCCCTGCTCGCCTCTTCCCAGGAATTTTTGTGGAAAGTTCGTTATGCCCTGCACATGCTTGCCGGGCGCTCCGAGGACCGCTTGCTGTTCGACCACCAGCGCACCATCGCCGGGTTGCTGGGCTTCAAGGGCGATGACGCCAAGCAAGCCATCGAAAACTTCATGCAGCAGTATTACCGGGTGGTGATGAGCATCGCCCAGCTCAGCGACCTGATCATCCAGCACTTCGAGGAAGTCATCCTCGCGCCGGAAGACGAAGCGCCGCCGCAGCCGATCAACTCGCGCTTCCAGTTACATGATGGCTACATCGAGGCTCGCAACGACAACGTCTTTCGCCGTACCCCGTTCGCCATGCTCGAAATCTTCGTGCTGATGGCCCAACAGCCCGAGATCAAGGGCGTGCGCGCCGACACCATTCGCCTGCTGCGCGAACACCGTCACCTGATCGACGATGAGTTTCGCAACGACATTCGCAACACCAGCCTGTTTATCGAATTGTTCAAGTGCAAGATCGGCATCCACCGCAACCTGCGGCGGATGAACCGCTACGGCATTCTCGGGCGCTATCTGCCCGAATTCGGTTTTATCGTCGGGCAGATGCAACACGACCTGTTCCACATCTATACGGTCGACGCCCACACCCTGAACCTGATCAAACACCTGCGTAAGCTGCAATACACGCAGGTGTCGGAAAAATTCCCGCTGGCCAGCAAGACCATGGGCAAGCTGCCCAAGCCCGAACTGATCTACATGGCCGGCCTGTACCATGACATCGGCAAGGGCCGCCACGGCGATCACTCGGACATCGGCGCGGTGGATGCCGAGGCCTTCTGCCAGCGCCATCAACTGCCCGCATGGGACAGCCGCCTGATCGTGTGGCTGGTGCAGAACCACCTGGTGATGTCGACCACCGCCCAGCGCAAGGACCTGTCCGATCCGCAAGTCATCCACGACTTCGCCCAGATCGTCGGCGACGAAACACGTCTCGACTACTTGTATGTGCTGACTGTCTCCGACATCAACGCCACCAACCCAACCCTGTGGAACTCCTGGCGCGCCAGCCTGCTGCGCCAGCTCTATACCGAGACCAAGCGTGCCCTGCGTCGCGGCCTGGAAAACCCGGTGGATCGCGAGGAGCAGATCCGCCAGACCCAGAGCGCCGCCCTGGACATCCTGGTGCGCGGCGGTACCGACCCAGACGACGTCGAGCAGTTGTGGGCGCAGTTGGGAGACGACTACTTCCTGCGTCACACCGCCGGCGACGTCGCCTGGCACAGTGATGCGATCCTGCAGCAACCGGCCGACGGCGGGCCACTGGTGCTGATCAAGGAAACCACCCAGCGCGAGTTCGAAGGCGGTACGCAGATCTTCATCTATGCGCCCGACCAGCACGACTTCTTCGCCGTGACCGTGGCCGCGATGGACCAGCTCAACCTGAACATTCACGACGCCCGGGTCATCACCTCCAGCAGCCAGTTCACCCTCGACACCTACATCGTGCTCGATACCGACGGCGACTCGATTGGCGATAACCCGGCGCGGGTCAAACAGATCCGCGACGGCCTGACCGAAGCCCTGCGCAACCCGGATGACTATCCGACCATCATCCAGCGCCGGGTGCCGCGCCAGCTCAAGCATTTCGCCTTTGCGCCACAGGTGACAATCCACAACGACGCCCAGCGCCCGGTGACCGTGCTGGAACTGACGGCGCCCGACCGCCCGGGCCTGTTGGCGCGGATCGGCACGATTTTCCTGGAGTTCGACCTGTCGCTGCAAAACGCCAAGATCGCCACGCTGGGCGAGCGCGTGGAAGACGTGTTCTTCATCACCGACGCCAACAATCAACCGCTGTCCGACCCGCAACTGTGCACCCGGTTACAGGATGCAATCGTCGAGCAGTTGAGCGTGAACCAGGAACCCGATATCAAGTTGTCGCGCATCAGCATCTGAATTGACCATCCCCTCTCTGGGGGGCGAGCCTGCCCTTTGTAGGAGCTGGCTTGCCAGCGAAGAAATCAAGGGCCCCACGCTTACCCTGTAAGCATGCGTTTTCGTTGATGGCCATCGCTGGCAAGTCAGCTCCTACAGGCACCGGGTTTGCCCGCTACTACACCGAACGAGACACATCGATGAACAACGCTCTGTCCCAGCTCCAGCCCTACCCGTTCGAGAAACTCCGCGCCCTGCTCGGCAGCGTGACGCCGAACCCGGACAAGCGCCCGATCGCGCTGTCCATCGGCGAGCCGAAACACCGCTCGCCAAGCTTTGTCGCCGAGGCGCTGGCCAGCAATCTGGAAAAAATGGCGGTGTACCCGACCACCCTCGGCATCCCGGAGTTGCGCGAAGCCATCGCGGCCTGGTGCGAGCGTCGCTTTGATGTTCCCAAAGGCTGGATCGACCCGGCGCGCAACGTGCTGCCGGTCAACGGCACCCGCGAAGCGCTGTTCGCCTTCACCCAGACCGTGGTCAACCGCGGCGACGACGCGCTGGTGGTCAGCCCGAACCCGTTCTATCAGATCTATGAAGGCGCCGCGTTCCTTGCCGGAGCCAAGCCGCATTACCTGCCGTGCCTGGACGAAAACGGTTTCAATCCGGATTTCGACGCCGTCTCGCCGGACATCTGGAAACGCTGCCAGATCTTGTTCCTGTGCTCGCCGGGCAACCCGACCGGTGCCTTGATCCCGCTGGAAACCCTGAAAAAGCTGATCGCCCTGGCCGATGAATACGACTTCGTGATCGCCGCGGACGAGTGCTACAGCGAATTGTACTTCGACGAACAAACCCCGCCCCCCGGCCTGCTCAGCGCCTGCGCGGAACTGGGTCGCAAGGACTTCAAGCGTTGCGTGGTGTTCCACAGCCTGTCCAAGCGCTCAAACCTGCCAGGCCTGCGCTCGGGGTTTGTCGCCGGCGACGCAGACATCCTCAAGGGCTTCCTGCTCTATCGCACCTACCACGGCTGCGCGATGCCGGTTCAAACCCAACTGGCCAGCGTTGCCGCGTGGAATGACGAAGTGCATGTACGCGCAAACCGTGCACTCTACCGCGAGAAGTTCGATGCGATACTTGAGATCCTCAGCCCGGTTATGGACGTGCAGCGCCCGGATGGCAGCTTCTACCTGTGGCCGAATGTGGCCGGTGACGACGCTGCCTTCTGCCGCGACCTGTTCGAGCAGGAACATGTAACCGTGGTGCCGGGCTCTTATCTGTCGCGAGACGTGGATGGAACCAACCCGGGCGCCGGACGCGTGCGCATGGCATTGGTTGCGCCGCTGGCGGAGTGCGTTGAGGCTGCCGAACGTATGCGCGATTTTATTTCTCGTCAAAAGTAATACCTCAACTCCCGTGCCAGGCAATCTGGCACGGAAATTTTCGATTCAAGTTGCTTGTTGCAGCTGCCGCACACCCACCACAACTTTCAGTCTCGATTTCGTTTGTTAATTTCGATCTTTAGTTGACGAAAAAAACAAAACAAAACCAGCAACACATTCCTGAACCACCAAACTTTACCCCGTAAAAAATATTCAATAACTTGACTACCCAACACACTACAAAACACCAATAACATGGATAGTTATTTATGAATGCCAATAAAACCTGCACTGTAATACAACCAGCCGACATCAATGCGTCGTACGAAGTGGCTATCACCGAGAACCCAATGAACGGCCATGCTTCGGCATCGAGCCGAAAAAAGCGGGCAGTTCTCAAGCACACAAACTTCTGGGCTCCGGGTCGTACGTTGCGCATTGCCTTTTTAAGTGGCGATCAAGCCTTCAAGGATGCCGTCAAGGCTGCTGCCCGCCATTGGCTGCCACATATAAGTGTGACGTTCAATTTCGTTGAGGGTGAACAAGGAGATATCCGAATTGCCAGCGAGCCAGGTGTATATTTTTCTTATATCGGCACCAACGCCCTGTTAGTGGAAGAAGGCCCGACCATGGCACTGTCACCAGACTTGAATATGCCTCAGTTTTTTGCTGCCAACGTCATGCACGAATTTGGACATGCCTTAGGCGCCGAACATGAACACTTGCATCCACAAGCCAATATCCCGTGGAACAAACAAGCAGTCTATGCGGCCCATGACGTAGATGAGGATGCTGAAGAAGGCGATTATGCACGAAGCGTCGTTGACAACCGCTACTTCAATCGTCTCGACGCCAGCGAGGTCAACTACTCGCCCTACGATCCATTGTCGATCATGCACTATCGCGTCCGTCAGGATTGGACCGAGGGCGACTTCAAGATTGACTTGAACCTGGTACTCAGTGAACAGGACAAGGCTTTCATGACCCAGGTTTATCCTCCAATCCCACAAAACCAATCGTCTTGAGTTACTTGATCTGACCCAGCTTGGCCTCACTCAAATCCAGTTCCCCCAACACCTCACGCAACACGTCATCACCAATCTGGTGATGACGACTGAGGCTGTACAACTCCAGGCGCTGCGCCCGCAGCGCCTTCAAACGCAAGCGTCGCTCCAGCAAATCCATCTGAAAGGCCAGGGCCTGGGCTTCGGCAGAATCGTTGAACACCTCCAACTGATGCCGGTACTCGGACATGATCCGCGCCTTGAGCTCGGCAGCCAACGCGGACTGGGCAGCATCTTGTGGGTTGACCTCTTCCGTCTCGAGGGCATGAATCGCCGCTTCGGCGGTCTTGCGCCAGGCGTCTCGCACTTCGCTGCGCCGCTTGTCGTCGGGGCTGGCTTCGATGCCCCGCAGCAGCAAGGGCAGCGCGATGCAGGCCGCAATCAACGACAGCAGAATGACGCCTGCGGCAATAAAGATCAGCAAGTCACGCTCGGGAAACGCGCTGGCGCCCATGAGCATCGGCACCGACATCACACCTGCCAGTGTCACGGCCCCGCGCACACCGCCGACGGTCAGCAACCAACAGGATCGCGCGGTCGGTACGCGGGTCACTTCACCTTTGCCGCGTAAGCGCCGCAGCAACACCGACAAGCGCCAGATGCTCTGCACCCAGACGAAGCGCAAGGCCAGCAATACCAGGAAAATCGCCACCACATCCAGCCCGCGATACAGCAGCGTTGGCCAGAGCGAGGTTTCGTGGCTGGCCACCGCCTTGACGATGTCCGGCAACTGCAACCCCAACAGCAGGAAGATCAAGCCGTTGAAGGCGAACTCCAGCAGTGACCAGACGCTGCGATTGAGCAAACGCGTGTTGGTTTGGCGCGGCAACAGGTCGAGCCAGCTCTGCATCATCCCCGCCGCCACCGCCGACAGGATGCCGGACACTTCGATGCGCTCGGCCAGCACATAGGCCGCAAACGGCAGCAACAACATGAATACCACGTGTGTCGCCGGATCATCCCAGCCCCGCGCGATCATCCACGCCCGCAGACGACCCACCAGCCAGCTCAGGGCAACCCCGACGGCCAGACCACCCAATGCGACCAGCACGAACGCCAGGCTGGCATTGGCCAGGGAGAACACGCCGGTCACCGCCGCCACCAGCGCGAACTTGAACGTCACCAGGCCCGAGGCGTCGTTCATCAGCGCCTCGCCCTGCAGGATGTGCATCAACGGCGTGGGCAGCCGATTGCGGGCGATGGCCGACACCGCCACAGCATCCGTCGGCGACAGCACGGCCCCCAAGGCAAACGCCACCGGTAGCGGCACACTCGGTAGTAGCCAATGAATGAAATAGCCCGCACCCACCACCGTGAACAGCACCAAGCCGACCGCAAGCGTCAGGATCGGGCCGCGCAGGTGCCAGAACTCCCGCTTGGGCATGCGCCAGCCGTCGGAGAACAACAGCGGCGGCAGGAACAGAAACAGGAACAGCTCCGGATCCAAAGCCACATGCAAACCCAGCGTCGGCCAAGCCAGCAAGGCCCCGGCGGCGATTTGCACCAGTGGCAACGGCAAAGGGATCACCCGCCCGATCAGGCGCGAAACGCCAACCAGCATCAACAGGATCAAGACGGTGTAGGCGGTTTGCATAAAGCGGAAATCTCAGACAATCGACAGCGTTGAACTGCCATATTAGCCGCTTAGGATGCGTCTGACCGTTGTACCTATGTCGCACCCTCCTTGTAGGAGCCAGCCTGCTGGCGATGGCAGCGGCAAATTCGATACAGATGTCGACTGATCTGACGCTATCGCCAGCAGGCTGGCGCCTACAGGTTTTGCAGTTGGAAATCGACCTCAGGCACCGCGAAACCGTCCGGTCATGGCATAATCCGTCACCTTTTATATCCAGCACCTGCAAAGGGGGCAATTCCTTGACCGCTTCAAGCAAAACGTTGCACCTTTTCGGCATCAAAGCCTGCGACACCATGAAAAAGGCGCGCACCTGGCTCGATGAACACGCTGTCAGCTATGACTTCCATGACTACAAAGCGGTCGGTATCGACCGTGAACACCTGACCCAATGGTGCAACGAGCACGGCTGGGAAGTGGTGTTGAACCGTGCAGGCACGACCTTTCGCAAACTCGAAGACGAACGCAAAGCCGATCTCGACCAGTCGAAAGCCATCGAACTGATGCTCGCACAACCCTCGATGATCAAGCGCCCGGTGCTCGATCTCGGTGACCGAACCCTGATTGGCTTCAAGCCAGATATCTACGCGGCCGCGCTCAAGTAAGCAGCCCGTTCCATTTTGTTAGAGGTATCAACATGTCTACTACCCTGTTCAGCCTGGCCTTCGGCGTCGGCACTCAAAACCGTCAAGGCACCTGGCTGGAAGTGTTCTACGCCGCTCCGGTGCTCAAGCCATCGTCTGAGGTCGTCGCCGCCATCGCTCCGATCCTGGGCTACACCGAGGGCAATCAGGCCATCACCTTCACGACCGCCCAGGCTTCGCAATTGGCCGAAGCGCTCAAGGGCGTCGACGCTGCCCAGGCTGCGCTGCTGACCCGCCTGGCCGAAAGCCACAAGCCGCTGGTCGCTACCCTGCTGGCCGAAGACACCCAGCTGTCGTCGACCCCTGAGGCCTACCTCAAGCTGCACCTGTTGAGCCATCGCCTGGTCAAGCCACACGGCCTGAACCTGGCCGGGATTTTCCCGTTGCTGCCAAATGTGGCGTGGACCAGCCAGGGCGCGGTCGACCTGAGCGAATTGGCCGAGCTGCAACTCGAGGCGCGCCTGCGCGGCGAATTGCTGGAAGTGTTCTCGGTGGACAAATTCCCGAAAATGACCGACTACGTGGTCCCGGCCGGCGTGCGTATCGCAGATGCTGCACGTCTGCGTCTGGGCGCTTATGTCGGCGAAGGCACCACCGTGATGCACGAAGGCTTTATCAACTTCAACGCCGGTACCGAAGGCCCGGGCATGATCGAAGGCCGCGTCTCCGCTGGCGTGTTCGTCGGCAAGGGTTCGGACCTGGGCGGCGGCTGCTCGACCATGGGCACCCTGTCGGGTGGCGGCAACATCGTGATCAAGGTGGGCGAAGGCTGCCTGATTGGCGCCAACGCCGGTATCGGTATCCCCTTGGGCGACCGCAACACCGTCGAGTCGGGCCTGTACGTGACCGCCGGTACCAAGGTCGCGCTGCTGGACGAGAACAACAACCTGGTCAAAGTGGTCAAGGCCCGTGAACTGGCCGGCCAGACTGACCTGCTGTTCCGTCGCAACTCCGAGACCGGTGCCGTGGAATGCAAAACCCACAAATCGGCCATCGAGTTGAACGAAGCGCTGCACGCTCACAACTAAGCGCCGCACGACCACCTGTGTAGGAGCGAGCAAGCTCGCTCCTACAGGGGTACGGCGTACCCTCACCAGGGCCCGATAGCATGATGATTCTCTCCCCCTGGCGTGCCGACTTTCCGGCCATCGCCGCCCTGCAACGGCAAGACCAGACCTATCTGGACAACGCCGCCACCACGCAAAAACCCCAAGCCCTGCTCGATGCCCTGGCGCATTACTACGCCAATGGCGCGGCCAATGTGCATCGCGCGCAACACTTGCCCGGCGCCCACGCCACCCAAGCGTTCGAAGACAGCCGCCGCAAAGTCGCGCAATGGCTCAATGTGGGAGACTGCGGGCAAATCATCTTCACCCATGGTGCGACCTCCGCGCTGAACCTCCTGGCCTATGGCCTGGAGCATCTTTTCAATCCGGGCGACGAGATTGTCATCAGCGCCCTGGAGCATCACGCCAACCTGCTGCCGTGGCAGCAACTGGCGCAGCGTCGCGACCTGAAACTGGTGATCCTGCCGCTGGATGCCGACGGCGTGATCGACCTGGCAACCGCCGCAGACCTGATCGGGCCACGCACGCGCCTGTTGGCGGTCAGCCAGTTGTCCAACGTGATAGGCGCTTGGCAGCCGCTGCCGCCATTGCTGGCAATGGCCAAGGCGCACGGCGCACTGACCGTGATCGACGGCGCCCAGGGCGTGGTCCACGGACGCCACGACGTGCAAGCGCTGGGTTGCGACTTCTATGCGTTTTCCAGCCATAAGCTCTACGGCCCGGACGGCCTCGGCGTGCTGTTCGCACGCCATGCCGCGCTACAACAACTGAACCCGTGGCAATTCGGCGGTGAAATGGTGCTCGACGCCAATTATCACGACGCACGCTTTCGACCCGCACCGCTGGGGCTTGAAGCCGGGACGCCGCCGATTGCCAGCGTAATTGGCCTCGGCGCGACGCTGGACTACCTTGCCGGGCTCGACCAGGACGCCGTGTCCTCCCATGAAGCGGCGCTGCATGCCTGTTTGCTCAATGGGCTTGAAACACGCATCGGCGTTCGCCTGCTCGGCAAGCCGCAAGTGGCGTTGGCCAGTTTTATCGTCGAGGGGGTGCATAACGCCGATCTCGCGCATTTGCTGACCGAGCAAGGGATCGCGGTGCGGGCCGGCCATCACTGCGCGATGCCGCTGCTCAAGCGCTTCGAACTGGCCGGGGCGATTCGGGTGTCGTTGGCGCTGTACAACGACTCCGAGGACCTGGAGCGGTTCTTTGCCGCCCTGGACCAGGCGCTGGAGTTGTTGCGATGAACCTGCCTGCCGATGCCGTGACAGCGCTGGACGTCTTTCAAAACGCCGCGGGTTGGGAGCAACGCGCACGCCTGTTGATGCAATGGGGCGAGCGCCTGCAGGCCTTGAGTGATGCGCAAAAAATTGAAGCCAACCGGGTGCACGGCTGCGAAAGCCAGGTGTGGTTGGTGGGTGAATTGCGCGATGGTCATTGGCAGTTCAACGCCAACAGCGATGCGCGATTGATTCGCGGCTTGGTGGCGTTGTTGCTGGCGCGAGTCAACGGGTTGTCGGCGACTGAGTTGCAGCAGGTGGATTTGCCGGACTGGTTCAATCAGTTAGGGCTGGGGCGGCAGTTGTCGCAGTCGCGCAGTAATGGTTTGAATGCGGTGCTTCAGCGAATGCGGGAGTTGGCTCAATAAAGGGGCTGCTTCGCAGCCCATCGCGAGCAGGCTCGCTCCTACAGGGGAACGCATTCCAATGTGGGAGCGAGCCTGCTCGCGATGGGGCCATCAACCTTACAGATCAGACCTGCGGTTTGACCCGCTCCGCCGGCCGCCGCACACCCGCGACGATTTTATCCACGGCCTTGGTCGCCGCGACCATGCCGAAGGTCGCCGTCACCATCATCACCGCGCCAAACCCGCCGGCGCAGTCGAGCTTCACGCCATCACCGACAAAACTTTTCTGCAGGCAAATGCTGCCATCCGGTTTCGGGTAGCGCAGTTGTTCGGTGGAAAACACGCACGGCACGCTGTAATGACGGGTCACCGTGCGTGAGAAGCCGTAGTCGCGGCGCAAGGTCGAGCGCACCTTCGAAGCCAATGGATCATTGAACGTGCGATTAAGGTCGCAGACCTGGATCAATGTCGGGTCAATCTGCCCGCCCGCGCCGCCAGTAGTGATGATCTGGATCTTGCGACGCTTGCACCAGGCGATCAGAGCAGCCTTGGCGTTGACGCTGTCGATGCAGTCGATCACGCAGTCGATGTTTGGCGTAATGTACTCGGCCATGGTGTCGCGGGTGACGAAGTCCGGCACCGCATGCACCGTGCAATCGGGGTTGATCCCGCGCAGGCGCTCGGCCATCACCTCGACCTTGGGCTTGCCCACGGTGCTGTCCAGCGCGTGCAACTGGCGGTTGGCGTTGCTGACGCAGACGTCGTCCAGGTCGAACAACGAAATTTCGCCCACGCCACAACGGGCCATGGCTTCCGCCGCCCAGGAGCCAACGCCACCGACGCCGACGATCGCCACGTGGGCCGCCTTCAGGCGCTCAAGGCCTTCGATGCCATACAAGCGGGCGATACCGGCAAACCGCGGATCTTCTGTACTCATGACCAATACCTCAAAAACCGGCGCGCATTATAGGGCCGTCGGCGACCAAGAGCATCATTGCGCTACAAACGGATTTCTTCCAATAAACCCCATCGAACAAAGATTCGCCCTACAAGCTCTAACGAAAGAACTTAACGCAACTTGGATTGCCCAACGTCCGGCATTTCCCTGTCTGCTGTACGGTCAGAGAACCGCCGGTGTAGGATGCGCGCCCCTTTGCGGCCGCCGACCGTTCCCCGTTCCACAGCCTTTGGAACCCGAAATAGCTATGTCATCGCGTAAATTTGGACTCAACCTGGTCGTGGTGCTCGCCATTGCAGCCTTGTTTACCGGCTTCTGGGCGCTGATCAACCGCCCGGTCACCGCCCCCAACTGGCCGGAACAGATCTCCGGTTTCTCGTACTCGCCATTCCAGCAGGGCCAGTTCCCGCAGAAAGACCAGTACCCGACCGACGATGAAATGCGTCGCGACCTGGAGATCATGAGCAAGCTGACGGACAACATCCGCATCTACTCGGTCGATGGCAGCCTGCAAGACATCCCGAAACTCGCTGAAGAGTTCGGCCTGCGCGTGACCTTGGGGATCTGGATCAGCCCGGACCAGGAACGCAACGAGCGGGAAATCCAGCGTGCCATTGAGCTGGCCAACACCTCGCGTAGCGTGGTGCGTGTGGTGGTCGGTAACGAAGCGATTTTCCGCAAGGAAATCACCGCTGCCGACCTGAGCGTGATACTCGACCGTGTTCGCGCCGCCGTGAAGGTGCCGGTGACCACGTCCGAGCAGTGGCACGTCTGGGAAGAACACCCGGAACTGGCCAAGCACGTCGACCTGATCGCCGCGCACGTCCTCCCGTATTGGGAATTTATCCCTGTGGACAAGGCACAGCAGTTCGTTCTGGACCGTGCCCGCGACCTGAAAAAAATGTTCCCGAAAAAGCCGCTGCTGCTGTCCGAAGTGGGCTGGCCGAGCAACGGCCGCATGCGCGGTGGCGCCGATGCGTCGCCGGCCGACCAGGCAATCTACCTGCGCAACCTGGTCAACAAGCTCAACCGCCAGGGCTTCAACTACTTCGTGATCGAAGCATTTGACCAGCCGTGGAAGGCCAGCGACGAAGGTTCCGTGGGCGCCTACTGGGGCGTGTTCAACGCTGCCCGCCAACAGAAATTCAACTTCGAAGGCCCGGTGGTGGCGATTCCGCAATGGCGGGTGTTGGCCATTGGTTCAGTGGTGTTGGCGCTGTTGTCGCTGACCCTGCTGATGATCGACGGCTCGGCCCTGCGCCAGCGTGGCCGGACCTTCCTGACCTTCATTGCGTTCCTGTGCGGTTCGGTGCTGGTGTGGATCGGCTACGACTACAGCCAGCAATACAGCACCTGGTTCAGCCTGACGGTGGGCTTCTTGCTCGCCCTCGGTGCGCTCGGGGTGTTTATCGTGTTGCTGACCGAAGCCCATGAACTGGCCGAGGCGGTGTGGGTGCACAAGCGCCGCCGCGAGTTCCTGCCGGTCGAGGGCGATTCGAGCTACCGCCCGAAAGTGTCGATTCACGTGCCTTGCTACAACGAGCCGCCGGAGATGGTCAAACAGACCCTCAACGCCCTGGCCAACCTCGACTATCCGGACTTCGAAGTCCTGATCATCGACAACAACACCAAGGACCCGGCGGTCTGGGAGCCGGTGCGCGACTACTGCGCGACCCTCGGGCCGCGCTTCAAATTCTTCCACGTCGCACCACTGGCCGGTTTCAAGGGCGGCGCGCTGAACTACCTGATTCCGCACACCGCCAAGGATGCCGAAGTCATCGCGGTGATCGACTCGGACTACTGCGTCGACCGCAACTGGCTCAAACACATGGTGCCGCATTTCGCCGACCCGAAAATCGCCGTGGTGCAGTCGCCGCAGGACTACCGCGATCAGAACGAAAGCACCTTCAAGAAGCTTTGCTACGCGGAGTACAAAGGCTTCTTCCACATCGGCATGGTCACCCGTAACGACCGTGACGCGATCATCCAGCACGGCACCATGACCATGACCCGCCGCTCGGTGCTCGAAGAACTGGGCTGGGCCGACTGGTGCATCTGTGAAGACGCCGAGCTTGGCCTGCGGGTGTTCGAGAAAGGCTTGTCGGCGGCGTATTACCACACCAGCTACGGCAAGGGCCTGATGCCCGATACCTTCATCGACTTCAAGAAACAGCGTTTTCGCTGGGCCTACGGTGCGATCCAGATCATCAAGCGTCACACCGCCAGCCTGCTGCGCGGCAAGGACACCGAGCTGACCCGCGGCCAGCGTTACCACTTCCTCGCGGGCTGGTTGCCATGGGTGGCGGACGGCATGAACATCTTCTTCACCGTCGGCGCGCTGTTGTGGTCGGCGGCGATGATCATCGTGCCGCAACGGGTCGATCCGCCGCTGCTGATTTTCGCGATCCCGCCACTGGCGCTGTTCGTGTTCAAGGTCGCCAAGATCATTTTCCTCTACCGTCGTGCGGTTGGCGTGAATTTGAAGGACGCGTTCTGCGCAGCGCTGGCCGGTCTGGCGTTGTCCCACACCATCGCCAAAGCGGTGCTGTACGGCTTTTTCACCAGCAGCATTCCGTTCTTCCGCACGCCGAAAAACGCCGACAACCACGGCTTCTGGGTGGCGATCTCGGAAGCGCGGGAAGAGATGTTCATCATGCTGCTGCTGTGGAGCGCGGCGCTGGGGATCTTCCTGGTGAACGGCATGCCGAGCAACGACATGCGCTTCTGGGTGACCATGCTGCTGGTGCAGTCCTTGCCGTACCTGGCGGCGCTGATCATGGCGTTCCTGTCGTCGCTGCCAAAACCTGCTGCCGAGCCTGAAGCGGCACCTGCGGTCTAAATCTTTACCGATGCACTAAACGGCGGCCAATGGTCGCCGTTTTGCTTTAAGATAACCGCCATTTTGCAGGGCTTGGCGGAGTACGGTTTGCCAACCGACCCCAATACCTGTGGGAGCGGGCTTGCCCGCGATTGCGGTGTAACAATCAATGTTTATGTTGGCTGATACACCGCTATCGCGAGCAAGCTTGCTCCTACAGTAGTCCGCGCCCACATTCATGATTTCCGGAGTTTTCCATGACGGCCCACGCCGACCTTTCGCCGACCCTCCAGCTCGCCATCGATCTGATCCGCCGTCCATCCGTGACGCCGGTCGATGCAGATTGCCAGAAGCAGATGATGCAGCGCCTGGGCGATGCCGGTTTTACCCTGGAGCCGATGCGCATCGAAGATGTGGATAACTTCTGGGCCACTCACGGCCAGGACGACGGCCCGGTGCTGTGCTTCGCCGGTCATACCGATGTGGTGCCGACCGGCCCGGTCGCGGCTTGGCAGATCGAACCGTTCAACGCACTGATCGACGAGCACGGCATGCTCTGCGGCCGTGGCGCTGCCGACATGAAGGGCAGCCTGGCCGCCATGACGGTCGCTTCCGAGCGCTTTGTCGCCGACTACCCGAACCACAAGGGCAAGGTCGCGTTCCTGATCACCAGCGACGAAGAAGGCCCGGCGCACCACGGCACCAAGGCTGTGGTCGAGCGCTTGGTTGCGCGCAAGGAGCGCATGGACTGGTGCATCGTCGGCGAACCGTCGAGCACCACCCTGGTCGGCGACGTGGTCAAGAACGGCCGTCGCGGCTCCCTCGGTGCCAAGCTGACCGTGCGTGGTATTCAAGGCCACGTGGCCTATCCGCACCTGGCGAAGAACCCGATCCACCTCGCCGCCCCGGCCCTGGCTGAACTGGCCGCCGAGCATTGGGACCACGGCAACGATTTCTTCCCGCCGACCAGTTTCCAGATCTCCAACGTCAACTCCGGCACCGGTGCGACCAACGTGATCCCGGGTGACCTGGTGGCGGTGTTCAACTTCCGTTTCTCCACCGAGTCGACCGTCGAAGGCTTGCAAAAACGCGTCGCCGACATCCTCGACAAGCACGGCCTGGACTGGCACGTCGATTGGGCGCTGTCCGGCCTGCCGTTCCTGACCGAACCGGGCGCGTTGCTGGACGCCGTGTCGTCGAGCATCAAGGACATTACCGGCCGTGACACCAAGGCGTCCACCAGCGGTGGCACCTCCGATGGCCGCTTCATCGCGACCATGGGCACGCAAGTGGTTGAACTGGGCCCGGTCAACGCGACCATCCACCAGGTCAACGAACGCGTGCTGGCAGCCGACCTCGACGTGCTGACCGAAATCTACTACCAGACCCTGATCAAGTTGCTCGCCTGATGCTCGCGTGTCCGATTTGCAGTGAACCGCTGAGTGCGGTGGACAACGGCGTGGCCTGCCCCGCCGGGCATCGTTTCGACCGTGCGCGCCAGGGTTACCTGAACCTGCTGCCGGTGCAGCACAAGAACAGCCGCGACCCTGGGGATAACCAGGCGATGGTCGAGGCTCGCCGCGACTTCTTGAACGCCGGCCATTACGCGCCCGTGGCCAAGCGCCTGGCGGAACTGGCCGCCAGTTATGCGCCGCAGCGCTGGCTCGACATCGGCTGTGGCGAGGGTTACTACACCGCGCAAATCGCCCAAGCTTTGCCGAATGCCGAAGGCTACGCGCTGGATATCTCCAAAGAAGCGGTCAAACGCGCCTGCAAACGCGACCCGCACCTGACCTGGTTGATCGCCAGCATGGCGCGGGTGCCGTTGGCGTCCGCCAGCTGCCAGTTCCTGGCGAGCGTCTTCAGCCCGCTGGACTGGGACGAAGCCAAACGCCTGTTGAGTGTCGGCGGCGGCCTGATGAAAGTCGGCCCGACCAGCGGCCACCTGATGGAGCTGCGTGAGCGGCTGTACGACGAAGTGCGCGAGTACATTGACGACAAGCATCTGGACCTGGTGCCAGAAGGCATGGCGCTGGCGCACAGCGAGACGCTGACGTTCAAGCTGACGCTGGACAAGCCGCAAGACCGCGCCAACCTGCTGGCGATGACGCCCCACGGCTGGCGTGCCAGTGCCGAGCGCCGTGCAGCGGTGATCGAGCAGGCCGAGCCGTTCGAGACCACCGTATCAATGCGCTACGATTATTTCGTTGTTCAATAAACTTTTGGTGTCGGGCGAGAGCCCGGGACCGGCTAAATCCGCGAATGGATTTTTCAGACCCGCAGTGAGGACATCCATGCGCCAACCGGATATCGAGATTTACCTGAAAGACGCCGACGTCGACCACAAGGCCGTCTCGGCCTGGCTCGGCGCAGCATTGGGCCCGTGCACCGATTGGGTCCAGAAAGGCCAGACCTACAAATGCAAGGCCGGCAACGTACCGGTGACCTGGCTGCCCAAAGCCGTGGGCAAATGGAACAGCCTGTACCTGGAAAGCGACCAGACCCCATGGGACGACGACATCGCCTGCGCCCGCGCCGCGTTTGCCGCGCTGAACGTCGAAGTGCGCTGCGCACCGGGTAGCTGGGTCGAGGAAGAAGGCGAGGAAACGGCGGATCGCTGGATTCGCATCAGCGCCGACGGTGAAGAAGAGATCACCTGGAAAACCGCGTAATCCGCGAACAACTTAAACCTGTAGGAGCCGGCTTGCTGGCGATCATCACAGCGCGGTGTGCCTGAGACTCCGCCTTCGCTGGCAAGCCAGCTCCTACAAGGCCCTCTTACAATCCGACGACGTCTTCGGCCTGCAAGCCCTTCTGCCCCTCGACCACCGCATACTCAACCTGCTGGCCTTCGGTCAGCGAGCGGTGCCCTTCGCCGCGGATCGCGCGGTAGTGCACGAACACGTCCACCCCATCCTGACGCTGAATGAAGCCATAACCCTTGGCGTCGTTGAACCACTTCACATTACCGGTTTCGCGTGTTGCCATTTGTTCATACTCCCTTTTTATTATTGATCGGGCTTTTCGCAGGAAAGCCTCGGGAAACGTCAGCCTGCGCAGACCGGTCCCATGAGGGCAACGGCGACAGAGCGCCGAGTATAAGTCAGTCGTTAAAACTCTCAACTGAGTTTACTTGCCTGCTTTTTTGCCGATTTTCGGTGAATCCGGCACACTGTCGGCCTCCCGAGCAAATGCTCGGTTTACTCACTCACGCAGAAGCCGTATGACCCGCTCCCCGTTCCGCCGTCTTGTGTTTGGCACCTTGCGCCGACTGTTGTACCTCTGGGTCCGCTCGGAGACGATCAACCAGTCGTCGTTCACCCTTGACCTCGACCGCAGTCGTCCGGTGTTCTACGTCCTGCAAAACCCGTCGCTGACCGACCTCGCCGTGGTCGACACCGAATGCAGCAAGGCCGGCCTGCCGCGCCCGGTGCTGCCAGTATCGGTGGGCAACCTGCTGGAGCCTGCCGCGTTCTTCTACCTGACGCCGGACCCGGACTGGCTCGGCCGCCAGGACAAGCGCGGCGCACCGCCGTCCTTGACCCGTCTGGTCAGCGCCCTGAGCCAAAACGCCGCCGAAGACGCGCAGATCATTCCGGTCAGCGTGTTCTGGGGCCAGTCGCCGGACAGCGAAAACAGCCCGTGGAAACTCTTGTTCGCCGACAGCTGGGCGGTGACCGGGCGTTTGCGCCGGTTGTTGAGCGTGATCGTGCTGGGGCGCAAGACCCGCGTGCAGTTCTCCGCCCCCATTCATCTGCGCGAACTGATCGACCACAACAAGGGCCACGAGCGCACCGTGCGCATGGCCCAGCGCATCCTGCGGGTGCACTTTCGCAACCTGAAAGCCGCGGTGATAGGGCCGGACATTTCCCACCGGCGCAATCTTGTAAAAGGCCTGCTGAACCAGCCGATGGTCAAGCAAGCGATCCTCGACGAAGCCGAACGCGAGAATATTTCCCCGGAGAAAGCCAAGGCTCAGGCGTTGCGCTACGGCAACGAAATCGCCTCGGACTATACCTATACGGCAATCCGCTTCATGGAAGTGGTGCTGAGCTGGTTCTGGAACAAGATCTACGACGGCATCAAGGTCAACCACATCGAAGGCGTGCAGAAGGTCGCCCAGGGTCATGAAGTGATCTACGTGCCGTGCCACCGCAGCCACATCGACTACCTGCTGCTGTCCTACCTGTTGTTTCGCAACGGCCTGACCCCGCCGCACATCGCCGCCGGCATCAACCTGAACATGCCGGTGATCGGCGGCCTGCTGCGGCGCGGCGGTGCGTTCTTCATGCGCCGTACATTCAAGGGCAACCCGCTCTACACCTCGGTGTTCAACGAATACCTGCATACCCTGTTCACCAAGGGTTTCCCGGTGGAGTATTTCGTCGAAGGCGGCCGTTCACGCACCGGGCGCATGCTGCAACCGAAGACCGGGATGCTGGCGATCACCCTGCGCAGCTTCCTGCGCTCGTCGCGCATGCCCATCGTGTTTGTGCCGGTCTATATCGGTTACGAGCGTGTGCTGGAAGGCCGGACCTACCTCGGCGAACTGCGCGGCGCGGCGAAGAAAAAAGAATCGATCTTCGACATATTCAAAGTCATCGGCGCACTCAAGCAGCGCTTCGGCCAGGTCGCGGTGAACTTCGGCGAGCCGATCAAACTGGCGCAATTCCTCGACAGCGAACAGCCGGACTGGCGCAAACAGGAACTTGGTCCGCAATTCAGACCGGCCTGGCTCAACGAAACCACCAACCGTCTCGGCGAAAAAGTCGCCCGGCATCTGAACGAAGCGGCAGCGATCAACCCGGTGAACCTCGTTGCGCTGGCGCTGCTGTCCACCAGCCGCCTGGCCCTGGATGATCGCGCCATGGCGCGGGTGCTGGACCTGTACCTGGCGCTGCTGCGCAAGGTCCCGTACTCGCCGCACACCACCCTGCCCGAAGGTGACGGCCGCGCGCTGATCGAACACGTGAAGGACATGGACCTGCTGTCCGAACAGAGCGATGCGCTGGGCAAAATCCTGTACCTGGACGAGCAAAACGCCGTCCTGATGACCTACTACCGCAACAACGTGTTGCACATCTTCGCCCTGCCGGCGTTGCTGGCGAGCTTCTTCCAGAGCGCCTCGCGGATGAATCGCGAGCAGATCCTGCGCTACACCCGCGCCCTGTACCCGTACCTGCAAGCGGAGCTGTTCATCCGCTGGTCGCTGGAGGAGCTGGACGGGGTGGTCGACCAATGGCTGGAAGCCTTCGTCGAGCAAGGCCTGCTGCGTTTCGAAAACGACGTGTACCTGCGCCCGGCGCCAAGTTCGCGGCATTTCGTGCTGCTGACACTGCTGTCGAAGAGCATCGCCCAGACCCTGCAACGCTTCTACATGACCGTGTCCCTGCTGCTCAACAGCGGCCAGAACAACATCAGCGCCGAAGAGCTGGAAGACCTGTGCACGGTCATGGCCCAGCGCCTGTCGATCCTGCACGGCCTGAACGCCCCGGAGTTCTTCGACAAGAGCCTGTTCCGTCACTTCATCCAGACCCTGCTCGACCTCGACGTGCTCAAGCGCGATGAAGCGGGCAAGCTGAGCTACCACGAGTTGCTCGGTGAATTGGCCGAAGGCGCGGCCAAGCGGGTGTTGCCGGCAGAGATTCGTTTGTCGATTCGTCAGGTAGCGTTACACGGCAATGAAAGCGCGGCCGAGCGCAATCCGCCGAGCACATAAAAACAACTTAACTTACCAGGCAGAAATACAAGGAAGTATTTCTGCGAAAACCAGACCTCAATGTTCAGTTAGCATCCTGGATGCCTGTTTCAGGCTCAACTAAAAGGATAATTAGATGAACAAGTACATTTCCGGAATGGTTCTCTTCAGCAAAACCCCGTACGGCATACAATCGGACTACACCACAAAGACCAGTCTTTACAAACACCTCAGTGACAACAAATCCATACTCATCCATACACACGCAGAAAACTCACTGAATCATAAGTGGTGGGAATTTGAGTTTGCTGTTGAGCGCGACTCCGGTGAAAGCCCAGTCGAAACATATCGAGTTATTGCAGAAGTTTTTCTTCCCGACGGGACGCTTCTTGCCAAGGCAGATGAGCTTCTCGCAATTGATTTCCAATATGGCAGCCGTCATCACGAAGACATCTACCTAAAACCTGTATTCATTGTTTAACTAAAAAACATTGAAATAGTAAACAACTACCAAGACATTTCATGTATCGACGTCTACACCCCATCAACGACAAGAACCCTAAACAACTCGCTCAGTAAATCGTTTGATACTCGCTCGAATCATTGGCGAATCCACTCCTGGGTAGGATGCAAAAATTGCCAAGGGGATATTGCCGGCGAAATCCGCTAAATTGTCGTTGGCGCCTGTCCGCTTCGGGCGCCAATGACAAGGATCCGCCTTATGAAAAAACTCTCCCTGCTTGGTCTAACCGCTTTACTGAGCGCTTGCCAATCCATGCAACAAGCCCCTACCGCCAGCCTCAATGGCGAAGTCTTCTACCTGCAACGCATCGCCCTGCCGCCAACCGCGGTGCTGAGCGTCAGCCTGCAAGACATTTCATTGGCCGATGCGCCGGCGAAAGTCATCAACGAGCAGCGCGGCCCGGTCAAGGGACAGGTGCCACTGGCCTTCCATCTTAGCTATGACCCCCTGAAGGTAGAGCCCAACCACCGTTACTCGGTCAGCGCGCGCATCGAAGTCGACGGCAAACTGATGTTCATTACCACCGAGAATCACGCCGTACGCCTGGACGGCACCGATCCACAGCCGCTGAAGGTCCGTGTCGACCCGGCGCGCTGAGTGTCTTTTTCGCATAAGGAAGTTTCCATGTTTCGCCCTACCCTCCGCTTCGCCGGCCTGTGCGCAGGCTTGATGATCTCTGCCAGCGCTCTGGCACTATCCCTCAGCGACCTGTCGCAGAAAGACGCCACTGGCGGACTCAAGGATGCATTGACCCAAGGCGCGCAACTGGCCGTGAAACAACTCGGCACGCCAGGCGGTTTCAGCAACAACCCCGAGGTGAAAATCGGACTGCCGGGCAAGCTGGGCAAGGTCGCCAGCAAAATGAAACAGTTCGGCATGGGCGATCAGGTCGACGAACTGGAAGCCAGCATGAACAAAGCGGCGGAAACCGCGGTGACCCAGGCCCAGCCTATCCTCGTCGATGCCGTGAAGAAAATGACCGTGGAAGATGCCAAGGGCATCCTCAGTGGCGGCAACGACTCGGCCACCCAATACCTCAACAAGACCAGCCGCGAACAGATCCGCACCAGGTTCCTGCCGATCGTCAAGCAAGCCACCGACAAGGTTGGCCTGGCCCAGCAGTACAACTCATTCGCCGGACAGGCAGCGACCATGGGTGTTATCGATGCGAAGAATGCCAACGTCGAGAACTACGTCACCGAGCAGGCGTTGAATGGCTTGTTCGAGATGATCGGCAAACAGGAAGAAACCCTGCGCCAGAACCCGGCGGCTGCGGCGACCCGTTTGGCGAAGAAGGTGTTTGGTACGCTCTAGGCTGCAACACAAAACCTGTGGGAGCAGTCTTGCTTCCACGAGGTTCAGGCTGCCGAAACGGGCCTTAGAAAGAACACCCATTCGCGCCCCATCTTGCGCTTCTCGAACAGCTTCAACGCGACCAGTCCATTGAGTGTGGCTGCTGCTGATGGCCTGGTCTTCGATCAGGTCATTGAGCAAATAGCTGAAATGAGCGCGCTCGCCAATCTGGCCGGTCATGTACTCCAGCACTGCGGTTGTCGCCTGGCGATCTACCACGGAAATGGCTTTTTGCGCTTGCGGCGTCCACCCAAAAGCAAAAGGTTCGAATACTGTGCCGCCCGCGCTTTCTTGACCAAGGCCCAGCACAGGTTCGAATCCAGACCGGGCGCTCAGCGGTAGCGCAATGAATCGAATGGCAGATAACGCCCCTGATCGCCCAAAGGCTTGAGCAAAGCGAGGTATTGCGAAAGGCGTTCCTTGTGAGGAGACCGCTACAGCCGATCAAACACTGGATCGGACCGTCCTCTCAATGTGGGTGGGTTTGTCATGGTGCTGTCTCAAACATGGGTGAAACCGGGCTTTGAGTACAGCACCAACGGTTTTTAGGCTCAATATCAGACGGGGCCGAGATTGATGTAGGAACAATGGAGGCCTGCTGGTATGTGCAGGTTCGTGAGATTGGTTGGCTGGCAGGCCGCTTTCGCTGGCAAGCCAGCTCCTACAGGGGACTGTGTGCATTTGAAGAATCGGGTTGGCTGGCAGGCCGCTTTCGCTGGCAAGCCAGCTCCTACAAGGGACTGTGTGCATTTGAAGAATCGGGTCGGCTGTCAGGCCGCCTTCGCTTTTAACCACTCATCAGGCCGAGCGTTAGCTCGCCTGCAGCCCTTGATCTTGATCCACCCGCCCCCCTCGGGAGGCTGAGTGGAGGTGTTCATCCGGGGACTGGCGCGCAGCGCCGTTCGACGCAGTCGAACACATTGCATGGAGGTCGAAGCGAAGCCGACCGGAGGGCAATGCCCCCGGATGAATACCGGAGCGAAGGAACGCCGAGCCCCAGCGAGGGGCCGGACGCTCGGGGCGAGACCTTTTGGTTACTTTTGGGGCGTTTGCCAAAAGTGACCCGCTGTAAGAGCGGAACCAAAAGCCGCCGTTACCGCCGCAATGGATATGTACACAGCCACCCAAGAACCTGGTCGGCCCGAAGGCCGCCAAGGTCAAACCGACTCTTCGCGAACCCGAAACCAGGCAGCATAAAGGGCAGGCAAAAACAGCAGTGTCAACGCCGTAGCCACAATCAACCCCCCCATGATCGCCACCGCCATCGGCCCAAAGAACACACTGCGTGACAACGGAATCATCGCCAGAACAGCCGCCAGCGCCGTCAACACAATCGGCCGGAACCGCCGCACCGTCGCCTCGATAATCGCCTGCCACGGCTTCAACCCGGCCCGGATGTCCTGCTCGATCTGATCCACCAGAATCACCGAGTTA
This sequence comes from Pseudomonas sp. NFX15, assembly GCF_049132105.1. Classification (NCBI taxonomy): domain Bacteria; kingdom Pseudomonadati; phylum Pseudomonadota; class Gammaproteobacteria; order Pseudomonadales; family Pseudomonadaceae; genus Pseudomonas; species Pseudomonas sp. NFX15. The sequence goes on from NZ_JAFMPV010000014.1 coordinate 73,994, forward strand.
CGCATGATCATCCCCGACAACGCGATCGTCCCCAGCATCGCGACAAACCCGAACGGCTGACGGAACACCAACAAAAACAGTGTCACCCCGATCAGCCCCAACGGTGCCGTCAAAAACACCATCGCCGTGCGCGAAAAACTGCGCAGTTGCAACATCAACAAGGTCAGCACCACCACAATGAACAACGGCACGCCGGCCTTCACCGAGTTCTGCCCCCGCGTAGAGTCCTCCACCGTGCCGCCGACCTCCAGCAGGTAACCATCCGGCAATTCAGCCCGGATCGGATCAAGGGTCGGCAGGATTTGCTGAACCAGCGTCGCCGGTTGCTGCTTGTCATAGATATCGGCGCGAACCGTCACGTTGGGCAGACGGTTACGGTGCCAGATGATGCCCTCTTCGAAGCCGTACTCCAGGGTCGCGATCTGCGACAGCGCGACGCTGCGACCGTTATCGGTCGGCACCGCCAGGCTCGGCAGCAACGACAGCTCAGTGCGCTCATGCAAGGTGCCGCGCAACAGGATCTCGATCAACTCGTTGTCTTCGCGGTATTGGCTCACGCTAGAACCGGACAGAGAGCTTTGCAGGAACTTCGACAGGTTTGCCGTGCTCACGCCCAGCGCCCGCGCGCGGTCCTGATCGATGTTCAGGTAAACCACTTTGCTCGGTTCTTCCCAATCCAGGTGCACGTTGACCACATGCGGATTCTCGCGAACCTTGGCCGCCACCTTGCGGGCCAGCGCTCGGACTTCCTCGATGTGTTCACCGGTCACCCGGAACTGCACCGGGTAGCCCACGGGCGGGCCGTTTTCCAGGCGGGTGACCCGCGAGCGCAGGGCCGGGAACTGCTCGTTCAGGGTGGCGATCAACCAGGTGCGCAGGGTTTCGCGATCCTCGATGGTTTTCGCCAACACCACAATTTGGGCGAAGCTCGCCGCCGGCAATTGCTGATCCAGCGGCAGGTAAAAACGCGGTGAACCGGTGCCGACGTAGGCCACGTAATTGTCGATCCCGGCCTTGTCCTTGAGTAGCGCTTCAAAGCGCTTGACCTCCTCGGCGGTGTTGCTCAGCGATGCGCCTTCGGCCAGCTTCAGGTCGACCATCAATTCCATTCGTCCCGAAGCCGGGAAGAACTGCTGCGGCACAAACTTGAACAGCACGATGGAGCCGATGAACAACAACACGGTCAGGGCAATAACGGTTTTGCGCCAGTGCACACACCACTGCACCAAACGCCGCACGCGCTGATAGAACGGCGTGCCGTACGGGTCGGGTTGACCGGCGCCGTGTTTGGCAGCGTGGATTTTTGCCAGGTCCGGCAGGAGCTTCTCCCCCAGGTACGGCACAAACACCACGGCGGCCACCCATGAAGCCAGCAATGCGATGGTGACCACCTCGAAGATCGATCGTGTGTATTCACCGGTACTCGACTGCGCCGTGGCAATCGGCAGGAAACCGGCGGCGGTAATCAGCGTGCCGGTGAGCATCGGGAACGCGGTGCTGGTCCAGGCATAGCTGGCCGCTTTGATCCGGTCGAAGCCCTGCTCCATTTTGATCGCCATCATTTCCACGGCGATGATCGCGTCGTCCACCAGCAGACCCAGCGCCAACACCAGCGCGCCGAGGGAAATCTTGTGCAGGCCGATACCCAGGTAATACATGGTGGCGAAGGTCATCGCCAACACCAGCGGAATCGCCAGCGCCACCACCATGCCGGTGCGCACGCCGAGGGAAAAGAAGCTCACCAGCAACACGATGGCCAGCGCCTCCACCAGCACCTGCACGAACTCGCCAACCCCGGTTTTCACCGCTGCCGGCTGATCGGAAACCTTGCGCAACTGCATGCCGGCCGGGAGGTTTTTCTGGATGCGGTCGAACTCGCCCTCCAGCGCCTTGCCCAACACCAGAATGTCACCACCGTCCCTCATCGCCACCGCCAGGCCGAGAGCGTCTTCGCCCATAAAACGCATGCGCGGCGCCGGCGGATCGTTGAAACCACGACGTACGTTGGCGACGTCAGAGATACGGAACGTGCGGTCACCCACGCGGATCGGGAAGTTCCTGATCTCCTCGACCGTCTGAAAATTCCCGGAGACCCGAAGCTGCAAGCGCTCGCTGCTGGTTTCGAAGAAACCCGCCGTGGACACAGCGTTCTGTTCTTCAAGCGCCTGCTGCACCGCTGCCAGCGGCAAGCCAAGTGTCGCGAGTTTGACGTTGGAGAGTTCGATCCAGATTTTTTCGTCCTGCAAACCGAGCAGCTCGACCTTGCCCACGTCCTTGACCCGTTGCAGCTGGATCTGGATGCGGTCGGCGTAATCCTTGAGCACCGCGTAGTCGAAACCCTCGCCGGTCAGGGCGTAGATATTGCCGAAGGTAGTGCCGAATTCATCATTGAAGAACGGCCCCTGAATCCCAGGCGGCAGGGTCTGGCGAATGTCGGCGACCTTCTTGCGCACCTGATACCAGAGGTCGGGGATTTCATCGGAGTGCAGCGAATCGCGGGCGATGAAGGTCACCTGTGATTCGCCGGGGCGGGAGAACGATACGACACGCTCGTACTCGCCGGTTTCCATCAACTTCTTTTCAATGCGCTCGGTGACCTGGCGCGAGACTTCCTGGGCGGTCGCTCCCGGCCAGTTGGTGCGAATCACCATGGCCTTGAAGGTGAACGGCGGGTCTTCACTTTGGCCGAGCTTGGTGTAGGAAATGGCGCCGACGATGGCCAGCAATAGCATCAGGAACAGGACGATCTGGCGATTACGCAGCGCCCATTCAGAAACGTTGAAGCGCATCGGGGCTTACTCCTTGTCCGCCAGATTGACCACGCGATTGGAGCGATCCACCGGGCGCACCTGCTGCCCTTCAATCAGCACATGGACGCCGGCAGCCACCACCCAGTCGCTGGCGTTGAGCCCTTCGAGCACCGGCACGGTCTTCTCGCCAAAGGCACCGACGCGCACCGGGGTTTTCTTCAAGGTGTTGTTGGCGCTGACGACCCAGACGTAGGTCACGCCGTTTTCCGCGGTCAGGGCCGACAGTGGAACCGACAAGGGCACGACGTCGGCAGCCTGTACGAACACGCGCGCACTCTGGCCCAGTTCGACGGGAACCTTGCCGGCACTGAAGGCGATGCGCGCTGCAAAGGTCCGCGATTTCGGATCGGCTGAGGGCGACAGTTCGCGAATCCGCCCGGCAAAGCGCTGATCGGGTTGGGTCCAGAGTTCAACCGAGACCGGTTCATCGACCTTGAAGCGACCGAAATTCTGCTCCGGCAGGCTGATCAAGACTTCACGCTCGCCATCGGTAGCGAGCGTGAACACGGTCTGCCCGGCGGCGACCACTTGCCCGACTTCCACCAAGCGCTTGGCCACGACACCGTCCTGCGGCGCACGCAACACGGCATAACTGGCCTGGTTATTGGAGACGTTGAATTCGGCTTTGATTTGCTGGAGGCGGGCTTCGCCGGAGCGATAGAGGTTTTCGGCGTTGTCGTATTGCGAACGGCTGACCAGTTGCCGCTCCATCAGGGTCTTGTAGCGATCACGCTCGGAACGCACCAGGTTCAGGTTCGCTTCGGCGGCGGCAACCTGGGCGCGGGTAGCCTCCAGTTGCAGGCGCACGTCCTGGGGATCGAGTTCCGCCAGGGGCTGATCGGCCTTGACCCGCTGACCTTCCTCGACCAGTCGTCGGCTGACTTTGCCGCTGATGCGGAACGCCAGATCCGGTTCGTAGCGCGCACGAACCTCCCCCGGATAGCTCTCCATCGCCTGCGCCGAAGGCTCTGGCTGAACGACCATGGCCGGACGCACGGTGACCGACGGCACCTCCTCGGCACCACACGCGGACAATAAAAAAGCCAGGGTGACTGGCAACGCGAGGGGCAAGGCATAACGGAACATGGTGAAGGACCTTTCGCCAATGGTGCTTTGAATAATTATACTGAGCAGTATGTTATTAATAGCAAACTCACCAGTCCAGTAATAAAAACGAATATGTCGAACAATCTTTCAGCACCCAATGGCCCAGGCCGTCCGAAGGATCTGGTCAAGCGCCAGGCCATTCTCGATGCAGCCAAAGGGCTGTTTTTGAGTAAGGGTTATGCCAACACCAGCATGGATGCCGTCGCGTCCGAGGCCGGTGTGTCGAAGCTCACGGTCTACAGCCACTTCAATGACAAGGAGACGCTGTTCTCCGCTGCCGTGGTGGCCAAGTGCGAGGAGCAATTGCCGCCGCTGTTCTTCGAGCTGCCGGAGGGTGTCGAGGTGGAAACCGTGTTGCTGAACATCGCCCGCGGTTTTCATCATCTGATCAACAGTGATGAATCAGTGAACCTGCACCGCTTGATGATGACCCTGGGCAGCCAGGACCCGAAGCTGTCGCAGATCTTCTTCGAAGCCGGGCCGCAGCGCATGTTGCATGGCATGGAACGGCTGTTGAGCCGCATCGACGAAACCGGCGTGCTGCGCATCGACAAGCCGCACAACGCCGCCGAGCACTTCTTCTGCCTGCTCAAGGGCGCGGGGAATTTTCGTTTGCTGTATGGCTGCGGTGAACCGCCGGTGGGTGAAGAGGCGGAGAGCCATGTGCGGGAAGTGGTGGGGTTGTTTATGCGGGCTTATCGGCCTGAGTGAGCCTGATGGATTGAGGGTGCCTGATCTGGCGCCTTCGCTGGCAAGCCAGCTCCTACAAGGTCCGAGGTGCTACATATAACCTGTTGGAGCTGGCTTGCCAGCGAAGCAGGCGCCCCGCTCTTAAGGCTTGAGCGCCTTCTTCGGGTAGATGTCATACCGACTGGACTTGCCATCCAGCGCATGGCTCGGCTTCGGCCCGTCGATACACGGTGCCTTGCGCGGGCGCTTGACCACCACCCGGTGGCTGGCCAGGGCCAAGGCGGCTTCGAGCAATGCCGGTGCATCCGGGTCATCGCCCACCAGCGGCCGGAACAGGCGCATTTCCTTCTTCACCAGCGCGGTTTTCTCACGGTGCGGGAACATCGGGTCCAGGTAGATCACCTGCGGCGGTTCACCCTCCCAATTGCGCATGACCTCGATCGAGTTGCCCTTGAGCAAGCGCATGCGGGCCACGATCGGCGCGACGTCGAAATCTTCCGCACCTCGCGCCAGGCCATCCTCCAGCAACGCGCCAATCAATGGCTGGCGCTCGATCAGGCTCATTTCGCAACCGAGGCTGGCCAGCACGAACGCATCCTTGCCCAGCCCCGCCGTAGCATCCAGTACGCGGGGACGCACGCCCTGCGCGACACCCACGGCCTTGGCGATCATCTGCCCGCTGCCGCCGCCGTACAACCGGCGATGCGCCGCGCCACCCTCGACAAAGTCCACCCGCACCGGCCCCGGGGCATCCGGCCCCAGTTGTTGCAGCTGCAAACCCTGGTCACCCACCTGCAAGGCAAATTCACCGTCCGCCATTTGCATCGGCAAACCCAGGCGCTCGGCCCATTGCTCGGCTTGCGGTTCGAACGCCGCGTCGAGGGCCTGGACATGGATTCGGCAGGCCGCAGGTTGATCAATCATCGGAAACACGCTCAAAAAATTAATGATCGGCAAAAACGGCCGATAACAAAACTATCGAGCATTTTGCCAGAGCTGAGCGTCGACCGAGAGAAATGTCAGACATTCAACCCACAATCACAGGTTTTATATCGCCCTACGGCAATTACAACCTGCGAAACACCCAGGCACTGAGCGGTGTCAGCCACATCTGGCAAGATTTCTTTGCCCGTGCGCTGGCCGATCAGTCGGGTGATGTGCTGCCTGAATCGCTGAATTTCCCGCCGGTCGATCTCGACAGCCCGGTGGAGCCAACCGTCGGCAGCGAGCTGCTGGAGCACATCGTGTCCCAGCGTCAATGCGATGTGACCGAAACCCAGGTCCGCCCGCCCGAGCCGCTGTTCCTGCCGATCGCCGAATTTGACATGGACCTGGCCGACAAGCCACGTCCACCATTCCCGGCAGACGAAATCGTCGCCCAGCAAAAGCAGCAAGATTTCGAAAGCGGCTGGGTACGCCCGATCGTGCTCAACACCGGCCAACCGGTGTACGAAGCCGGCCCCGCCCCGCAACCACGTCCACTGCACCTGCCGATTGCCGAATTCGAACTCGACCTGCTCGACAAGCCGTTCCCGCCGTTCTCGCCAGAAGAACTGGTCGAGCAGCAGAAACAGCTCGATTTCGACAATGGCTGGGCACGCCCGATCATCCTGCAAAACCTGCGTATCGCCGCCTGATCCTCAGCCTTTGAAGAACTGATTGGCCTTCTGGTACGGCATCGACCGCGACGTGAAGCCGAACGTGCCTGACGTCTGGATTTCCTCAGCCGCGCGCAAGAACTCGCCATACGCCGCCAATGCCAGCGCCGAACCGACGCTGATGCGTTTGACGCCCATCTCACTCAACTGCGCCACCGTCAGCTTCAGCCCGCCCGACATCAACACATTCACCGGTTTCGGCGCCACGGCACGCACCACCGCCAAGACCTCCTCGGCGCTGCGCAGGCCCGGTGCGTAAAGCACGTCGGCGCCAGCCTCGGCGAACGCCTGCAAGCGGCGGACAGTGTCGGCCAGGTCGGGATTGCCGTGCAGGAAGTTTTCCGCACGCGCAGTCAGGGTGAAGGGAAACGGCAAACTGCGAGCCGCCGCCACACAAGTCTCGATGCGCGCCACGGCGTGTTCGAAGCAGTAGATCGGGCTTTCTTCGCGGCCGGTGGCGTCTTCAATCGAGCCACCGACGGCACCGGCCTCTGCCGCGCGCAAAATGCTTTTCGCACAATCGACCGGGTTGTCGGCAAAGCCATTTTCCAGGTCGACGGCCACGGGCAGGTCAGTAGCGGCGACAATTGCCTGAACGTTCATCAGGGTATCGTCGAGGTCCAATCCACCATCGGCCCGCCCTTGGGAAAAGGCATAACCGGCACTGGTGGTCGCCAATGCCTCGAAGCCGAGGCTGGCGAGCATTCTCGCCGAGCCGGCATCCCACGGGTTGGGAATCACAAAAGCGCCGTCGCGTTCATGCAGGGCTTTGAACGCCTGGGCTCGAAGGGTTTGCGCATCCATTGGGCAGGCTCCTGAACGGGGGAAAGAATCCGCTTCAGAGCAGGCCAAGTTGCTCGGCGGCGGGTTCTCTGTATAGCTCAGGCAGCGCCGGCAAGCCAGGTAAACGCAGCATCAGCCTGGCGTGAAAACGTTGCGCCAGTTTCGCTGCCAGCAGGTTGTCGGCGGTGTGCAGGAAGATATAGGGCGTGCGGCCCTCTTCGATCCACAGGGCGATTTTTTCGACCCACGGTTGCAGGAACGTATCGTTGGCCTCAAGCACTGGATGACCGATAAAACGTACCTGAGGAAATTGGGTGAACGCCGCCGGACGCGGTGGCACGCGGGGTTTCTTCGATTGGGCGTGAAGCACCGAGGGCTCGGTCGACGTACAACTGAACAGCGCACGGGGATCGAGGCAGATGCGTTCGACGCCGCGATCCAGCAGCAGCCGGTTGAGCATTCGCTCGCTGTCGCCCTTGGCGAAAAAATCGCCATGCCGCACTTCCACGGCCAACGGCCGCTGCAAGGCATCGATGAACCCGGCGAGTTCGGGCAGGCGTTGCGGCGTGAAGCTTTTCGACAGCTGCAACCAGAGAGGCGACACGCGCTCGCCGAGGGGGCTGAGTAATTGGGTGAACGTCTCAGCGGCCGTCAGTTGCTCACGCAGGTCACCGCCATGGCTGACCTCGCCAGGGAATTTAGCGGTGAAGCGAAAGTGTTCGGGCATGGTGTCGGCCCAACGCTGCACGGTGCTGGCAGCCGGGCTCGCGTAGAAGGTCGTATTGCCTTCCACGGCATTGAACACTTGGGAATATAGATCGAGAAAATCGGCGGGCCTGGCGTGTGGCGGATACAGGTAATCACGCCAGGCGTTTTCGCTCCAGGACGGGCAACCGAGGTAATACGGCAGCCACATCAGATGTACAGGTCGAGACCCAGCACGTCGGTGTCCCAGTCAACGAACCCGGCTGTACTGAGGTAGCTGGCCAGGGCGGTGGCCACGCTTTTGCTCATGGCGCGATGGTAGAGCATGTCTTGCTGGCGGGCGGGCAGGTTGCTGAGTTTTTGCGCAGAGGCTTTGGCGGCACGGGCGGCCAGTTGCTCTTGCGTCGGGAATTCCAATTCGCCGTCGATATCAATGGCGTCGTCTTCCACCACACGGCCTTTGCGTGGTTTGCGCTTGATGGGGTAGGACTGAGAGGAAACGCCGTCTATACGCATACGTGCATGCTCGGAATCAGTGATGGCAGTTTAGTGGCGCATAACCCACTTCGCAAACCGCCGAGTGATAACTAGAACACATAAAAGGCAAAAGGTTTAAAAGCTGGGGTTAGAAACTGACGATTGGCGACAACTGGAATGCGACCTGTGGCGAGGGGGCTTGCCCCCGTTCGGCTGCGTAGCAGTCGCAGGTCAGCTGATGCGTTCTCTCCGGTAAATCGGATTTCAGGTGTTTTGGCACTGCTGCGCAGTGCAACGGGGGCAGGCCCCCTCGCCACAAAAAGCCACTCAGCCTGAGGATCAACGTGCCTTGGGCGTCGCCACTTTATCGCGCAAATACACCGGCTGCGCCTCATCGGCCACGATCGCCTCACCGCGCGCCCAGGCAAATCGCGCCAGCGTCAGCAAGTCTTCGGCGTGGGGCAACATGCCCGCGTCCTGGCCGCTCAGGTTGACGGCGATGCGCTCGCCATAGCCCCAACCGGTGCCCGCGCCGAACCAGTCGCCGCTGGCATCGGCCGGCAATGCAGCAGACTCCGGCGGCAACACCGCCTCGGCCCCCACCAGGCGCATCTCACCGGCCGTTTCGCGGTAGCAACCCCAATACACCTCGTCCATGCGCGCATCGATGGCCGCTGCCACCTGGCTGGCGCCGTGTTCGCGGTACGCACGTTGTGCCAATACCGCGAGGTTGGACACCGGCAACACCGGGCGCTCCAGGGCAAAGGCCAAACCTTGCACCACACCGATGGCAATGCGCACACCGGTAAAGGCGCCCGGACCACGGCCGAACGCGATGGCATCGACCGCTTGCAGCGTGGTGCCGGCATTGGCGAGCAATTGCTGGATCATCGGCAACAGCTTCTGCGCATGCAGACGCGGGATCACCTCGTAATGGCTCGTGACCTTGCCGTCATGCAGCAAGGCAACGGAGCAAGCTTCGGTCGCGGTGTCCAGGGCCAGCAAGGTGCTCATCGATGTGTCCGTAAGAGAGATCAAAAAAAGTGCGTCAGTATAAACAACTACGGCCCGCAAGCGGGCCGTGGATGATGCAGCGAATCAGGTTTTTCAGCTCAGCGCGGCCAGCACCTTGGTGGTGATCGCTTCTACCGAACCAACACCTTCGATGTGGCTGTACTTTGGCTTGCCATTGGCAGTCGACAGCTTCTGATAGAAATCCACCAGCGGCTTGGTCTGCGAGTGGTAGACCGACAGGCGATGACGCACGGTTTCTTCGGTGTCGTCCTTGCGCTGCACCAGCGCTTCGCCGGTGATGTCGTCCTTGCCGGCGATTTTCGGCGGGTTGTAGACGATGTGGTAAACGCGGCCGCTGGCCTCGTGAACACGGCGACCGGCGATACGCTGGACGATCTCTTCATCTTCAACAGCGATTTCAACCACGGCATCGAGCTCGACGCCAGCGGTCACCAGGGCTTCAGCCTGGGGAATGGTGCGCGGGAAACCGTCGAACAGGAAACCGTTGGCGCAGTCAGCCTGGGCGATGCGGTCCTTGACCAGTGCGATGATCAGGTCATCGGACACCAGGCCGCCGGCATCCATGATGCTCTTGGCCTTGATGCCCAGTTCGGTGCCAGCCTTTACCGCGGCACGCAGCATGTCGCCGGTGGAGATTTGCGGAATGCCGAATTTTTCGGTGATGAACTTAGCCTGAGTACCTTTACCGGCCCCGGGAGCTCCCAGCAGAATGACGCGCATCGATGTGCTCCTCAATTTTTTTATATAGATAACGTCAGATTCGCCTCATGGGGCCAATCTCAAAATAGGGTCGTGACCGCCCAAACGGCCAAAGGCTGATCAAGATACACAGCAGGCTGCGCCCACACAAGACGCCAAAAGTCGGAGAAACCGCCGCCTCCTGCGACCATTGCGCGCAGTTTCCCAAGTCGCAACCCCATCATTAACTGTCGCTTGGCAGCACTTTCAAGGCCGCTTTGTGCCGGCATCCACTGCACCTTCCGGATGCCGGCCCCACGGCAAAAACCCTAGCCGGTGTTACGCAAACCGGCGGCAATCCCGGCCACAGACACCAGCAAGGCCTGTTCTACCGGGCTGCCCTGCGCCACGTCCTGTTGGCGCGAGCGCGCCAGCAATTCGGCCTGCAATAGATGAAGCGGGTCGAGGTAGGTGTTGCGCAAGCGGATGAATTCAAGGGTCGCTGGGCTATGTGCCAGTAGCTGGGATTGACCGGTCAGGCCCAGGACAATGGTGCATGCCTGCGACAATAGGTCGCGTAAGTGCGCGCCCAACGGCAACAGATTCGGCGCCACCAGGCGTTCATCGTAGGACTGCGCAATATCGGCATCGGCCTTGGCCAGGACCATTTCCAGCATGTCGATGCGGGTGCGAAAGAACGGCCACTGCTCACGCATCTGCCCCAGCAGTTCACCTTCGCCACGGGCCAGCGCCTTGCTCAGCGCCGCTTCCCAGCCCAGCCAGGCCGGCAACATCAGGCGCGTCTGGGTCCAACCAAAGATCCATGGAATCGCCCGCAGGCTTTCAATCCCTCCGGCCCGGCGCTTGGCTGGACGACTGCCCAAGGGCAAACGCCCCAGTTCCTGCTCCGGCGTCGACTCGCGGAAATACTCCACGAACTGCGGATTTTCCCGCACCACGGCGCGGTAAGCGCTGACGCCGTCCGCCGCCAATTCATCCATCAAGTGGCGCCACTCGGGCGTAGGAGGCGGTGGCGGCAGCACGGTCGCTTCAAGCACTGCCGCCAGGTACAGATTGAGGTTTTGCTCGGCGATGTCCGGCAGACCGAATTTGAATCGAATCATTTCGCCTTGTTCGGTGGTGCGGAAATGCCCCGCCACCGAACCCGGTGGCTGCGACAGGATCGCCGCGTGGGCAGGGCCGCCGCCTCGCCCAACAGTGCCGCCACGACCGTGGAACAACAGCAGTTCCACTTGTTGTTCGCGGCAGATGTCCACCAACCGCTCCTGCGCTCGGTACTGCGCCCAGGCCGCCGCCGTGGTGCCGGCGTCCTTGGCCGAGTCGGAGTAACCGATCATCACTTCTTGCGACCCTTGCAGGCGCGCGCGATAACCCGGCAACAGCAGTAACTTCTCGATCACAGGGCCGGCGTTGTCGAGGTCGGCCAGGGTTTCGAACAGCGGCACCACGTGCATCGGCCGCAGTACGCCGGATTCCTTGAGCAGCAGTTGTACCGCCAGCACATCCGAGGCAGCACCGGCCATGGAAATCACATACGAGCCGAGGGACGCTGCCGGCGCGGCCGCGATTTCCCGACAGGTTGCCAGCACTTCGGCGGTGTCGGCAGAAGGCTTGAAGTAGGCCGGCAGCAAGGGCCGCCGGTTGTTCTGTTCGCGCATCAGGAAGGCGATGCGTTCCTCTTCGCTCCAGTCCTCGTAACGACCGAGGCCCAGGTAGTCGGTGATTTCGGTCATTGCCGCCGTGTGCCGCGACGAGTCCTGGCGCACATCCAGACGCACCAGGAACAGGCCGAACGTCACCGCCCGACGCAGGCAGTCGAGCAATGGCCCGTCGGCGATCACGCCCATGCCGCAGTCGTGTAGCGAGTGGTAGCACAACTCCAGCGGGTCGAGCAGTTCACGATTGTCTTGCAGGACATCGGCGGGAGCCGGCGTCGGCGTCGACAGTGCGGCGTGGGCCCAATTGCGCGTGGCCCGCAGGCGCTCACGCAGTTGCTTGAGCACCGCCCGGTAAGGTTCGGCGCTGTCGCCGGCCTTGGCTTTCAACTCATCGCTGGCCTGCTGCATCGACAGCTCGGCCGCTAAATGATCGACATCGCGCAGGTACAGGTCGGCCGCCATCCAGCGCGCCAACAACAGCACCTCGCGGGTGACCGCGGCGGTCACGTTGGGGTTGCCGTCACGGTCGCCGCCCATCCACGAGGCGAAACGAATCGGCGCCGCTTCCAGTGGCAAGCGCAGGTCGGTGGCGGCGTGCAGGGCCTGGTCGGCCTTGCGCAGATAATTGGGAATCGCTTGCCACAGCGAATGCTCGATCACCGCAAAACCCCATTTGGCCTCGTCCACCGGTGTCGGGCGCGTGCGGCGGATTTCTTCGGTGTGCCAGGCCTCGGCGATCAGGCGCTGCAAGGTGATCGTGATGCGCTCGCGCTCGGCGCTGGTCAGGTCGCGGTGATCCAGGGCCGCCAGTTGTGCGGCAATGGCGTCGTACTTCTGGATCAGCGTGCGGCGTGCAACTTCGGTCGGGTGCGCGGTCAGGACCAGTTCAATTTCCAGTCGTCCCAGTTGCCGGGCCAGGGCTTCGGCGCCATGACCTTCGGCACGCAAGCGCGCGAGCAACTCCGGCAACACCCGATTTTCAAACGGTGCCTGCTGGGACTCTTCGCGACGGTGAATCAACTGGTACTGCTCGGCGATGTTGGCCAGGTTGAGAAACTGGTTGAACGCTCGCGCCACCGGGAGCAATTCGTCTTCGCTGAGCTGGTTGAGGCTGGCACTGAGCTCAGCGTCCATCGAGCCGCGGCGGTCGGCCTTGGCACCCTTGCGGATCTGCTCGATCTTGTCGAGAAAACCGTCGCCATATTGCTCACGAATGGTGTTGCCCAATAGCTCGCCCAACAGGTGAACGTCCTCGCGCAGGCGTGCATCAATATCGGTCATCAGCAGGTCTCCAGCAAAAAATCCGGGCGGCTAAGAACCTAGAGAGTGCCGCCCCAGACCGGTTCTTACAAGCCAGACGACGAAGGGACTTTAAACCTTGAGCGTTAAAGCTAGTCTGAACGTAAGCCGTACAACGGCTGCTGCCGGCACCTGGCCGGACACTCACCCTGCCTGCCACGAGCAGGCGAGCCATGAGGTCTTTATGAAAATCCGCGAGCTTGCCCATCACTGGGAAGAAAACGCCAAGGGTCGCCTGACCGACACCGGCTACTCGATTCATCTGGACGTGGAGTCTGCCGCGCGGCTGGCCGCCATTGTCGAGATGTACCCCAAGCGGCATCCCGAAGAACTGCTCGGCGACCTGATCGGCGCTGCGCTGGAAGAACTCGAAAGGAGCTTCCCGTACGTCAAGGGTTCGACCGTGGTCGCCACCGACGAGGAAGGCGATCCGCTGTACGAGGACGTTGGGCCGACGCCGCGCTTTCTGGCGCTGTCACGTCGGCATTTGCACGATTTGTCCGTGCCTGACGACAAACGCAAGCACTGAGTTTGCGGTGCACCCTGTGGGAGCAGGCTCGCTCCTACAGGGACCTTTTTTCACTTTAAAAACCAGGGTGCTCCGGGCCTGCAAAAGGTCCGGCATCGCGCCTTGCGAGGCGTAAATCCCCGTCTTAGAGCCCTGCCCCTTCGAACCGGTTTTTTCGATAGCCCGCTAATTTCTCTGAACTTTCAAAAAAAGACCTCGGTCAACCCCAGTAACCATGCCTGGGACGAGCGTCTCGAAACACCTCGCAAATGACAGTTAAGGCTCCTTGCCCAGGATGGATTTCGACGTTTTTTTCAGGAGCAGGCCCAATGGAGTTGAAGACCATGAACATCGAAACTGGCACACCCTCGCTGACCCATTTTCGCGGCCTCAAGCTGGCAGCGCTGGTTCTCGGCAGCAGCCTGATGTTGGCTGGCTGCGCGGGTAAAGCACCCACCGAGCAATACGCCGTGACCCAATCGGCCGTCAATGACGCCGTCAGCGCGGGCGGCACTGAGTTCGCCGCCGTGGAAATGAAGACCGCCCAAGACAAATTCAAACAAGCCGAAATCGCCATGCACGACAAACAGTACGACCAGGCACGGCTGCTCGCCGAACAAGCCGAGTGGGACGCTCGCGTGGCCGAACGCAAGGCTCAGGCGATGAAGGCCGAACAGACCCTGAAGGATTCGCAGCAAGGCGTTCAGGAACTGCGTCAGGAAAGCCAACGCACCGTTCAGTAACGGCGCGGCACCTCGCATTTTTCTATTCGACTGAACTCAAAGGACTAAATCATGAAACGCACACATCTGATGATCCCTGCCCTGCTGGCAGCCAGCGTTGCGTTGGCCGCCTGCTCGACACCGCCCAATGCCAACCTGGAACAGGCCCGCACCAACTACGCCGGCCTGCAAGCCAACCCGCAGGCCAGCAAGGTCGCGGCCCTGGAAACCAAGGAGGCCAGCGACTACCTGGACAAGACCGACCAGGCCTACCGGGACAAACAGGACGCGGCCAAGGTTGACCAACTCGCCTACCTGACCAACCAGCGCATCGAAGTGGCCAAGCAAACCATCGCCCTGCGCACCGCTGAAGCCAACCTGAAAAACGCCTCGGCGCAACGGGCCCAGGCGCGGCTGGATGCCCGTGACCAGCAGATCAAACAGCTGCAAAACAGCCTCAACGCCAAGCAGACTGATCGCGGCACGCTGGTGACCTTTGGCGATGTACTGTTCGCCACCGACAAGGCCGAGCTGAAATCCACCGGCCTGGTGAACATCAACAAGTTGGCGCATTACCTTCAGGAAAACCCTGACCGCAAAGTGATTGTCGAGGGTTATACCGACAGCACCGGCACCACAACGCATAATCAGTCGCTGTCGGAACGTCGTGCGGATTCGGTACGAGCAGCGCTGGTGAAGATGGGGGTCGATCCGGCGCGGATCGTGGCGCAGGGTTACGGCAAGGAGTACCCGGTGGCGGATAACGCCAGCACGTCGGGCCGGGCGATGAACCGCCGGGTGGAAGTGACCATTTCCAATGACAATCAGCCGGTGATTCCGCGTTCGGCTGTGAGTGTTAATTCACAATAAGTCGCCATTGCAGCGAACCCTGTAGGAGCGAGCCCGCTCGCGATGACGGTGTGTCAGGCAACTGAGCAACTGCCTGTCAGACCGCTTTCGCGAGCAGGCTCGCTCCTACATTGGTTTTGTAAGACCGAAAGGTTACGGCTCCAGCTTCTGCGGCGTGTCCTGGCCCATGCAGCGCACGGCTTTTTTCTTGCTGTCGACCAATACGCCGGTCAGGCCTTTCTGTTCGGTGTCGAACAGCACCAGCACGCCATCGATGCACTGCGCCACTTGCGCGGCCGGTTCCAGGGAGACTTTGTAGTCTTCACCCGGCACGGTCTTGAGCATGGTGAATTCGTTGAGCAGCAACGCATCCTCAGGCTTGGCGAAGTGCAGGTAGCCGTACCACCACAGGGCACCGACGGTGCCGAGGATGCTGCAGATACCGGTGATGATCAGCGGGATGGCGTTACGTTCTTCACTCATTGCGGACTCTCTGGTGGTTCATCTTCTGAATTCGGGGGTGCAGGGTAGTTGGGGATTTCACCCAGGCGGCGCAGGCCGTTGAAATGCTGCGGATCATCGAGATAACGCAGCATGACCTTGCGCCAGACCGGGTCGGCGAACGTCTGCACATGACCACCGCGGGTCAGTTGCAGCACCCGCGGCGGCGGCGCAGCTTGATACAAGCGGATGCCGTTGGAAAGAGGCACGATCGGGTCGTCGATGCTGTGATAGAGCAGTTTGGGTACATATTTGATTTGCGCGATGGCGTTGATCGCGCTGTCGCCATCGGGCACCAGCCACGATAACGGCACCTGCAACGGCCAGGTCATCCACGATTGACTCAGGGCAAACTGGCCCACGCTGCGGTAACTGGCGGGGACGCCGTCGAGCACAAATGCCTTGAGTTGTTTCTGCCGATCCGGGTGCAACCCCAGGTAATGCACGGCCATCGAGCCACCGAGGCTTTGGCCTAGCAGGACCAGCGGCTTGCCCTTGGCCTCCGGCGCCTGGTCCAGCCAGGCGAAGGCGGCATCGATGTCCTGGTAGATCGCCGGCAGGCTCGGTTCACCTTCGGACAGGCCATAACCGCGGTAATCGACCAGCAACACTTGGTAACCCTCTTTCGGCAACCAGTAGCTGCCGCCGAGGTGCATCGGCAGGTTTCCGCCGTTGCCGTGCAAGTGCAACACCGTGCCCTTGACCTCGACACCTTGCTTGGCCGGCAACCACCAGGCGTTCAACTTGAGGCCATCGGCGGTGGTCAGGGTGACGGTGCGGTATTCGAGCCCGGCCTTATCCGGGGTGAACATCTGGCCGGGTTCAGGGTAAAACAGCAGCGAGCTGCAACCGTTCAAGGCCAGGAGAAGGCAGACGATGCCGAGGATTCTCATCCGTTGAAACCTCGCAAAAAATGGCATGGAAATGCATTCCCTTGTAGGAGCTGGCTTGCCAGCGAATGCGGTCTAACTCTCACCACAGCGTTGCCTGACGCTACGCCTTCGCTGGCAAGCCAGCTCCTACCGGGGATCCACCTGGCTTACAGGATGTTGGAGTAATCCGCCTCGATCCGGTCCAGGCTCAGGTGGTTGAGGAAGTTGGAGAAGCACATCCACGCCGACAACGCGTTCATGTCGCGGAACTGTTCCGGCAGGTATTTGGGCGGCACCACCAAACCTTCATCCACCAACTGACGCAAGGTGCGCATGTCTTCCAGCGTGGTCTTGCCGCAGAACAACAGCGGTATCTGCTCCAGCTTGCCCTTGCGCACGGCCAGTTGAATGTAGTTGTAAATCATGATGAAGCCCTTGAGGTAGGACAAGTCTTTGGTAAATGGCAGACCTGTCGGCACCGAGCCGCGGAAAACGCGACTGGCGTTGCTGTAGCTCTCGGGCATTTCGAAACCTTGCTCGCGGAAGAACTCGAACACCTGCAGGAAGTCCGCGCCCTCCTCGACCATGTGAATGGCGCGGGTGCGGTTGGTGAGTTTGCGCAGGCGGCTCGGGTACGAGGCGAAGGTGATGATTTCCATCAGGATCGCCAGGCCTTCCTGGGTCACGGTCGACGAGGGCGGGCCCTTGGCGAGGAAGGTGCAGATCGGCTGGTTCAGGCCGTTGAGCGTGGTGCCGACGTGCACCAGCCCTTCGTGAACTTCCAGGGCGCGCACATCACGCTGGTTGAACATCGCGTCGGAGCGGATCTTGATGTAGTCGGCACCGGCCGCCGCGTCGGCGACGATCCCGTCGGACTCGAACACCCGGATGGTTTCCTCGGCTTCGCCAAACACCTTGTTCAAGCGATGCTGGAGCATCTCGACCGCATCCTTGGCGGTCAGCGTTTTCGGTTCATCTTTCAGGTCACCACGGCCGTCGATGTTGTTCAGGTATTCCGACAACATCATGCCCAGGTCGGACAACGTCGGGTCGCCGGCATGGAACGCGTCGGACGCGGCGCCGTACAACTCCTGGGAAATCAGGCCGAAATCCTCGGTGCCGCGCGCTTCGAGCATGCGCACCACCATGCGGTATTCCTTGCACATGCGGCGCATGATCTGGCCGACCGGGTTGAACTGGCCGAGCTGGCGAGTGATGTCACGCTCGATGTTCTGGAACTCCAGCTTCACTTTGCTGGAATCGAACGCCAATGGCCGGTTGAGGTAATAGTCGCGGTCCACCGCCGGCAGTTCCTTACCCTTGGCCTTGAGGAAGCCCTTGCGGATGTTGTCATCCCATTTGACCGCATCAAGCACGCGAATCGGTGTCTGCGCCAGCACGATGCGGTCGGACAAAATGCGTATCGACTGTTGATAATCGTCCACGCGAAACTCCTGTAGAAAACGTGTTGGGTTATTTGGCTTTGGCCTGGCGTTGGTAGCGCACGGCTTCGACGAACACATCGGAATTGGCCGGGTCGTCGAGGTAGGCAGCGACTTGATCCATGTTGTTGTCGATCAATACGCCTTCGCCGTCGTTGGTCTGGAAGCTTTCACCGTTCAGGGCTTTTTGCTTGATGGCCTGGTTGATCTGGTCGAGGTCGAGGTTGTAGACCACCAACTCATGCTTGTCGGTCAGTTCAAACCCGCCAATGGTGAAATGCCCGCCGAATTGCGCCGGCACTTTCGCCGACAGGTACCAGCGGCTGCCATGGTGCGACAGGGTAAACGGATAGGCTTCGCGCTCTTTGGATCGGGCGCGGTAATAGCTGACGGCCTGATAGCGGTTGTCGCCGATACGGGTCAACTCAAGGTTGAGCGGCTCACCCCAGGCATTGGTGCTGGTCCATTTCCCGAGCAATCCCTTGGGCGCGGGTTCGCTTTCTGGCAGCGGTTCCTTGAAGGTCACCAGGCAGCCACTGAGCAGCAGGAACGACAAGGCGATCACAACGACACGCCAGGCTTTCATTCAACACTCCCTTTGAACACACATTGCTGACCTGTAGGAGCGAGCCTGCTCGCGATGACGGTATGTCAGACAAGTGAGTAATTGACTGTCAGACCGCCATCGCGAGCAGGCTCACTCCTACAAGGTATGCGTCGGCAAAAACTACACCGACGCCAGCACCAAATGCATATAGCGCGTCAGGATGCCGAGCATTTCCTCTTCGGCCGCAGGTTCGGCATCGTTGAGCAGCCCCTGATATTCCATCCGGCCGATAATCGCCGTCAACACCTTGGCATCCTGATGCGGCTCGCGTGAACCCAGCACCTGGAACAGCTGGCAAGAGCCCTGCAACAGGATCTGCTGGTGCGAGCGCACCAGCTGCGCCAAGCGTGGATTGAGCAAGGCTTCCTGGCGGAACGCCTGCTCGGCCATCAAGTGCTCACGGCGATTGACCAGTTGCCGGTGAACGTAATCGGTCATCAGCCGCGCAATATCATCGGCCAGTTTCGAGCGCGCCTGCGGGCTGCCATCACCGCTGGCGATCATCTCGCGCAGCAGGCCTTCGTTGTTCACCCACAGTTTGCCCATGTAGGCCGCACTGCGTTCCACGTATTGGGCGAAGGTATCGGTGAGCAGGTCATCGATATCCTTGAAATAGTAAGTGGTCGCCGACAACGGCACTTGCGCCTCGGCGGCCACTGCCCGGTGCCGTACGGCGCGCACGCCATCGCGCACGACGATGCGCATCGCGGCATCGAGAATGTCCTGTCGACGCTGTTCACTGCCCTGTCGGCTGGCCTTGCGACCCTGGTACTGAACGCTTTCAGCGACCGCAGTGGCGACACCCGCTGCACCTTCTTGAGCCATTGCACGAATCACGACAGGTATTTCCTCTCAGATGAAAGTTACAAGTTGATACGTTTGTACCAGACAGGCAATAAAAAGCCGCCTCGAAGGCGGCTTTTTATTTGAAACACTTAACCTTGCGGCCGCATGTGCGGGAACAGGATCACGTCGCGGATCGACGGGGAGTTGGTCAGCAGCATCACCAGACGGTCGATACCGATGCCTTCACCCGCCGTTGGCGGCATGCCGTACTCCAGCGCACGCACGAAGTCGGCGTCGTAGTGCATGGCTTCGTCGTCGCCGGCGTCCTTGTCGGCCACTTGCGCCATGAAACGCTCGGCCTGGTCTTCCGCATCGTTCAACTCGGAGTAGGCATTGGCGATTTCACGACCACCGATGAACAGCTCGAAACGGTCCGTGACGTTTGGGTTGTCATCGTTGCGACGGGCCAGCGGCGACACTTCGAACGGGTACTGGGTAATGAAGTGCGGCTGTTCCAGCTTGTGCTCGACCAGCTCTTCGAAAATCATCACCTGCAACTTGCCCAGGCCTTCGAAGCCCAGCACCTTGGCGCCGGCTTTCTTGGCGATGGCGCGAGCCTTGTCGATGTCGTTCAAGTCGTCAGCGGTCAGCTCAGGGTTGTACCTGAGGATCGAGTCGAACACCGACAGACGCACGAATGGCTCGCCGAAGTGGAACACCTTGTCGCCGTACGGCACGTCGGTAGTCCCCAGCACCAGCTGAGCCAGTTCGCGGAACAGCTCTTCGGTCAGGTCCATGTTGTCTTCGTAGTCGGCGTAGGCCTGGTAGAACTCCAACATGGTGAATTCTGGGTTATGACGAGTCGAGACGCCTTCGTTACGGAAGTTGCGGTTGATCTCGAACACTTTCTCGAAGCCACCCACCACCAGGCGCTTGAGGTACAGCTCCGGCGCGATACGCAGGAACATGCCCATGTCCAAGGCGTTGTGGTGAGTCTCGAACGGCTTGGCTGCCGCGCCGCCCGGGATGGTCTGCAGCATCGGCGTTTCCACTTCCAGGAAGTCACGCTTCATCAGGAAGCTGCGGATGTGGGCGATGACTTGCGAACGTACGCGGAAAGTCTGGCGCACGTCTTCGTTGACGATCAGGTCAACGTAGCGCTGGCGATAGCGCTGTTCGGTGTCGGTCAGGCCGTGGTGTTTGTCCGGCAGCGGGCGCAAGGACTTGGTCAGCAGGCGCACGTTGGTCATTTCGACGTACAGGTCGCCCTTGCCGGAACGGGCCAGGGTGCCTTCGGCGGCAATGATGTCGCCCATGTCCCAGGTTTTCACCGCGGCCAGGGTTTCTTCAGACAGGGTCTTGCGGTTGACGTAGACCTGGATGCGACCGGTCATGTCCTGGATCACCATGAACGAGCCACGGTTGAGCATGATGCGACCGGCAACCTTGACCGGGATTGCAGCCTCTGCCAGCTCTTCCTTGGTCTTGTCCGCGTACTGTTTCTGCAAAACATCGCAGTAGTTGTCGCGGCGGAAGTCGTTCGGAAAGGCATTGCCCTTGGCGCGCTCGGCAGCAAGCTTTTCCTTGCGCAGGGCGATCAGGGAGTTTTCTTCCTGTTGCAGGGCTTGCGGGTCGAGTTCTTGGTCGCTCATGTCTTTAAATATTCCATCTGGTTCGTTGTCCCCGGCCTGCGGCCGGGGATCGCCGGCAAGCCGGCTCCTACAGGGGATCGCGGGTTGTCAGTGTCTTACAGGCCCGATTTAAGGCTCGCTTCCAGGTATTCGTCGATGTCGCCATCGAGCACCTTGTCGCAGTCACTGCGTTCGATGTTAGTGCGCAGATCCTTGATGCGCGAGGCATCGAGTACATAAGAGCGGATCTGATGACCCCAGCCGATATCGGACTTGGTGTCTTCCAGCGCCTGGGACGCCGCGTTGCGTTTCTGCATTTCCTGCTCGTACAACTTGGCCCGCAACATTTTCATGGCGGTGTCCTTGTTGGCGTGCTGGGAACGTTCGTTCTGGCAGCTGACCACGGTGTTGGTCGGTACGTGGGTGATACGTACGGCCGAGTCGGTGGTGTTTACGTGCTGACCACCGGCACCGGAGGAACGATAGGTGTCGATCCGTAGGTCTGCCGGGTTGATTTCGATTTCCACCTTGTCATCGATCTCTGGCGAGACGAACACCGCCGAGAACGAGGTGTGGCGACGGTTGCCGGAGTCGAAAGGGCTCTTGCGCACCAGGCGGTGCACGCCGATCTCGGTGCGCAACCAGCCAAAGGCGTATTCGCCCTTGATGTGCACGGTCGCGCCCTTGATCCCGGCGACTTCACCGGCGGACAGTTCCATGATGGTCGCGTCGAAACCGCGTTTGTCGGCCCAGCGCAGGTACATGCGCAGCAGGATGTTGGCCCAGTCCTGGGCTTCGGTGCCGCCGGAACCGGCCTGGATGTCCAGGTACGCGTTGTTCGGGTCCATTTCATGGCTGAACATGCGGCGGAATTCCAGCTTGGCCAGGCTTTCCTCGAGACGGGCCAGCTCGGCGACGACATCGCCCACTGCGCCTTCGTCGTTTTCTTCGACGGCCATGTCCAGCAGGTCGCGGCAATCGGCCAGACCGGTGTTCAGTTCGTCGAGGGTATCGACGATCTGCGCCAGCGCAGCGCGCTCACGGCCCAGCTCCTGGGCGTATTCAGGTTTGTTCCAGACACTCGGATCTTCAAGCTCGCGATTGACTTCGGTCAGACGCTCATGCTTTTGATCGTAGTCAAAGATACCCCCGAATAGTTTCGGAGCGCTCGGACAGGTCCTTGATGGTGTTCAGGATCGGGTTGATTTCCATGACGGGCAGCACTCGTTGGCGAACTTTTGAAAGCCGGCGAGTATACCGTAATCAAGCGGCCCCGGCAGCCCGCATGGCGGGTTTACCGGCGAATGGTTTCTGTTACTTCGGCCTCGCACTAACCATGGACGCTACCATCACCCAGCTCACGTCTTTCAGTGACGCCGCTGTCGACTGCCAGCACAGTACTGGTGATCCCCGAAGGCCGATTCGATACCAGAAACGCAATGGTCTGAGCTACTTAGCCGGCTGACCGTTACGCCGCAGTTGATGGAAAAGGTTAAAGGTCAGCAACGTCCTTGACCGATTCGACTCCAGGATGGTGCCTTGGACAACCATGGCCGGGGTCACGGAGTTGATGCAGATGCCTGGTGACGCCAGTTCAAGGGCTTGGTTGCGGGGCTTTCCATGCACACCGGCATTCACGACCGAGTAGTCCGCCGACGGTTTGGCTCTGATGGCCTGTTGGACCTGCGACCAACCGGTTTGCACGATAGCACCGCAGCGCGATTGTATGGCTCGCGCAACTGCCATGGCTAAAACCAACTCGCTCTTGAGAATGATGTCTTAAACATCTCTCAGAGTACTAATCAACAACAAGATTAAGACCTCGACCGATCTGTAGGAAAACAACTTCAAAAATACCGGACCAGTCCTACTTAATTGGCAATTGCGCAATGCATCTGCCTTCCCTATAACTATGCAACACAAAAAATTACTAAAAATCACTTACACCACCGAAAACCTTAACCCTCAGAAACCTGAGCAAGCTACAGCACTAACGCAAAACATGGACAAGTCAATTTAAGCCCACTAACTAAAGGACTACCATGAAAAAAATCGACAGAATAATAATCGTAGGCTTTGGAAGTATAGCCCAGGCTTTGCTACCGCTACTTTCAGAAAATTACGATTCAGAAATCATCATTTTCGACAAAGAAGTCGACGCAACTCGAAAAAATATCGCGAGTGAGTATTCCGCAACATTAAATGAAAAGCTGATAACCAAAAATAACTTCCACAGTGTTTTGTCACCGCTATTAAGTGACAGCAGCTTCCTCTTAAATCTGGCGGTTTCTGTTTCCAGCTTAGCTCTGATAGGTCTAACCCAGCGATTCAACACACTGTATTTGGACACATGCATAGAGCCTTGGGACTACGCAAACCAAAGCAAAAACTTAAAAAGCAATTACTCTCTAAGGGAAAACCTGAAGCAATATGCGCAAACCCAGAGCAGCACAACAACAGCAATTGTTGGGCACGGAGCAAATCCTGGCTTTATATCTATACTGCTAAAAAAAGCAATACTTGAAATGGCACTCAGAAATGGAATACATGAGCAACCAACAACACAACCTGAGTGGGCCAAACTATCAGAGCGCCTAGAATTACAGGTCATACAAATATCAGAACGAGACACACAAATTTCCTCCAAAAAGCGCGCACCAAAAAGCTTTATCTGCACGTGGTCTGTGGACGGACTGATTACAGAGTGCTTGCAACCGGCGGAACTGGGCTGGGGATCTCACGAAGTAGACGCTCCACTGAACGCCAAGAATAACGGATACTCACTCGAACTGATTGAACAAGGCCGAAATGTCATCGTAAAAAGCTGGTCTCCCAATTATTTAGAATTTAACGCATATCTACTAACACATAATGAATCGCTATCAATCTCCGAATACTTAACTTCAGATACCCCATCAGCACCCAAATATCGACCAACCGTATACTACGCATATCATCCTTGCGACCAAGCGGTAGATTCAATGCATTTACTTTGCAGCGGGAGTGAAGATCAGATCGAATCAAAGGAAGTAATGAAAGACGATATAGTTTCCGGCATCGACGAACTCGGCATTTTCCTGATCAGCAAAAAACACAAATCACTTTGGCTCGGTTCTAATCTTTCAATAGGCAAGGCAAGAAAAATGGCAAAACACAACAATGCGACGAGCCTACAGGTCACATCAAGCATCATTGCCGGCATGAAGTGGGCCGAGCAAAATTCAGAATCCGGGGTTCTAGAATCCGAAAGTCTAGACTGGGAATACATCTACGACTTCGTAGAGCCGTACTGGCAGCCAATAATTATCCAAGAAACTGACTGGCGCCCAAACTGTAGCGATACTCTACAATTTCATAATTTTAGGGTTCTCCAAAAAAACTGATAAACCAATGGAAGTCAACCACCATGATCACAACAAGAACAACAGAACCCAGAATCACCCCACGTTCGACCCCGGATGCTGCCGTGGTGCTGGCTAACTTCCGATTCCCTGATACAAAATTAAGCAATATCGAGCGCACTGAATGGAAGGAAATATTATTCGACTCAATAATTACTGAGTACGATGCACGGCGACTTTATTGGCATTTAAAGACCAAATACCCGACTTACTTTCCGTCACTAGTGGGAGTACTAAACCCTTGGCTCAGGGACGAAATTGACCATGCTTATGGTTTTGCTCTGATCTATTCATCATTCACAGGCATCCCCCTTGACCAAGTTACTCTGGAGGCTGAAGTTAGAAACCCAGACTTCAGTGCAATCAACCCAATAACTGATGACACATTTAAACTTCTCATCATGCTGGCCTACGACGAAATTATTACCACACACGTTTATCACCGCAGCATAGTGAAGTACGATAAATTCGAATCTCCACAGCTTTCGAACTGGATCAGAAAAACAAAAAAAGATGAAATCAATCACTTCTTCTCTTTTATCGAAAAAGCCAAAAAATTATTCCCCGAGAGGATTAATGAAACCGCTTTTATCCTGGAAGAAATTTTCGCTATAGACTTCGAGAAACCAAACTACTCTGGAACATTTGTTCTGGACCACAACACGCCAGACTTCCCTATTCAAAAACAAGAAATTATAGACTTCATAATCCCCACCATCATAAAAAAAATAAATGCATAAACCGGACTACAGGATAAAAAAATGAATCCATCTTTCCTAACGAAAAGACACTGGAGCTCAAGAGCACTTTTCAATGAAATATCTGTTAGCGAATGGACAAACCCTGGAATTGACTTAAGATACAAAGAATTTTTTATGGCAGACTTATTTTCGGAGTATGACGCCATCAATCTTTATCATAACTTACACCAACGGAGAGCAAAATTCTCGCCATACTTCGTCCAGTATCTCGACCTATGGTTTGCAGATGAAAAAAATCATTCCGACGGTTTTTTTGAGCTTATTCGCCTTCTATTTGGCTCAACCGAGGAAGAACTGATAGATCAACTAAAAACAAGAAACGGGAATTTTGATCAACTGCAGGAAATGCTTTCAAGCGAATTCAACCTCTTACTTCTATTGGCTTACGATGAATATACATCAGTCAAAACATATAAAAAAGACACATTTTACAATGAGTTCGGGCACGAAAATTTCAACACTTGGATTAAAAATCTGATTGCGGACGAGGCCATACACTTTGGAAATGCAATAAAAATACTAAAACACAAACATTCTTCAAATCTACACAAAGCCGAAGACATACTTCACAGCATCGCCAAACTCGAAAACACGCCCTATCAAAACACATTTTTTTTTGATCACGACGGCCCTCACTTCCTGCTCAGCCCAAGCGAACTGGGAACTCCCGTAGTAGTTGACATTTTATCCATACTATCCAAAGGTTAAAAATGAAAAATCACTACTACGTGGCAGCCTCCTTAATACTTATGATCTTCGGCGAAATACTAACAATTTACAGCGAAGTGTACGCCTCCAAGCTTCCTGATCGCTCATTGGAAACCCCGTTTGTTTTTGTAAAACCTATAATACTTATCAGCATTGCTGGCATCAGTCTAATTTTCGCGTACTGGCTTGGATATCAAGCAACTGGCAACATATGGGTAGTTACCGTCGCATCGCTGACACTCCTTCTGATTCTTGAACCAATTGTGATATACGCAATGCTAAAGGAATTACCGGAAAGAGGTGCTCTAATTGGCTTCATCTTAGGAGCAACTGGCTTGATCGCCACTGTCACACTTTAATCCATCCCCAGGAAGTGTCATGTTAAGCAAAGAAAAAATAATGCGCTGCACTGTTTGCGGCTATGAGTATGATCCCGCTCTGGGTGATCATGAGAATGGAATACCAGCTGGCACCCCTTGGAACGATCTGCCCGAAGGCTGGTTATGCCCAGATTGTCAGATGCCAAAAGAAGATTTTGAGTAAGAACACATATTGCGGCGTTCCCTTTCACTTTTATTGAACGGGACGCTGCCCTCCTAAGCCTTTATCAAAAGCTGACACGATTTTTTCCAGCGTCGAAAGCAAACCCGCCAGCATTCTTAAATAACAATAATTAAGTGTATTGAGCGACTACCCGTACAAAAACTCTCGCAACCTTATGCAACAGGCCTCTTTAGTCAACTCCAAGCACAGGGTTTGCGAGGGCTTCGTCTTCGGACGCAGCCTCGCGGGCTCCGCAGCGGCTACAACGCTACGGAGCGTTGTACCGTCACGCCACCCCCACCTGATTACGCCCATTGTTCTTCGCCGAATACAGCCCCTTGTCCGCCGCCGAGATTAGCTCGCGGCAATGGCTGCCGGCTTTCGGGATGGTGGTCGACAGACCGATGCTGATGGTCAGGCTCGAGCCTTCGTTTGGCGAGCTGTGGGGGATTTTCAAGGCCGCCACCGTCTGGCGTAGCTTCTCGGCCACCAGTCGCGCGCCGCCGGGCGAGGTGTTGGGCAGCACCAGGGCAAACTCTTCACCGCCGTAGCGGGCCGGCAGGTCCGAAGGGCGGGCGCTGGCTTCCTTGATCGCGGCGGCGACCTTGCGCAGGGCTTCGTCGCCTTCCAGGTGACCGAAGCTGTCGTTGTAGGCCTTGAAATAATCCACATCGATCATCAGCAGCGACAACTGGCTTTGCTCACGCAACGAACGGCGCCATTCCAGCTCCATGTATTCGTCGAAGTGGCGACGGTTCGACAGCCCGGTCAGGCCATCGGAGTTCATCAGCCGTTGCAGCACCAGGTTGGTGTCGAGCAACTGTTGCTGGCTGACCCGCAACGCGCGGTACGCCGCATCTCGTTGCAGCAAGGTCATGTAGGAGCGCGAGTGATAGCGGATACGGGCCACCAGCTCGATGTTGTCCGGCAGCTTGACCAGGTAATCGTTGGCCCCGGCCGCGAACGCCGCGCTCTTGATCAGCGGGTCTTCCTTGGTCGACAGGACGATGATCGGAATGTCCTTGGTCGCCGGGTGATTGCGGTAATCGCGCACCAGGCTCAGGCCGTCCAGCCCCGGCATCACCAGGTCTTGAAGGATCACCGTCGGCTTGATGCGCACCGCATGGGCGATGGCCTGGTGCGGGTCGGCGCAGAAGTGGAAATCGATGTTCTCTTCGTTCGCCAGGCCGCGACGCACGGCTTCGCCGATCATCGCCTGATCATCGACCAGCAACACCATGGCGGCGTTTTCGTCGGTCTTGAAGTCTTCGAGCTGTAATTCATTCATGTGCGGTCACCTGAGTACTGCCTGGGCCAGGAATGCGGGAAAGCGTGCTCATTTAGCGAAAATCTCCAGCAATCGTGGTGCTATCTTGTCGAGCGGGCGAATCTCCACGGCAGCGTCGATGGCCGCGGCCGCTTTCGGCATGCCGTACACCGCGCTGCTGCCCTGGTCTTGTGCGATGGTCAGGTAACCCTGTTGGCGCATGAGTTTAAGCCCCTGGGCGCCATCACGCCCCATACCGGTGAGCAAAACCCCTACGGCATCACCGCTCCAGTACCTGGCCACACTCTCGAAGAACACATCGATGGAGGGCCGGTAGATTTCGTTGACCGGCTCGGCGGTGTAGGCCAGCGTGCCGTTTTTCAGCAAGCGAATATGGTGATTGGTGCCGGCCAGCAGTACCGTGCCGCTTTGCGGTGGCTCGCCTTCCTCGGCCAGGCGCACGTGGAGGCCGCTGGCACTGGCGAGCCATTCGGCCATGCCGGCGGCAAACACCTGGTCAACGTGCTGCACCAGCACGATGGCCGGCGAAAAATTCTGCGGCAGCCCTTTCAGCAGCGTTTCCAGTGCCGCCGGGCCACCGGCAGACGAGCCGATGGCGATCAGGCTCTGGCGTGAACCCTGGCTGCGCGACGGGCCGGGCGCCGAGCGCAGCCGATTGCTCTTCTCGCCCACCAGCCAGCCAATGTTCATGATCTTGCGCAACAGCGGCGCGGCCGCTTCCTGGGCATTGCCGGCACCGACCGCCGGGGTGTCGACCACGTCCAGCGCGCCGTGGCCCATGGCCTCGAACACCCGGTGCACGTTCTGTTGGCGATCCACGGTGACGATAACGATGGCGCACGGGGTTTCGGCCATGATCCGCCGCGTGGCCTCGACGCCATCCATCACCGGCATGATCAGATCCATCAGGATCAGGTCCGGGGTGTCCAGCGCGCACTGGCGCACGGCTTCGGCACCATTGACCGCGACCCAGATCACCTGGTGCGCAGGCTCAAAGGACAGGGCACGGCGCAAGGCCTCCACGGCCATAGGCATGTCGTTGACGATTGCGATCCTCATGCCCGCGCCCCTCCAATGAGCTCGACCACAGCATCGAGCAAGGCATCGTCATGAAAACTCGCCTTGGCTAGATAATAGTCGGCCCCGGCGTCCAGTCCACGGCGCCGGTCCTCTTCACGGTCCTTGTAGGAGACCACCATCACCGGCAGCGATTGCAGGCGATTGTCCCGACGCAGCAGCGTGACCAGTTCGATGCCGTCCATGCGCGGCATATCAATGTCGGTGATCAGCAGATCGAAATCCTCCGAACGCAGCGCGTTCCAGCCATCCATGCCATCCACCGCAACCGCCACGTCGTAGCCGCGATTGAGCAATAGCTTGCGCTGCAACTCTCGCACAGTGAGGGAATCGTCCACCACCAGAATTCGTTTGCGCACCGCCTCAACCACCTGACTGCTGTGGCGGGCAATGCGCTCCAGGCGCCCGGTGTTGAGCAATTTTTCCACTGAACGCAGCATGTCTTCGACATCGACGATCAGCACCACGCTTCCGTCATCGAGCAAGGCCCCGGCGGAAATATCCTGCACCTTGCCCAGACGTTCATCCAGTGGCAACACCACCAGCGTGCGCTCGCCGATAAACCGCTCGACCGCCACGCCGTAGATCGCATCGCGCTCGCGGATCACCACCACCTTCAGGGTTTGCTCGCTGCCCTGGCTGGCCGGACGCTGCAACAACTGGCTGGCTGCCACCAACCCGACATGCCGGCCTTCGTGCCAGAAATGCTGGCGACCTTCGACCTGTACGATGTCCTCAGGCTCCAGATCACACATGCGCTCGATGTGCGCCAGCGGAAAGGCATAGGCTTCGTCGCCGACTTCCACCACCAGGCTGCGCACCACCGACAAGGTCAAGGGCACTTCAAGATGGAAACGACTGCCCTCGCCCACCGTTTGCTCCAGCACCACCGCACCGCGCAACTGCCGCACCATGTGCTGTACCGCGTCCAGGCCGACCCCGCGACCGGACACTTCGGTGACGGTGTCGCGCAGGCTGAAACCGGGCAGGAACAGGAACGTCAGCAACTCCTCTTCACTCAACTGTGCCGCCGTTTGCGCGGGTGACAGATTTCGCTCGACGATGCTGCGCCGGACCTTTTCCAGGTCTATGCCATTACCGTCATCGCTCAACTCAAGTACCAGCAAACCGGCCTGATGGGACGCGCGCAGGCGAATCAAGCCTTCCGCCGACTTGCCGACCAACACGCGTTGCTCCGGGGTTTCGATGCCGTGGTCGACCGCATTGCGCAACAGATGAGTCAGCGGCGCTTCGAGTTTTTCCAGCACGTCGCGATCGACCTGGGTTTTCTCGCCTTCGATTTCCAGGCGCACCTGCTTGCCCAGGTCGCGCCCCAGATCCCGGACCATCCGCACTTGCCCGGTCAGCACGTCGGCAAACGGCCGCATGCGACAGGCCAGCGCCGTGTCGTACAACACCTGCGCCCGCTGGCTGGCCTGCCAGGCGAACTCATCGAGTTCGGCGTTCTTTTCGACCAGCAGTTGCTGGGACTGCGCCAGCAACCGCCGCGCATCCTCAAGGGCTTCCTGGGCCTCCAGGCTCAAGGCGTGATCCTTGAGGTGAACGTTGAGATTCTCCAGGGCGCGCAGGCTGTTGTTCTGCATACGCTTGAGCCGTTGCATGGTCGCCAGGTGCGGTTTGAGCCGCTGGGTTTCCACCAGTGACTTGCTCGACAGATCGAGCAGGCTGTTCAGGCGTTCAGCGGTGACGCGCAGCACACGCTCGCCGTTCTCAGTGGTGCGCTTGGTCTTGCGCGGGGCTGGTGTGGGGGACGGTTCGACGGCAGGTGCCGGTGGCTCGACCTTGGGTGCGGGGGCCTCTAGCTGAAGCTCGGCCATCACCGGTTCGGCCGTCGCCGCCAGCGCAGTCGTCGGGTCCAGCAAGCGCGCCATCAATGCCCCGTAGACGTCGATCTCCGCAGTCCCCGGCGCATGGTTCGGCGTGGCAATGCGCATCAGCAAATCGGTGCCTTGCAGCAACGCATCGATGTGCTCGCGGCGCAGCGACAGGCGACCTTCCTGGGCGCTGACCAGGCAATCTTCCATCACATGGGCAACGCTGACCCCGGCATCCACGCCAACGATCCGCGCTGCCCCTTTGAGCGAGTGCGCGGCACGCATGCACGATTCCAGTTGATCGGCCAGGGTCGGGTCACGCTCAAGCGCCAGCAAGCCGGTACTCAAGACCTGGGTCTGGGCCTCGGCTTCCAGGCTGAACAGCTCCAGCAAAGAAGCGTCGCGCATTTGCTCGGGGGTCATGTGAGGCTCCGGGTCACGGCGGACAACAGCTGTTCTTCATCCAGCCAACGCAGGCTGCGACCTTTGAATTGCAACACGCCACGGGTGTACTTGGCGCTGGCCTGGCTGCCCGAGCGAGACGCGGCATCGAGGATGCGTTCGTCGATGGCATGGATCCCGTCGACTTCATCGACCGGCACCACCACCGGACCACCGTCGGCGGCGATGATCAGCATGCGCGGCATGACCCGCGCACCAGTGGCCACGTTGCCGGTAGCGTCGAGCCCCAGCAACTCCACCAGCGACAGGCAGGCGACCAGCGCACCGCGCACATTCGCCACGCCCAGCAAGGCTCGGGAGCGCTGGTGCGGCAAGGAGTGAATCGCCTGCAATGGCGCCACTTCGACCAGACTGCGAGTCGCCAGCCCCAGCCATTCCTCGCCCAACCGGAACATCAACAGCGAACGGGTTTTCACATCGCTGTCGACGGCTACCGACGCTGGCCCGCGATCTTCCTGCTGCAAGGCATAGCGATCGAGCAAACGCGTGGCGGCCGCCGAGTACACCGCGCAATTGCGGCAATGAATATGCTCGACCAGCAACGGGCAGGTCTTGTCGCCATGGATACCGATGCGGTTCCAGCAATCGTCGATGGCCTGGGCATCCCGGCTGACGCTAAAGGTGTCGGCGATCATCGTTTACGCTCACTGTCAGCGGCGCGCCCGCTGCGGGCGGCGCGCTCCTGCAATCGTCTGGCTCCCGCCACGTCGCCCTGGGCCTGCAGCAACGCGGCCAGGTGCATCAACGCCTCGGGATGTTGCGGTTCGAGGTACAACGCCTTGCGGTAATACGCCTGGGCTTCCAGGGCATTGCCGGCCACATCGCTGAGCAATCCCAGCCAATAGAAGACCTGGGCTACCGGCTCATGAGTGCGCAAATAACGCTCACACACCACCCGTGCCTCGGCGCTCTTGCCTTCGTCCGCCAGCGTGGCGATGTTCGCCAATAGCCCGGCAGCATCGGACGCCGGCATTTCGCGCAGCGGTTGTACCGGCGCAACGCGGCTAAACGGCTGGCCGCGCACGGGTGTCGGCGTCGGCGCGCGCAGCGGTTGTGGCACCGGCAACGGCGGCGCCATGAAGGCCGGAAAAGGTTCGGGGTCCGGTGTGCCCTGGCGGCTGAAGGCAAAGGACTGCGCAATACCGATCGAGCGCATTCCCAAACGCCCCAGCAGACTGCCCTCCGCCGGGCCGATAAACAGCACGCCGTCCATGTGGGTCAGCTGCTTGAGCACTTCAAAGACTTGCTTCTGGGTCGGCTGGTCGAAATAGATCAGCAGGTTGCGACAAAACACGAAATCAAACGCTGGCTCGCCCGCCAACAAGGCCGGATCCAGCAGATTGCCGACCTGCAAGCGCACCTGCTCCTGCACACGCGGGTTCAGGCGATAGCCCTCGCCTTCGGCAGTGAAATGACGGTCGCGGTAGCCGATGTCATCGCCGCGAAAAGAATTTTTGCCGTAACGACCACGCCTGGCCTTTTCCACCGACAGCGGGCTGACGTCCATGCCCTCGACCTTGAACTGGTGCGGCTTGAGCCCGGCATCGAGCAGTGCCATGGCGATGGAGTACGGTTCCTCGCCGGTGGAACACGGCAGGCTGAGAATCCGCAGGGCACGCAGGTTGTTGATCTCGGCCAGGCGCTTGCTCGCCAGTTTCGCCAGGGTGGCGAAGGATTCCGGGTAGCGGAAAAACCAGGTTTCCGGAACGATCACCGCTTCGATCAAGGCCTGTTGTTCGTCCCGCGAGACTTGCAATGTTCGCCAGTACTCATCGACCGTCGCGGCTTGCGACTGGATGGTGCGCTGGCGCACCGCTCGCTCGATGAGCGCCTGGCCTACGGAGGTCACGTCGAGTCCGATACGCTCTTTTAGAAAGTCGAAAAAACGCTGGTCGCTGTTCATGGTCGTACCTCAAGCAGCGAAGGATCCCGAGGCGGCGAAGGGAACAGCAAGGCGCGCACCTGATCGTCCAGCAGATCGCTGACCCGCAACCATTGCAGCAAGCCCTGCTCGTCCTTGCGTACCGGGCCCAGGTACGGCGTCTGGCGATTGTCCAGGCCATAGGGCTGGAAATCCGCCGGATCGCAACGCAAGGTGTCAGTCGCCTGTTCCAGGATCAGCCCGAGCAGTTGTGTTTCGGCCGTAGGCTGCGGGCGATAGCTGACCAGCACCAGTCGCGTGCTGGTACGGGCCTGCGCCGGCGTGCCAAAGGTCAGCGCACTCACGTCGATCACCGGCACCACGACACCGCGATGGGCCAATACCCCGGCGACCCAGGCGGGCGCATGGGCGATGGGCTTCAACGGCAGGCGCGGCAGCACTTCCGCCACCTCGATGGCTTGCAGGGCGTAGCGCTCGCTGCCGATGCGGAACACCAGAAACAACGCGTGCAATGACTGCTTCACGGCGGCGCGCTTGACGGTGATTTCGCTCATCAGACTTTGAATCGCGAAACGCCGCTGCGCAGCCCGACGGCCACCTGGCTCAGCTCATCGATGGCGAAACTGGCCTGGCGCAAGGACTCGACCGTCTGGCTGCTGGCATCCCCCAACTGCACCAGCGCGTGATTGATTTGCTCGGCCCCGGTGGCCTGGGCCTGCATGCCTTCGTTGACCATCAACACCCGCGGCGCCAGCGCCTGTACTTGGTGGATGATCTGCGACAACTGCTCGCCAACCTGCTGCACCTCGGACATGCCGCGCCGCACTTCTTCGGAGAACTTGTCCATGCCCATGACCCCGGCCGATACCGCCGACTGGATCTCGCGCACCATCTGCTCGATGTCGTAGGTGGCCACCGCCGTCTGGTCTGCCAGGCGCCGCACTTCGGTGGCGACCACGGCAAAACCGCGTCCGTATTCCCCGGCCTTCTCGGCCTCGATGGCGGCGTTGAGCGACAACAGGTTGGTCTGGTCGGCGACCTTGACGATGGTCACCACCACCTGGTTGATATTGCCGGCCTTCTCGTTGAGGATCGACAGTTTGGCGTTGACCAGATCGGCCGCGCCCATTACCGAGTGCATGGTTTCTTCCATGCGCGCCAGGCCCTGTTGCCCGGAGCCGGCGGCCACGGAAGCCTGGTCGGCGGCGGTGGAGACCTCGGTCATGGTGCGCACCAGGTCCCGGGACGTGGCCGCGATCTCGCGGGAGGTCGCGCCGATTTCCGTGGTGGTGGCGGCGGTTTCGGTGGCGGTGGCCTGTTGTTGCTTGGAAGTGGCGGCGATCTCGGTCACCGAGGTGGTCACCTGCACCGACGAACGCTGGGCCTGAGACACCAGGGACGTGAGCTCGGTCATCATGTCGTTGAACCCGGTTTCCACTGCGCCAAATTCGTCCTTGCGCTCCAGGTTCAGGCGTCCGCTGAGGTCGCCGGTGCGCATGATTTCGAGAATCTTCACGATGCGGTTCATCGGCGCCATGATCGCGCGCATCAGCAGCAGGCCGCAGAGGCCCGCGGCCAGCACGGCCACCAGCAGGGAAATGCCCATGCTGATTTTCGCGGCGAGCACCGCGTCGTCGATGGCGGCGATGTCGTGGTCAGCCACCGCCTTGTTTTCGCGGATGATGTCGTTGAGCTTCATGCGCCCGGCGGTCCAGGCCGGCGTCAGTTGCTCGTTGAACAACTTGATGGCCTCCGCTCCCTGGTTGCGACTGTGCAGATCGAGCACAGCCGCCAGAATCTTGTTGAACGCTTCGTGCTTTTGTTCGAAAGCGGCAAACTCGACCTTGTCTTCATCGGTGGTGATGGTGTTGCGGTAGTTGTTCATCTGTTCGAGCAGGCGCGCTTCAAACGTCTTGAAGTCCGCCGCGTCTTCGCTGCTGATGCCTTGCCCCTGCTTCAAGCCGAGCATTTCCTGGGTTTGCAGGAATGCATCGACCCAGGCGCTGCGAATCATCGAGCTGTAGTAGACGCCCGGCAACGCGTCGTCGCGAACGCTGGCCTCGCTTTCTTCGATCTTCAGCAACCGCGAGTAAGAGAGGACCACCATCAGCAACATGATGGCGATAATCACCGCAAAGCTCGCCAATATGCGTTGGCGCAACGTCCAGTTCTTCACAGTCGATCCTCGAGGCCTGATGGCAAATGCGGGGAGTATAGCCGAGGGCGGTGTTTCATTTATAAGACGCTTTCAGCGCGTTGTTCGCAGATCCCGAGCCTGGCCAGAAACCTGTAGGAACCGGCTTGCCGGCGAAAGCGTCGGGTCAGGCAACAAAGTAGTGGCGGGACGGTCGCCTTCGCTGGCAAGCCAGCTCCTACAAGGGCTGCGTTGTTCGCAGATCCCGGGGCTGGCGAAAGACCTGTAGGAGCCGGCTTGCCGGCGAAAGCGGTGGGTCAGGCAACAAAGTAGTGACGGGACGGACGCCTTCGCTGGCAAGCCAGCGCCTACAAGGGCCTGTGTTGCTCGCAGATCCCGAGCCTGGCCAGAAACCTGTAGGAACCGGCTTGCCGGCGAAAGCGGTGGGCCAGCCAACTGAGTGCTGACGGGACGGACGCCTTCGCTGGCAAGCCAGCGCCTACAAGGGCCTGTGTTGCTCGCAGATCCCAAGCCTGGCGAAAGACCTGTAGGAGCCGGCTTGCCGGCGAAAGCGTCGGGTCAGACAGCCGAGGACTGACGGGACGGACGCCTTCGCTGGCAAGCCAGCGCCTACAAGGGCTGCGTTGTTCGCAGATCCCGGGGCTGGCGAAAGACCTGTAGGAGCCGGCTTGCCGGCGAAAGCGGTGGATCAGCCAACTGAGGGCTGACTGGACGGACGCCTTCGCTGGCAAGCCAGCGTCTACAAGGGCCTGTGGTGTCTGGCCGCTGCCTATCGGAAAAAAAGATATACACTCTCGCCAATCGATAAAAACAGCCCACCGGGTGCTATCCCATGATGACCCTGCGTCAGATCCGCCATTTCATCGCCGTGGCCGAGACCGGTTCGATCTCGTCCGCCGCGCAAACCGCGTTCATTTCCCAGTCGACACTGACCCTGGCGATCCAGCAACTGGAAGAGGAAATCGGTGTCAGCCTGTTCAGCCGCCACGCCAAGGGCATGACCCTGACCCACCAGGGCCATCAATTCCTGCGACAGGCGCACTTGATCCTGGCGACGGTGGACAACGCCAAGCGCAGCCTGCAACAGAGCACCGACCAAGTTGCCGGCCAGTTGATCGTCGGCGTGACCAGCCTGGTAGCCGGTTACTACCTGGCGGATTTGCTCACCCGCTTCCAGCGCGCCTACCCCAACGTGGAAATCCGCGTGATGGAAGACGAACGCCCGTACATCGAGCATTTGCTGGTCAGCGGCGAGATCGATGTCGGCGTGCTGATCCTGTCCAACCTCGAAGACCGTCATGCCTTGCAGACTGAAGTGTTGACCCACTCGCCGCACCGGCTATGGCTGCCAGCCCAACATCCGTTGCTGGAACACGACAGCATCAACCTCGCCGACGTGGCCCGCGAGCCGTTGATTCAACTGAACGTCGACGAGATGGACCGCAACGCCCAACGCATGTGGTCCGCCGCCTCGCTGCAACCGCGCATCACCCTGCGCACCGCCTCGACTGAAGCGGTACGAAGCCTGGTGGCGGCGGGTTTGGGCGTGTCGATCCAGCCGGACATGACCTACCGCCCCTGGTCGCTGGAAGGCGACATCATCGAAGCGCGGCCGATTGCCGACCTCAGCCAGACCCTCGACGTAGGCCTGGCCTGGCGTCGCGGCACGGCGCGGCCAGCGCTGGTAGACCCATTCCTGACGGTCGCTCGCGAGCAACCTCACGGCGGACGCAAGCCATCTATTTAATCGAACGCTACCTTCAGTATTTAGTATTTGTCGTCCTCGGGCCTGCGAACTAGTCTTGTTCCATCTATATAAGACGGCCAGGCCCACATCAATTGGGAACACCATGGCCATACAAGAAAAGAGAACCCGAAAAATGGCTGGCGCGCACACCCCGTTGTTCACCGCATTATTGATTGATGGTGAATTAGTCGCCGGTCAAGGCTGCGTCGAGCCGATTCTCAACCCGGCCACCGGCGAAGTGATCACGCAGATCGCCGAAGCCAGCACCGAGCAAGTCGAAGCCGCCATTCTCGCCGCCCACCGGGCCTTTGCCGGTTGGTCACGCACCACGCCACAGCAACGCTCGAACCTGTTGCTGGACATCGCCAACGCCATCGAAAAAAACGCCGACCTGCTCGCCCGCCTCGAATCCATGAACTGCGGCAAGCCGTTGCACCTGGCCCGTCAGGACGACCTGAGTGCGACGATCGACGTGTTCCGTTTCTTCGCCGGCGCCGTGCGTTGCCAGACCGGCCAGCTCAGCGGTGAATACCTGCCGGGCTACACCAGCATGGTCCGTCGCGATCCAATTGGCGTGGTCGCGTCGATTGCACCGTGGAACTACCCGATCATGATGGCCGCGTGGAAAATCGCCCCGGCCCTCGCCGCCGGCAACACTCTGGTGTTCAAACCGTCGGAACACACGCCGCTGTCGATCCTGGCCCTGGCGCCAGCGCTGGCCGAGATATTGCCGCGCGGCGTGATCAACATTGTTTGCGGGGGTGGCGAAGGTGTCGGCAGCCATCTCGTCAGCCACCCGAAGATCCGCATGGTGTCGCTGACCGGCGATATCGTCACCGGCCAGAAGATCCTGCAAGCCGCCTCGAAAACCCTCAAGCGTACCCACCTCGAACTCGGCGGCAAGGCCCCGGTGATCGTCTGCAACGATGCCGACATCCAGGCCGTGGTCGAAGGCGTGCGCACCTACGGCTATTACAACGCCGGCCAGGACTGCACCGCCGCGTGCCGCATCTATGCCCAGGCCGGGATTCATGATCGTTTGGTAGCCGAACTCGGCGCGGCCGTCAGCAGCCTGCGCTTCGCTGGCAAACGTGACGCCGACAATGAAATCGGCCCATTGATCAGCACCCGCCAGCGCGACCGTGTAGCCAGTTTCGTCGAACGTGCCCTCGGCCAACCGCACATCGAACGAGTGACGGGTGCAGCCGTACATTCCGGCGCCGGCTTCTATTACCAGCCGACCCTGCTCGCCGGTTGCAAGCAAAGCGACGAGATCGTCCAGCGCGAAGTGTTCGGCCCGGTGGTCACCGTGACCCGTTTCGATGAACTGGCGCAAGCCGTGGACTGGGCCAACGATTCGGAATACGGCCTGGCGTCGTCGGTCTGGACCCAGAACCTCGACAAGGCGATGCAGGTCGCGGCGCGCTTGCAGTACGGCTGCACCTGGATCAACAGCCATTTCATGCTGGTCAGCGAAATGCCCCATGGCGGCCTCAAGCGTTCGGGCTACGGCAAAGACCTCTCCAGCGATTCGCTTCAGGACTACAGCGTGGTGCGGCACATCATGGCCCGCCACGGCGAACATCTCTGACTACGCTAATAACAAGCCACCAACGGCACGCTTCACCCCGTTCAAACGACTGCCCCGACCATAATTAAAGAAGAGGGAATTCCCATGTTCGTGCACAAGACCGCACTGCTCAGTGCAATCACCACCGCGCTGCTGGCCAGCGCCGCCGTCCAGGCCGCCGAGCCGCTCAAAACTGTCGGGGCGGGCGAAGGACAACTGGACATTGTGGCCTGGCCTGGCTACATCGAACGTGGCGAGAGCGACAAGGCCTACGACTGGGTGACCGGTTTCGAGAAGGAAACCGGCTGCAAGGTCAACGTCAAGACCGCCGCCACCTCCGATGAAATGGTCAGCCTGATGGCCAAGGGTGGTTACGATCTGGTCACCGCATCGGGCGACGCGTCCCTGCGCCTGATCGTCGGCAAGCGTGTGCAACCGATCAACACCGCGTTGATCCCGAACTGGAAAAACATCGACCCGCGCCTCAAGGATGCACCGTGGTACGTGGTCAACAAGCAGACCTACGGCACCCCGTACCAGTGGGGCCCGAACGTGTTGATGTACAACACCAACGTATTCAAGACCGCACCCACCAGCTGGAACGTGGTGTTCGATCCGCAGGACCTGCCCGATGGCAAGTCGAACAAGGGTCGCGTGCAGGCCTATGACGGCCCGATCTACATCGCCGACGCCGCGCTGTACCTGAAGTCGACCAAGCCGGAACTGGGCATCCAGAACCCGTATGAACTGACCGAAGCCCAGTACAAGGCCGTGCTCGATTTGCTGCGTGCCCAACAGCCGCTGATCCACCGCTACTGGCATGACACCACCGTGCAAATGAGCGACTTCAAGAACGAAGGCGTGGTCGCGTCCGGTGCCTGGCCGTATCAGGTCAACGGCCTGATGAACGAGAAACAGCCGATCGCCTCGACCATTCCGAAAGAAGGCGCCACCGGCTGGGCCGACACCACCATGATGCACGCCGAGGCCAAGCACCCGAACTGCGCCTACAAGTGGATGGACTGGTCGCTGCAACCGAAAGTCCAGGGTGACGTAGCGGCGTGGTTTGGCTCGTTGCCAGCAGTTCCAGCGGCGTGCAAAGAGAGCGAACTGCTCGGCGCCGAAGGCTGCAAGACCAATGGTTTCGACCAGTTCGACAAGATCGCCTTCTGGAAAACCCCGCAGGCTGAAGGCGGCAAGTTCGTGCCGTACAGCCGCTGGACCCAGGACTACATCGCGATCATGGGCGGCCGTTAACGCCTGAAGGTCCTTCGGACCTTATCGCCAGCAAGCCGGCTCCTACACAGTCCGCGTACCCCTGTAGGAGCTGGCTTGCCAGCGATAGAGCGCGAAGCGCTCTTCTCTACCGATTTTGTTTTTTCAGAAGTCCAGGCAGGGCCGCTGCGACGGCCTTCGCCTTTTTGGAGCACCGCACCATGACGCTTGCAGTCCAGTTCACCAACGTTTCCCGTCAGTTCGGCGAAGTGAAAGCCGTAGACCGGGTTTCCATCGACATCCAGGACGGCGAGTTTTTCTCCATGCTGGGGCCTTCCGGCTCGGGCAAGACCACCTGTTTGCGCCTGATCGCCGGTTTTGAACAACCGAGCGCAGGCTCCATCCGTATTCATGGCGAAGAGGCCGCCGGCCTGCCGCCGTACCAGCGCGACGTGAACACCGTGTTCCAGGATTACGCGCTGTTCCCGCACATGAACGTTCGCGACAACGTCGCCTACGGTTTGAAAGTCAAAGGCATCGGCAAGGCCGAGCGCCTCAAGCGTGCCGAAGAGTCCCTGGAGATGGTCGCCCTCGGCGGCTATGGCGACCGCAAGCCGGTACAACTCTCCGGTGGCCAGCGCCAGCGTGTGGCCCTCGCTCGCGCCCTGGTCAACCGCCCTCGCGTGCTGTTGCTCGACGAACCCCTCGGCGCCCTCGACCTGAAGCTGCGCGAGCAAATGCAAAGTGAGCTGAAGAAGCTGCAACGCCAGCTCGGCATCACCTTCATTTTCGTCACCCACGACCAGACCGAAGCGCTGTCGATGTCCGACCGCGTGGCGGTGTTCAACAAGGGCCGCATCGAACAGGTCGACAGCCCGCGCAACCTGTACATGAAACCGGCGACCACCTTCGTCGCAGAATTCGTCGGCACCTCCAACGTGATTCGCGGTGACCTTGCCAAGCAGTTGAGTGGTAACCCACAGCCGTTCTCGATTCGCCCGGAGCATGTGCGTTTCGCCGAAGGCCCGCTGTCCGGCCATGAGATCGAAGTCAGTGGCTTGCTGCATGACATCCAGTACCAGGGCAGCGCCACCCGCTATGAACTGAAACTGGAAAACGGCCAGACCCTCAACATCAGCCAGGCCAACAACCAGTGGCTGGACACCAGCGCCCAACACCAGACCGGCCAGCGCATCACCGCCCGCTGGGCGCGTGAAGCGATGATCCCGTTGCACGACGCCGTTGCGAGCGGGGTGTGACATGATCACCTTGGCTATCTCTCAAACCCAGTCGGGCGGCTCGCCCTTGCGCCGGTTTTCCAACCTGCTGTATCGCCGGCCCAACCTGTACCTGTCGATGCTGCTGGTGCCGCCGCTGATCTGGTTCGGCGCGATCTACCTCGGCTCGTTGCTGACCCTGCTGTGGCAAGGTTTCTACACCTTCGATGACTTCACCATGGCGGTCATCCCCGACCTGACCCTGGCGAACTTCGCGGCGCTGTTCCAGCCGTCGAACTTCGACATCATCCTGCGCACCCTGAGCATGGCGATTGTCGTGTCGATTGCCAGCGCCATCGTCGCGTTCCCGATTGCCTACTACATGGCGCGCTACACCACCGGCAAGACCAAGGCGTTTTTCTACATCGCGGTGATGATGCCGATGTGGGCCAGCTACATCGTCAAGGCCTACGCCTGGACGCTGCTGCTGGCCAAAGGCGGCGTGGCGCAGTGGTTCGTGCAGCATTTGGGGCTGGAGCCGGTTTTGCAATGGGTGCTGGGGATTCCGGGCGTGGGCGGCAGTACCTTGTCGACCTCGCACCTGGGACGCTTCATGGTGTTCGTCTACATCTGGCTGCCGTTCATGATCCTGCCGATCCAGGCGTCGCTGGAACGCCTGCCGCCGTCGTTGCTGCAAGCCTCCGCCGACCTCGGGGCCAAGCCGCGCCAGACCTTCATGCAAGTGATTCTGCCGCTGTCGATCCCAGGCATTGCCGCCGGTTCCATCTTCACCTTCTCGCTGACCTTGGGCGACTTCATCGTGCCGCAACTGGTCGGCCCGCCCGGCTACTTCGTCGGCAGCATGGTCTACGCCCAGCAAGGCGCGATCGGCAACATGCCGATGGCCGCTGCCTTCACCCTGGTGCCGATCGTGTTGATCGCCGTTTACCTGTCCATCGTCAAACGTCTGGGGGCCTTCGATGCACTCTGAAAAAGCCTCATTGGGCCTGCGCATCGCGGCCTGGGGCGGGTTGGTGTTCCTGCACTTCCCGATCCTGATCATCTTCCTGTACGCCTTCAACACCGAAGATGCAGCGTTCAGCTTTCCGCCCAAGGGCTTCACCCTGAAATGGTTCAGCGTCGCGTTCTCACGGCCGGACGTGCTCGAAGCGATCAAGCTGTCGTTACAGATCGCCTCGATTGCCACGTTGATTGCCATGGTGCTTGGCACGCTGGCCTCGGCCGCGCTGTATCGTCGCGACTTCTTCGGCAAGCAAGGCATCTCGCTGATGCTGATCCTGCCGATTGCCTTGCCGGGGATCATCACCGGGATCGCGCTGCTGGCGACCTTCAAGACGCTGGGCATCGAGCCTGGGATGTTCACCATCATCGTCGGTCACGCGACCTTCTGCGTGGTGATCGTCTACAACAACGTCATCGCCCGTTTGCGCCGTACCTCGCACAGCTTGATCGAGGCCTCGATGGACCTTGGCGCCGACGGTTGGCAGACCTTTCGCTACATCGTCCTGCCGAACCTCGGCTCGGCGTTGCTGGCCGGCGGCATGTTGGCGTTTGCCCTGTCGTTCGACGAAATCATCGTCACCACCTTCACCGCCGGCCATGAACGCACCCTGCCGCTGTGGCTGCTCAACCAGCTCAGCCGCCCGCGAGACGTGCCGGTGACCAACGTCGTGGCGATGCTGGTGATGATGGTGACCATGCTGCCGATCCTCGGCGCCTATTACCTGACCCGTGGCGGCGAAAGCGTTGCGGGCAGTGGCGGGAAGTAACTGACAACCCTTTCTGGTTGTGAAAATCGGCTTGTGTAGGAGCTGGCTTGCCAGCGAATGCGATAGACCCATCAACATCATTGTTGGATGTGAAGACGCCTTCGCTGGCAAGCCAGCTCCTACAGGGGACCGGTTTGCACAGAAAAAAAACAATCGTCTGTAAGAGGACAATGCCATGCAAACCAAACTCTTGATCAACGGCCAACTCATCGACGGCGAAGGCCCGGCCCAAGCGGTATTCAACCCGGCGCTGGGTCGTGTGCTGGTGGAAATCAACGAAGCCAGCGAAGCCCAGGTCGACGCCGCCGTGCGTGCCGCCGACGCCGCGTTCGACAGCTGGTCGCTGACCCCGCCCAAAGAGCGCTCGCTGCTGCTGCTCAAACTGGCCGATGCCATCGAAGCCCACGGCGAAGAACTGGCCAAACTGGAATCGGACAACTGCGGCAAGCCCTACAACGCCGCGCTGAACGACGAGATCCCGGCGATTGCCGACGTGTTCCGCTTCTTCGCCGGCGCCAGCCGCTGCATGAGCGGTTCGGCCGGTGGCGAGTACCTGCCCGGCCACACCTCGATGATCCGCCGCGACCCGGTGGGCGTGATTGCTTCCATCGCGCCGTGGAACTACCCGCTGATGATGGTCGCCTGGAAGATCGCCCCAGCCCTGGCCGCCGGCAACACCGTGGTGCTCAAGCCGTCGGAACAAACCCCGCTGACCGCCCTGCGCCTGGCCGAACTGGCGTCGGAGATTTTCCCGGCCGGCGTGCTCAACCTGGTGTTCGGCCGTGGTCCTACCGTGGGTAGCCCATTGGTCACGCACCCGAAGGTGCGCATGGTGTCGCTGACCGGTTCGATTGCCACCGGTTCGAACATCATTTCCAGCACCGCCGACAGCGTCAAGCGCATGCACATGGAACTGGGCGGCAAGGCTCCGGTGATCATCTTCGACGACGCCGACATCGACGCCGCCGTGGAAGGTATTCGCACCTTCGGTTTCTACAACGCCGGCCAGGACTGTACCGCTGCCTGCCGCATCTATGCGCAGGAAGGCATCTACGAGAAGTTCGTCGAAAAACTCGGCGCGGCGGTCAGCAGCATCAAGTACGGCTTGCAGGATGACCCATCGACCGAACTCGGCCCGCTGATCACCGCACAGCATCGCGACCGCGTGGCCAGCTTCGTCGAGCGCGCCGTGGCGCAACCGCACATTCGCCTGGTCACCGGTGGCAAAGCGGTGGAAGGCAATGGTTTCTTCTTCGAGCCGACCGTGCTGGCCGACGCGCAACAGGACGACGAGATCGTCCGTCGCGAAGTGTTCGGGCCGGTGGTGTCGGTGACCAAGTTCACCGATGAAGCGCAGGTGCTGGGCTGGGCCAACGATTCGGACTACGGCCTGGCGTCGTCGGTGTGGACCGCCGACGTCGGTCGCGCCCATCGCCTGTCGGCCCGTTTGCAGTACGGCTGCACCTGGGTCAATACGCACTTCATGCTGGTCAGCGAAATGCCGCATGGCGGTCAGAAGCTGTCCGGTTATGGCAAGGACATGTCCATGTACGGGCTGGAGGACTACACCGTCGTTCGGCATGTGATGTTCAAGCATTAAGGCATACGCAAAAAACGGTAGGAGCTGGCTTGCCAGCGAAGGCGGCGTATCTGACACACCGCGTCGTTTCTTTCGCCAGCAATCCGTCTCCTACAGCGAATGACTCACCTCGGTTTCAAGGCAGAAACCGGCAGTACGCAGCACCAGGCCCCACACCAAAGAAGACCCAACAATAACCACCGATCCGGGCAGCGCCTTCAAGGCCCCGCCACGGTTTCGGAC
Organism: Pseudomonas sp. NFX15; assembly: GCF_049132105.1. NCBI lineage: Bacteria > Pseudomonadati > Pseudomonadota > Gammaproteobacteria > Pseudomonadales > Pseudomonadaceae > Pseudomonas > Pseudomonas sp. NFX15. Next base: position 118,306 of record NZ_JAFMPV010000014.1, read on the forward strand.
ATCCGAAATCTGCCGATTTTCCGGAGCAATTACACATGAGTGCATCACCCGATCTCTCTGCAGCCGTTGCCGACAGCGATGCCGAGCAACTGCGCAAACTGGGGTACACCTCCAACTTCAATCGCAGCATGAGCCTGTGGGAAAACTTCGCCCTGGGCTTCACTTACCTGTCCCCGGTCGTCGGGGTGTATACCCTGTTCGGCCTGTGCCTGGCCGCGGGCGGGCCACCGATGTTCTGGGCTTACTTGCTGGTCGGTTGCGGCCAATTGCTGGTGTGCCTGATCTTCGGTGAAGTGGTCTCGCAGTTCCCGATTTCCGGCGGTGTGTACCCGTGGGCCCGTCGTTTGGTGGGCAAGCGCTGGGCGTGGATGGTCGGCTGGATCTACTCCATCGCCCTGTGCGTGACCATCGCTGCCGTCGCCGTCGGTGCCGGTCCGTACCTCGCGGCCATGCTCGGTTTTGAACCAAGCAACAATACCAACATTGTCATCGCCCTGGTGCTGACGCTGTTCGCCACCCTGGTCAACCTCAGCGGCACCAAGATGCTGGCGCGCATCGCCATGTTCGGCTTCCTCTGCGAACTGGTCGGCGCGGTTATCGTCGGCGTCTACCTGCTGCTCTTCGAACGCCACCAACCGATCAGCGTGTTGTTCAACACCTTCGATATCAGTGTCGACGGCTCGTACCTGCCCGCCTTCCTCACCGCCTCGCTGGCGGGGATGTTCCTGTACTACGGCTTCGAAGCCTGCGGCGACGTGGCTGAAGAAACCCCGAACCCGAGCAAGCGGATTCCGGTGGCCATGCGCATGACCATCTACATCGGCGGCATCTCGGCGATGTTTGCCTGCCTGGCGCTGATTCTCGCTGTGCCGGACATGCAGGCTGTGATCAATGGCACCGACAAGGACCCGGTCACCACCATCCTCAACAACGCCTTCGGCCCGGTCGGTTCGAAAGTGGTGATGGGCGTTGTGATGATTTCCTTCATCTCCTGTGTCATCAGCCTACAAGCGGCGGCCAGTCGTTTGCTGTATTCCTACGCCCGCGACGAGATGGTGATCGGTAGCCGTCTGCTGAAGAAGATCTCTCCTACGACCCAGGTTCCGGTTGCTGCACTGTTCGTGTCCGGCGTCCTGCCGGCGCTGATCATCATCCTTGGCTTCTTCCTGCAGGATGCGGTCGCCACCATCGTCAGCTTCGCCGCTATCGGCATCTACCTGGCGTTCCAGATGATCGTGCTGGCAGCGCTGTACGCACGTCTGAAGGGCTGGAAACCGAGCGGTAAATTCACCCTCGGCGCCTGGGGTTGGGCGGTGAACATCGGCGCGTTGGTCTATGGTGTCGGTGCCATTATCAACATGGCCTGGCCACGGACACCGGATGCCGCGTGGTACATCAACTACGCCATGGTACTGAGCACCGCCATCGTCATTGGCCTTGGCCTGCTCTATATGTGGATCGCCAAACCGTATGACCACGGCACCGCCCCTGCAGGCGATGCCTGGAAAGTCAGCCGGTAACGGCATTCGCCCCGGTGTCACTGTGGTGCCGGGGCGATCTAAAAAAACCAACAAAGGATTGAACATGGATATCACCCGCCGCGACTTTCTCAACGGCGTCGCTGTCACCATTGCTGCCGGCATGACCCCACTGCAACTTCTCCAGGCCGCCCCTGACGGGCGCTATTACCCACCGGCCCTGACCGGCCTGCGGGGTAGCCACGTCGGCTCGTTCGAAATTGCCCACCAGATGGGCTGGGAGAAAAAGGTCTTCGACACGGACAAGCTACCGATCACCGAGGAATATGACCTGGTGGTGGTAGGCGGCGGCCTCAGCGGACTATCCGCTGCGTGGTTCTACCGTGATAAACACCCGAAAGCGCGCATCCTGATCCTGGAAAACCACGACGACTTCGGCGGTCACGCCAAGCGCAACGAATTCTCCGCCGGTGGTCGCATGATCATCGGTTATGGCGGCAGTGAAGCCTTCCAGTCGCCAAATCACCTGTACAGCAAGGAAGTGAACGGCCTGCTGAAAAAACTCGGGGTGAACATCAAGCGCTTCGAGACCGCTTTTGATCGCCAGTTCTACCCTGGCCTGGGCCTGTCCCGTGGGGTGTTCTTCGACAAGGAAAATTTCGGTGAAGACAAACTGGTGACCGGTGACCCGACGCCGATGGTGGCGGACGACATCGCCCCGGACCAATTGCATGCCCGCGCCATCCCGGATTTCATCAACGACTTCCCGCTGCCGCAAGCCGACCGCGAGGCGTTGATCGCCCTGCACATGACGCCCAAGGATTACCTGGCCGGCAAAACCTCCGAGGAAAAAACCGCACACCTGGAAGCCACCAGCTACCAGGAATTCCTGCTTAAAGACGTAGGCCTGTCGGCACAGGCGGTGAAATATTTCCAGAGCCGCACCAATGACTTCATGGCCCTGAGCATCGATGCGGTCGCTGCGTCCGACGCTTATTCGGTCGGTTTCCCAGGTTTCAGCGCAATGAATCTGGAGCCGATCAGCGAAGAAGCGAAGGCGGAAATGGATGAGCCCTACATCTACCACTTCCCCGACGGCAACGCCTCGCTGGCGCGCTTGCTGGTACGCAGCCTGATCCCGGCCGTGGCACCAGGGCACACCATGGACGACATCGTCCTGGCCCCGTTCGACTACGCCAGACTCGACCAAGCCAAGACGCCGGTGCGCATTCGCCTGAACAGCACGGCGGTGAGCGTGCGCAACGTCGGCAGCGGCGTGAACGTCGGCTACAGTCGTGGCGGCCAGCTCAGCCAGGTGCGCGGCAAGCACTGCATCATGGCCTGCTACAACATGATCATCCCGTACCTGTTGCGCGACCTGCCGGCCGACCAATCCCACGCCTTGAGCCAGAACGTGAAGTTCCCGCTGGTGTACACCAAAGTGGTGATCCGCAACTGGCAGTCGTTCCAGAAACTCGGCGTGCACGAAATCTACGCCGCGACCCAACCCTACAGCCGGATCAAACTCGACTACCCGGTGAGCATGGGCGGCTACGACCACCCGAAAGACCCGACCCAACCGATCGGCCTGCACATGGTCTACGTGCCCACCAGCCCCAACAGCGGCATGAACGCCCGCGACCAGGCCCGCGCCGGCCGAGGCCGCCTGTACGGCCAGAGCTTCGAACAACTGGAAGCGCAACTGCGCGACCAACTGCAACGCATGCTCGGCCCTGGCGGTTTCAACCACGAGACCGACATCCTCGCCATCACCGTCAACCGCTGGTCACACGGCTACGCGTACTTCTCCAACAGCCTGTACGACGACGCCGACGAAAGCGAAAAACTGATGAACCTGGCGCGTCAGCCAGTTGGACGGGTGAGCATCGCCAACTCGGACGCGGCGTGGAGCGCGTATGCGCATGCGCATGCGGCGATCGATGAGGCGTATCGGGCGGTGGGGGAAGTGGGTTAAACCACTGCCGTAATGACGACTGACTGAAAAAGCCGAAAGCGATCTCGAGACCACCCACGAGCACTACCGAAAGGCAGTGGGCACAAAAACCGCTTTCGACATCATTTATGCGATTGTGCAATTTCTCCAACAATTGGCACAGTTTCCTGGCTCAGGCAGGCCTTCAGGCATGCCCGATGTCAGGGAGTTGGTGTTTGGCCATTATCCCTTTATTGCTCCTTACCGATTTTCCCAAGGCCAGGTGCAAGTGTTGCGGGTGCAGCATCAACGATCCGAGCGCTCACAGGACGGGTAGATGAGGGGCGCCCAGCCGAAACGGGATGCCCCCATTTGCTTCAAAACCGCGAAACACTCCTCATCGCATCCACCAGATACCGCATCGCTATCCGGTCGCTCTCCGACAATTCCCGATAGCGTTCCACCAGTTTCATTTCCTCGTTATTGAGTCGACGCCTTCGCCGGCCGCCGCTCAGGCATGGAAAGATTCCCAACATTTCGGTGATGCCTTGTACTTTCGACATGGACGATGTCCTTCTCTAGACGTCAAAGAAAACTGCAAAAACCGCATCGCCCTCTCCCTTTTTCAGCAGCCGCTGGGTGCCCACTGAACCGCACCGGTCCGAAGGGCATAAACCGGTCATGTGCACAGAATAGAAATATTCCGGGCGCTGAAAAGCGGTTTTTAGAGTAATTAGTCGAAAAAAGCAGATATGCCCTGAAAATCAGAAATCACTGTCGGAAATGTTCACCGACATGTCTTGTTTCATTGCCAGACTAGCGCCGTGCCATCAATCAATTTTGCTCTGCAATCGAACGGTTTAAGCTATCCGGCATCTGTTTAAAGTCCGTTGCGTTTGGCCGAAGGCATGTCCGAACCGATATTTCTGATCCAGTACGTGCCAGGAACGGCGCGGGATTGTCCACGACAGGTTGTATTTATGCACCGCAGGAATTTGCTCAAAGCCTCCATGGCCATTGCGGCCTACACCGGTCTTTCCGCTTCCGGCCTGCTGGCCGCCCAGGCCTGGGCCGCCAACGGTGGCGCCGCTGATGGCGAGGCCACCGCGTTCGATTTCGAGGCGCTGAAGCTGCAAGCCAAACAACTGGCCAGCAACCGCTATCAGGACACCAAACAGGTATTGCCGCCGACCCTGGCGAGCATGACGCCGCAAAATTTCAACGCCATCCGCTACGACGCCAATCATTCGCTGTGGAACGACCTGAACGGCCAGTTGGACGTGCAGTTCTTCCACGTCGGCATGGGCTTCAAGCAGCCGGTGCGCATGTACAGCGTCGACCCCAAGACCCGCCAGGCGCGCGAGGTGCATTTCCGCCCGTCGCTGTTCAACTATGAAAACACCACGGTCGATACCCAACAGCTCAAGGGCGATTTGGGGTTCTCCGGCTTCAAGCTGTTCAAGGCGCCGGAACTGGATAAGCACGATGTGGTGTCCTTTCTCGGCGCCAGTTACTTCCGTGCGGTGGACGTCACTGGCCAATATGGCCTCTCGGCCCGCGGCCTGGCGATCGACACCTACGCCAAGAAGCGCGAAGAATTCCCCGACTTCACCAAGTTCTGGTTCGAGACGCCGGACAAGGACAGCACCCGCTTCGTGGTCTACGCCCTGCTCGATTCGCCGAGCGCCACCGGGGCCTACCGCTTCGATATCGACTGCCAGGCCGAGCGCGTGGTGATGGAAATCGACGCCCACATCAATGCGCGTACCGCCATCGATCAACTGGGTATCGCGCCGATGACCAGCATGTTCAGTTGCGGCACCCACGAACGCCGGATGTGCGACACCCTCCACCCGCAAATCCACGACTCCGACCGCCTGGCCATGTGGCGCGGCAACGGTGAGTGGATCTGCCGTCCGCTGAACAATCCGGCCACCCTGCAATTCAATGCCTTCGCCGACAAAGACCCGAAAGGGTTTGGCCTGGTGCAGACCGACCACGAGTTCGCCAGCTACCAGGACACCGTCGACTGGTACAGCCGCCGGCCGAGCCTGTGGGTCGAACCGACCACGGCGTGGGGCGAAGGCTCGGTGGACTTGCTGGAGATCCCGACCACCGGCGAGACCCTGGACAACATCGTCGCCTTCTGGACCCCGAAAAAACCGGTGGCCGCCGGTGAATCGCTGAACTACGGCTATAAGCTCTACTGGAGCGCATTGCCGCCGGTCGGCACGCCGCTGGCGCGGGTCAATGCGACCCGTTCGGGCATGGGCGGCTTCACCGAAGGCTGGGCGCCGGGCGAGCATTACCCGCAAGTCTGGGCCCGTCGTTTCGCCGTGGACTTCACGGGTGGCGGCCTGGACCGTCTGCCCGAAGGCACCGGCATCGAGCCAGTGGTCACCTGCTCGAACGGCAAGGTCCAGGATTTCAGTATCCTCAAGCTCGATGACATCAAAGGCTACCGCATCCTGTTCGACTGGTACCCGACCAACGACAGCGTCGAGCCGGTCGAGCTGCGCCTGTTCATTCGCACCCATGACCGCACGCTGAGTGAAACCTGGTTGTACCAGTACTTCCCGCCAGCCCCGGACAAGCGCAAATACCCTTGACCATCCCCACCCTGTAGGCGCCGGCTGCCGGCAAAGGCAATCTTGCGAATGCAGTCGCCAGCAAGCCGGCTCCTGCGAAAAGCGCACCATTCGGTTTTCCGAACGCGACCTGACAGTCGGTTCGGTTAACCGGATTCTTCAGGCTTGATTTCCCTCCCAAAAAAATTTAATCCCCTTATAAATCAACACTTTGACTAATCAAGACTGGTCTGGCACGAGTCATGCTCTACACTTCTTCGACGAATGTCCTTTGCGCCAGCTCATCAGCGCGCTCAGGTGTTTTGCAGCACAAAAGGGCTGATTAACTGGCTCCATAAAAAAAACAAAGTCGAGGAAAATTTGATGCGCATCGTTCCCCATATCCTGGGCGCAGCCATTGCTGCCGCTCTGATCAGCACTCCAGTTTTCGCTGCCGAACTGACCGGCACCCTGAAGAAGATCAAAGAGTCCGGCGTCATCACCCTCGGACATCGCGACGCTTCCATTCCGTTCTCCTACATCGCGGATGCTTCCGGCAAGCCGGTTGGCTATTCCCACGATCTTCAGCTGAAAATCGTCGAAGCCATCAAGAAAGACCTGGACATGCCGAACCTCCAGGTCAAATACAACCTGGTCACCTCGCAAACCCGTATCCCGCTGGTGCAGAACGGCACTGTGGACGTCGAGTGCGGTTCGACCACCAATAACGTCGAGCGTCAGCAGCAAGTTGACTTCTCCGTCGGCATCTTCGAAATCGGTACCCGCCTGCTGTCCAAGAAGGGCTCGCAGTACAAGGACTTCGATGACCTCAAAGGCAAGAACGTCGTGACCACCGCCGGCACCACGTCCGAGCGCATCCTCAAGTCGATGAACGCCGACAAGCAGATGGGCATGAACGTCATTTCAGCCAAAGACCACGGCGAGTCCTTCCAGATGCTGGAGTCGGGCCGTGCCGTTGCCTTCATGATGGATGACGCCTTGCTCGCCGGCGAAGCCGCCAAGGCCAAGAAAGCCGATGACTGGGCCGTGACCGGTACTCCTCAGTCCTACGAAATCTACGGTTGCATGGTCCGCAAGGGCGACGAGCCGTTCAAGAAAGCCGTAGACGACGCCATCGTTGCGACCTACAAGTCCGGCGAGATCAACAAGATCTACGAAAAATGGTTCATGCAGCCAATCCCGCCAAAAGGCCTGAACCTGAACTTCCCGATGAGCGACGAACTCAAGGCCCTGATCGCCAATCCGACCGACAAAGCGGCTGACGACAAGAAATCCTGATTTCTGACTAACCTTATCTCCTGAGAGGGCCGCGCCCTTTCAGGAGATTGCATTCCCTGCTGGCATTTTCTGGAAACACTCGAACCGGTGGCTGTCGAGCCGGGGGCGTGTGCCTGATCGTAAAGATCGGACGGGAACGGAGCTTCCCCCAAACGGGCATTTGTACATCGATCGAATCCGAGGGGAGACCCTAATGAATTACAACTGGGACTGGGCCGTGTTCTTCAAGTCCACTGGCGTGGGCAGCGAGACGTATCTCGACTGGTACATCGCCGGTCTGGGCTGGACCATCGCCATCGCCGTCGTGGCCTGGATCATCGCGCTGACACTGGGCTCGATCCTGGGCGTCATGCGCACGGTGCCGAACCGCATCGTATCGGGCATCGCCACCTGCTACGTCGAACTCTTCCGTAACGTGCCGCTGCTGGTTCAGCTGTTCATCTGGTACTTCCTGGTGCCCGACCTGCTGCCGCAGAACCTGCAGGACTGGTACAAGCAGGACCTGAACCCGACCACGTCGGCGTTCCTCAGCGTCGTCGTGTGCCTGGGCCTGTTCACCACCGCACGGGTTTGCGAACAGGTGCGCACCGGTATCCAGGCCCTGCCCAAAGGCCAGGAATCCGCGGCCCGCGCCATGGGTTTCAAACTGCCGCAGATCTACTGGAACGTGCTGCTGCCCCAGGCCTACCGGATCATCATTCCGCCGCTTACCTCGGAATTTTTGAACGTCTTCAAGAACACTTCCGTGGCCTCGCTGATCGGCCTGATGGAGTTGCTCGCGCAGACCAAACAGACCGCCGAGTTCTCCGCCAACCTGTTCGAAGCCTTTACCCTGGCCACGCTGATCTACTTCACCCTGAACATGAGCCTGATGTTGCTGATGCGCCTGGTCGAGAAGAAAGTCGCCGTACCGGGCCTGATCTCCGCAGGGGGTAAATAATGGAACTCGATTTCTCGGGCATCATCCCGGCCATTCCCGGTTTGTGGAACGGCATGATCATGACCCTCAAGCTGATGGCCATGGGCGTGATCGGCGGGATCATCCTCGGCACCCTCCTGGCGCTGTGCCGTCTGTCCCACAGCAAGCTGTTGTCGAACCTGGCCGGTGCCTACGTCAACTACTTCCGCTCGATCCCGCTGCTGCTGGTGATCACCTGGTTCTACCTGGCGGTGCCGTTCGTGCTGCGCTGGATCACCGGCGAAGACACGCCGATCGGCGCCTTCGCCTCGTGCATCGTGGCGTTCATGATGTTCGAAGCGGCGTACTTCTGCGAAATCGTCCGTGCCGGCGTGCAGTCGATTCCCAAGGGCCAGATGGGCGCTGCCCAGGCATTGGGCATGACGTACGGCCAAATGATGCGCTTGATCATCCTGCCGCAGGCGTTTCGCAAGATGACCCCGCTGTTGCTACAACAGAGCATCATCCTGTTCCAGGACACCTCGCTGGTCTACGCCGTGGGCCTGGTGGACTTCCTCAACGCCTCGCGCGCCAGTGGCGACATCATTGGCCGCTCCAATGAGTTCCTGATTTTCGCGGGTCTCGTGTACTTCATCATCAGCTTTGCCGCCTCGCAGCTGGTCAAGCGTCTGCAAAAAAGGTTCGCCGTATGATCTCTATCAAAAGCATCAACAAGTGGTATGGGGACTTCCAGGTACTGACTGATTGCAGCACCGATGTGAAGAAAGGCGAAGTGATCGTGGTGTGCGGGCCATCCGGTTCCGGCAAGTCGACCCTGATCAAGTGCGTCAACGCCCTGGAACCGTTCCAGAAAGGCGACATCGTGGTCGACGGCACGTCCATCGCCGACCCGAAGACCAACCTGCCTAAACTGCGTTCGCGGGTGGGCATGGTGTTCCAGCACTTCGAGCTGTTCCCGCACCTGACCATCACCGAAAACCTGACCATCGCGCAGATCAAGGTGCTGGGCCGCAGCAAGGAAGAAGCCACCAAGAAAGGCCTGCAACTGCTCGAGCGTGTCGGCCTCTCGGCTCATGCGCACAAGCACCCGGGCCAATTGTCCGGTGGGCAGCAGCAGCGCGTGGCGATTGCCCGTGCGCTGGCGATGGACCCGATCGTCATGCTGTTCGACGAACCGACCTCGGCGCTGGATCCGGAAATGGTCAACGAAGTGCTGGACGTGATGGTGCAACTGGCCCACGAAGGCATGACCATGATGTGCGTGACCCACGAAATGGGCTTTGCCCGTAAAGTGGCAGACCGGGTGATTTTCATGGACGCCGGCAAGATCATCGAAGACTGCCCGAAAGAGGAGTTCTTCGGCGACATCAGCCACCGTGCCGAGCGTACGCAGCACTTCCTCAACAAAATCCTGCAGCACTAACAAGTAACACCCCTCCCGTGTACGAGCTGGCTTGCCAGCGAAGGCGTCCTCGAAAACAACGCATCATCCAGAGGCCCCTTCGCCGGCAAGCCGGCTCCTACACAGGATCCGTGCAAGGTTCGGATTTGTGTGGTGGTTGACCCAAGGCATCTGTGATGAAATGCGACCCCAATCTCTATCGCGCCGCGCCGCCATCACTCGCCGTGAAACCCCGTCTGGTTCGTCATTTGTTCCTGCCGCCGCTGATCATCGCGATGATGATCGGCCTGGGTTATATCGGCTTCTGGATCAGTGAGCACAACGGCATTCGCAGCCTTGGTGAAAACGGTCAGCGTCAGCTGGAACTGCACGCCCGCGCCGTCGAAAGCGAGATCAGCAAATACACCTACCTGCCCAGCCTACTGGAACTGGAGTCCAGTGTTTCACAGCTGCTGGCCGATCCGACGCCGGAACACCGGCAGTCGGTCAATGATTACCTTGAAGGCCTGAACCGGCGCAGCCGCAGTCGGGCCATCTACGTGATGGACACCACCGGCCGTGTCATGGCCACCAGCAACTGGCGCGATGTCGACAGTTATCTGGGCGAAGACCTGTCCTTCCGCGCCTATTTCCAGAACGCCGTGCGCGGCCAGCCGGGGCGTTTCTACGGCATCGGCAGCACCAACGGCGAACCCGGCTACTACCTGGCCCATGGCCTGGAAGAACACGGCAAGATCATCGGCGTCGCGGTGGTCAAGGTTCGCCTGGAAGCCATGGAAGAACGCTGGCAAAGGGCGCGCCTGGAAGCCTTCGTCAGCGACGAGAACGGCATCATCATCCTGTCGAGCGATCCGGCGCGGCGCTTGAAGTCGGTGGTACCGCTCAGCGAGGAGACCAAGGAAAAGCTCGCCCGCAGCCTGCAGTACTACTGGTTTCCGCTCAACGAACTGCAACCGCTGGCCCGGGAAACCCTGTCCGAAGGCGTGGAAAAACTAACGTTCCCGGCCAACAGCGAGCTGGTATCGGACGACGAAAACATCAGTTATTTGGCGCAAACCCGGCCACTCGGCGACACACCGTGGAATTTCACCCTGCTCACGCCCTTGCAGGACTTGCGCCGCGAAGCGATCAACCAGGGCATTCTGGTGGCCGTGGCGTTTGCCCTGTTGGCGTTCCTGCTGATCGCCTGGAATGAGCGGCGCAAGGTGATTGCCACCCGCCTCGCGGCCCGGGAAGCCTTGCAAGAAGCGAACAATCAACTGGAGCGTCGGATTACCGAACGCACCACCGACCTGCGCGCCAGCAACGAACGGCTCAAGGGTCAGATCCGCGAACGCCGGCATGCCGAAGAGACCTTGCGCCGCGCCCAGGATGAACTGGTGCAGGCGGGCAAACTCGCGGCCATCGGCCAGATGTCCACCAGCATCGCCCACGAACTGAACCAGCCGCTGGCAGCGCTGCGCACTTTGTCCGGCAACACCGTGCGCTTCCTGGAGCGCGGCCAGCTCGACGTCGCCAGCACCAACCTCAAGACCATCAACGAACTGATCGACCGCATGGGCCGGATCACCGCCAGCCTGCGCTCGTTCGCCCGGCGCGGTGATGACAAGGGCCAGGCGTGCCTGGGCAAAGGTGCGGACGCGGCGTTGCAGTTGCTCGATGGACGAATGAAAAACACCCAGCTGCACCGCCATTTCGAAGAGGTGCAGGTGCAAATCGACCAGACCCGCCTGGAGCAGATCCTGGTCAACCTGATCGGTAATGCCCTGGATGCCATGCAGGCGCAACCGCAACCCGAGCTGTGGCTTGAAGGTGAAGCCTTCGATGGCAAATACCGCCTGCGCGTGCGTGACAACGGCCACGGCATTGACGCCGAGGCGCGCAAGCATCTGTTTGAACCGTTCTTCACCACCAAACCCGGCGAGCAAGGGCTGGGCCTTGGCCTGACCCTGTCCGCCAGCCTGGCCGCCGCCACGGGCGGGCACCTGGGTGTCGAACACCCAGCCAGCGGTGGTACCGCATTCGTCCTCAGTTTACCGTTGGTAAGCTCCACTCCCGCCGAGCCAATATGAACAACGACCTTAGTGTATTGATCGTCGAAGACGACCCCCATGTGCTACTCGGCTGCCAACAAGCGCTGTCCCTGGAGGACATTCCCTGCATTGGCGTAGGCAGCGCCGAAGAAGCCCTGGAGCGGGTCGGCGACAATTTCGCCGGCATCGTCGTCAGCGACATCCGCCTGCCGGGCATCGATGGCCTGGAACTGCTCACCCGTCTCAAGGCCCGCGACCGCAGCCTGCCGGTGGTGCTGATCACCGGCCATGGCGACATCTCCATGGCGGTTGGCGCGATGCAAAAAGGCGCCTACGACTTCATGGAAAAACCCTTCTCCCCGGAGCGTCTGGTGGACGTCGCCCGCCGTGCCTTGGAGCAGCGCAGCCTGGCGCGGGAAGTGTCGTCGCTGCGCCGGCAACTGGCCGAGCGCGACTCCCTCGAAGGGCGGATCATCGGCCGCTCGCCGGCCATGCAGAATTTGCGCGAACTGATCGCCAACGTCGCCGACACCTCGGCCAACGTGCTGATCGAAGGCGAAACCGGCACCGGTAAGGAATTGGTCGCACGCTGCCTGCATGATTTCAGCCGGCGGCACACCAAGCAGTTCGTCGCGCTGAACTGCGGCGGCCTGCCGGAGAACCTCTTCGAAAGTGAAATTTTCGGCCACGAGGCCAACGCCTTTACCGGCGCGGGCAAACGGCGAATCGGCAAGATCGAACACGCCGACGGCGGCACGCTGTTCCTCGATGAAGTGGAAAGCATGCCGCTGCCCTTACAGATCAAGTTGCTGCGGGTGTTGCAGGAACGCACCCTCGAACGCCTCGGTTCGAACCAGAGCGTCGCGGTGGATTGCCGGGTGATCGCGGCGACCAAATCCGACCTCGTCACGTCGAGCAAGGCCGGGGAATTTCGCAGCGACCTGTATTACCGCCTCAACGTGGTGACCCTGGAACTGCCGCCGTTGCGCGAGCGTCGCGAAGACATCCTGCAATTGTTCGAACACTTCTTGCAGCAATCGTCGTTGCGCTTCGACCGCGATGTACCGGAGCTGGACAATCAGACCGTTTCGAACCTGATGAGCCACGACTGGCCGGGCAACGTGCGCGAATTGCGCAACGTCGCCGAGCGCTTTGCCCTGGGCCTGCCGGCGTTCAAGAAATCCGGTACCGGCGGCCCCGCTCATGGGCTGGCCTTCGCCGAAGCGGTGGAAGCCTTCGAACGCAACTTGCTTGGTGATGCCCTGCAACGCAGCGGCGGCAACCTGACCCAGGCCAGCCAGGAACTGGGCATGGCCAAGACCACGCTGTTCGACAAAGTGAAAAAGTATGGCCTGAGCCATTAGGCACGCCCCCCCGCCGGCAAGGGCATGACACGCCGCAACCGCTGTAGGAGCTGGCTTGCTAGCGAAGAGGTCGGCACATTCAACATTGATGGAGCCTGACACGCCGCCTTCGCCAGCAAGCCGGCTCCTACAAAGGACATGACTCGCCGCAACCTCTGTAGGAGCTGGCTTGCCAGCGAAGAGGCCGGCACATTCAACATTGATGGCGCCTGACACGCCGCCTTCGCCAGCAAGCTGGCTCCTACAAGGTGCGGTGTTGAGTCCGCTGGCTATTCGAACTTATAGGCAATCGCCGCCTGCACCTGCCCCTGATCCACATGCCCTTCCTGCTTGACGATGCTGCTGTCCGCCGCCGAACCGGTCAGGTGGATCCAGCTGACACTGGTCAACAGCGACCAATGCGCGGCAAGGGGAAATTCGAAGCTCTGGGTCAGCGCAATGTTCTGCAAGCCGCCCCCGGCGTTGTAGCGGACAATGCCCGAGGCCCGGGACTCATCGCCGCTGACACCAAAAAACGCCTGGTTCTGCTGTGCATCGGCAAAATGTGCGGTCAGGTTGCTGCTGCCAATGACCCCGCCACCCAATGGGTAACCGATCTCGCCACCCACTCGACCAACCACACCCTCGGGCCCGCCGACTGCCTCGCCCACCGACGCGAACACCCGCCAGAAATCAGCTGGCGCGTACTGCACAAACCCACCGATCACGCCCATGTCCGGCACATCGTGCAAGCCTTGAAGGCTGCCATTGGCGGTGCGCCCCGGCAGATAATTCAGGAAGGGCCCAGCGCTGAAACCATTGGCCTTGAACGCGCTCCAGGTCAGCCCGTCATCCGTGCTGAGGCTGACGTCGCCCCAGTCCAGATCGAGGTAAGGCACTGGCCTGGCCTCATAACGGCTGGCAGTCGGATCATGCGGTTGATAGCTGATACCAGCCCCCGCCTCACCGCTGATGCCTTCGGCCATGACCGTGGCCGGCACGCCGCATAAAACCGCCAACACAATGAAAAAAATCCTCGGCATGAGCCCGCTCCTTGACTGGATATGCGCGCATCAATCCTCCGATTCGCGGGCCTGTGCAAGCACTCATGTTGTTTGTAGCAAGCTACAAAAATTGTAGCTTCGCGCCCTACTCAATCGGCCAGAACCCGAGCTTTGCTGGGTCAAACCCAATTGGCACAGTCCCTGCTCTACCCCTTTCGCGGCGCAAACAGCGCGACCTGCGCTCGCTTCATTCAAGAAAGGTAAAGCAGATGAATGACTGGCATATCGTGTGTGACTTCGACGGGACCATCACCCGCACCGACGTGATCGACGGCATCCTCCAACGATTCGCCGACCCCAGCTGGGAGGCGATCGAAAACGAATGGCTGACCGGCGCCATCGGCTCGCGTGAATGCCTCAGCCGCCAGCTGTCGCTGGTCAAGGCCTCGACCAGCGACCTGCTCGGGTATTTCGACAGCATCGAGATCGACCCGGACTTCCCCGATTTCGTCGACCACGCGATTGACCTCGGCGCCTCGTTTGAAGTGGTCAGCGATGGCATCGAGCAAGGGATCGCGCGGATCCTGGCGCGAAACTACGTCAGCCTGCTGCCGATTCTCGCCAACCGCTTGCGCCAGGTCGATCACGACCGCTGGCGTATCGACTTCCCCTACGCCAGCGACGCCTGCCGTGCTGCCGCCGGTAACTGCAAATGCAAATCCACCCCGGGCACCAAGCGCGTGCTGGTGATCGGTGACGGCCAGTCCGATATGTGCGTGGCCGCCAGCGCCGATTTCGTGTTCGCCAAGGACCGCCTGGCCGAGCACTGCGAGCGTAACGGCATCGCCTATGCGCGCTTCTCAAGCTTCGCCGAACTCCCTGCCCTGCTGGCCCAGTTGCCAAGCATGGGCACCGCCCGCGTCAAACCATTCAACGTCGAAACACAGGAACGCTTCCACCATGTCTGATATTCGAATCGCCACCGCCGAAGACCAAATCCTCCTGGAAAAAGAAGCCAAGTACTGCTCCTACGGCGACACCGTTCACTACATCGAACCACCGCGCATTTTCAGCCGTTGCGAAGGCTCCTACGTGTGGGACACCGAGGACCAGGCCTACCTCGATTTGCAGATGTGGTACTCGGCGGTCAACTTCGGCTACGCCAACCCGCGCTTGAACAACGCGCTGAAACAGCAGATCGACACCCTGCCGCAGATCGCCAGCCAGTACCTGCACAAAGGCAAGATCGAGCTCTCGGAAATGATCGCCGTAGACGCCAAGAAGAAGTTCGGCCTCGACGGTCGCGTGCACTTCAACGTCGGCGGCTCGCAGTCCATCGAGGACTCGCTGAAAGTCGTGCGTAACGCCAGCAACGGCAAGAGCCTGATGTTCGCCTTCGAAGGCGGCTACCACGGTCGCACCCTCGGCGCTTCGTCGATTACCTCCAGCTACCGCTATCGCCGCCGCTACGGCCACTTCGGCGAGCGGGCCAATTTCATCCCGTTCCCGTACCACTTCCGCGGCCCCAAGGGCATGACCAAGGAAGAGTATGGCAGCCATTGCGTGCAGCAATTCGCCCGCTTGTTCGAGACGGAATACAACGGCGTCTGGGACCCGAAAGTCGGCCAGAGTGAATACGCCGCGTTCTACGTCGAGCCGATCCAGGGCACCGGCGGCTACGTGATCCCACCGATGAACTTCTACAGCGAACTCAAGCATGTGCTCGACCAGCACGGCATCTTGATGGTGGTCGATGAAATTCAGATGGGTTTCTACCGCACCGGCAAGCTGTGGTCGATCGAGCACTTCGACGTCAAGCCAGACGTGATCGTCTTCGGCAAGGCCTTGACCAACGGCCTCAATCCCCTGGGTGGCATCTGGGCGAAAGAGGAGCTGATCAACCCGAAAGTCTTCCCGCCAGGCTCCACTCACTCGACCTTCGCCTCCAACCCGCTGGGCACGGCCGTCGGCCTGGAGATGTTCAAGATGACCAGCGAAGTCGATTACGGCGCGATGGTCATGAACAAGGGCAAATACTTCCTCGAAGGCCTGAAAGACCTGCAAAAACGCTACCCGATTATCGGCGACGTCGACGGCCTCGGCCTGGCCTTGCGCTGCGAAATCTGCGGGCCGGACGGTTTCACCCCGGACAAGGCGACCCTGGACTTCATGGTCGAGGAAGGCATGAAGGGCGACATCGAAATCGACGGCAAGCGCCTGGGCCTGATCCTCGACGTGGGCGGTTACTACAAGAACGTGATCACCCTCGCGCCTTCGCTGGAAATCAGCTACCCGGAGATCGACCTGGGCATCGCCCTGCTCGACCGTTTGCTTGATCGGGCGATGAAACGATGAACGCCGCCGTCGAGCTCGACGGCATCGACCTGGGTGAAGGCAGTGCCGGGTTCGTGCTCGGCACCGGCGAGGTCGCGGTGCTGTTGATCCACGGCCTGACCGGCACGCCGGTCGAACTGCGGCGAGTAGCCATGGGCCTGGCGGCGGCCGGGTGCACGGTCTACGTGCCGACCCTGGCCGGTCATTGCGGCGACAACGCCGACCTGCAAGCCAGCGGTTGGCGCGACTGGTACGAAAGCGCGCGCAACACCTTCGTCGGTGTGCGCCGCAAGCACGCCCACGTGTTCGTCGGTGGGTTGTCGATGGGGGCGGTGCTGTCGATGTACCTGGCGGCGGAACACCCAGGGCAGATCGAAGGCTTGTTGCTGTACTCGACGACCCTGCGCTACGACGGCTGGAACATGCCCTGGGTGGCGAAACTGAGCAGCCTGGTGATGTCGATTCCGTTTGGCGTGCACCTGTGCCGTTTCAACGAAAAACCGCCCTATGGCATCAAGGACGAACGCCTGCGCGCCATCGTCGAACGGCAGATGCGCGCCGGTGACAGCGGCAACGCCGGTTTGCTGACCATGTCCGGGATCAGTGTCCGCGAGTTGCACCGACTGGTGGCGGCGGTGAAAAAACGCATGCCGCAGATCACCACCCAGGCGCTGGTGCTGCACTCCAGTGAAGACGACATCACCAGTCGCTGGAACGCCGACTATGTGGAGCGCAAGCTCGGTGGCCCGGTGGTCAAGGTCCTGCTCGACGACTGCTATCACATGATCACGGTCGACCTGCAATACCGGCGCGTGGTGGAGCTGAGCGCGGACTTCATCCAGCGTCGCTTCATGCAGCAGCGACAGATCCCGCAACCGGTCATGCCGCAGGCCTATCGACAATTGGCATGAGGTGATGGATCGATCACACCACCGCTTCGCCCACCGAGGCCATTGACCACGCAACACTGCGCGGTCGATGGCCAATCTCGGCTACTGTATTGAACAACCCCCAGCCATCACCGCCGCGCTCAGCCAGCGGCACCAAGCGAAGCATGATGACCCAAGACCGACGCCCCGACGCCCGACCTTTCACCCTCTCCGGCTGGAGCCTGCAACGCAAACTGGTGCTGGCGTTCTGGCTGGTGAGCGTGATTCCGACCATGATTGCCGCGGAGCTGGCGGCCACCACCCTATCGCAGATTTTCGACAGCAACGTGCGGATCTGGCTGCAGGAGTCGACCCAGATCGTCGAGGACGAAATCACCGAAATTCTCCACGAAAACGCCCGGGCGGCGCAGTTGTTCCTGCGTTTTACCCGCCAGCCCACGGATGACTTGACCGCCAGGCATGACAAGCTCACCGCCGACATTGCCGACTCGATGGGCATCGACGTGGTCGCGCTGGTGCGCAACAGCGATCACAAAGTGGTGTTCAGCACCGCGGCCGACGACATCATCCGGCAGATCAGCATCGCCCCAAAGGCAGTCCTGCAAACCTTGCAGGTCGGCGGCGTCGCGACCGGCACGGTGGTCTCGACCTTCGAGACCGAGCAGAACGGCGTCGACTACAAGATGATCGTCGCCACCTATCTCGACAGCAGCTTCCTGACCAGTGTCGCCGACGTGCACTCTCTGGACCTGCGGCTGTACCTGGCCAAGGGTGACAATTTTTCGGAGATCTTTTCCACCCAGCGTTTCGAGGACCATCCAGCGGCAGTGCCGGAAACAATCGAGCAGACCCTGCGCGCCACCAAGCAGCCGATCGAGCAGTCCACCAGTCGCTACAGCGGCATCTACCGGCCGATCCTCAACGAAAACGGGCAACTGCAAGGCGTGATCTTCAGCGGCCTTCTGCGCCACACCAGCCTGGTCGGGCTGGTGAACCAGAGCAGCCTGTTCATCCTGATATTCCTGCTCAGTTCGGCGGCGTCCCTGGCCGTTGGCTGGCTGGTGTCACAACGCCTGACCAAGCCCTTGAGCAACCTGTCCAACGGCGTGCAGGCCGTCATCGCCGGGGATTACCGGCAGCGCTTGCCGGTCACCGGCGGCGATGAACTGGCAGAACTGAGCAGCACCTTCAACCTGATGAGCGAACGCCTGGGTGAATTGCAGCACCTGGAATCACAGCTGCGCCGTCGTGACCGCTTGCACGCGCTGGGTGAGGTCGCCATGGGCCTGGCCCACGAAATCCGCAACCCACTGGGTATCATCAAGACCGCCACGCAACTGCTGCACCGGCGCACCGATTTACCCGAGGCAGACAAGCGTCACCTCGAATACGTGGTCAGCGAAGTCAGCCGCATCAACGACCTGATCACCGAGTTCCTCGACTTCGCCAAGCCCAGTGCACCGATGCGCTCGGCGCAATCGGCGCGGCAGGTGGTGGATGAACTGATCGGCTTCTGCGCCCCGGAACTGGCCAGCCACCACATCGAGGTGCAGGTACAGGATCAAGCCCCCGGCGCGACGCTGCATGCCGATGCCCGGCAACTCAAGCAGGCCGGGCTGAACCTGATCGTCAACGCCATCGATGCGATGCCCGAGGGTGGGCGGCTGACGGTGAAGATTCGCCGCGAATCGAGCTACATCGTGATCAGTATCCAGGACACCGGCCAGGGCATCGAGCCGGACATGCTGGAGCGGATCTTCACGCCATTCGTCACCACCAAGGCATCGGGCACGGGCCTGGGGCTGGCGAAGGTGTTCTCGATCATGGAAAGTCATGACGGGCGCATCGAGTGCGTCAGTCAAAAGGATGCCGGGGCCATCTTCAGCCTGTACATTCCGGCCAATGGTGAACCGTTCGACGAGGGCAGCAATGACGCATAACGTACTGGTGGTCGATGACGAACCCAAGCTCTGCGACCTGCTGGCCTCGGCATTGGGCCAGAATGGCGTCTGCGTGTTCACCGCCGGCAATGGCCTGCATGCGCTCAAGGTGCTGGAAGCCGAAGACATCGACCTGGTGATCAGCGACTGGCGCATGCCCGGCATGGACGGCCCGCAATTGCTGGCAGAAATCAAAACCCGCTTTCCGCACTTGCCGGTGATCGTCATGACCGCCTACAGCACGGTGAAGAACGCCGTGCAGTCGATGCGCAATGGCGCCTTCGACTACATCGCCAAGCCGTTCGACATCGACGAACTGGACATCACCGTCAGCAAGGCCCTGGAATTTCGCGACATCCTCAAAGACAACCAGCGCATGCGCGCCGAACTTGACGAGCACCAGCAGATCGACAGCCTGATCGGCGATAGCCCGAGCTTTCGCCGGGTGCTGCAGGCCATCGATTCGGTACGCGAAAGCAACGCGACGATCCTGCTGACCGGCGAAAGCGGCACCGGCAAGGAAATGGTCGCGCGGGCCATCCACAAACACGGCAATCGTGCCGACAAACCCTTCGTCGCCGTGAACTGTGCGGCGATCCCCGAAGGTTTGCTGGAAAGCGAGATGTTCGGCCACCGCAAAGGCGCATTTACCGGGGCCACCAGCGACCGGGTCGGGCGTTTCCAGCAGGCTGATGGCGGCACATTGTTCCTCGATGAAATCGGCGAAATGCCCCTGGCCTTGCAGGCGAAAATCCTCCGTGCGTTGCAAGAGCGCATCATCGAGCCGGTGGGCGACCCTCGCGAACGCAAGGTCGATGTGCGGGTGATTGCCGCCACCAACAAGAACCTGCTGGAAGCGGTGGCGGCCAAGGAGTTTCGCGAAGACCTCTACTACCGCCTCAACGTGTTTCCCATCCCCCTTCCCTCGCTACGTGAACGGGCCGAAGACATTGCCCCGCTGGCCCGCCACTTCGCCCATATCCTCGGTGCCACGGCGGGCAAGCGCATCACCGGCTTCAGTGCAGAAGCCTTGCAGGCGATGGCCAATTACGCGTGGCCGGGCAATATCCGCGAACTGCAAAACTGCGTCGAACGGGCGACCATCGTCGCCTCGGGGACGGTGATCGAAGATCAGGACCTGCCGGCCTATCTGTTCGCCGCCAGGCCCGTCGACAGCAGCGGCATTTTCACCGACGGCAACAGCGTGCCGTCAAACCTGGACGCCGCGCTGGCGGAAGTGGAAAAGAACTACATCCTCGCGGCGCTTGCCCAGAGCAATGGGGTACAGGCTGCGGCGGCACAATTGATCGGAATTTCCGAGCGCAGCTTCTGGTATCGGCTGAAGAAGCTGGGGATTCATGTGGACAAGATTGTGCGTTGAGGCTCGCTCGAAGGTTTCTGTGGCCAGAGGACGTGTGGCGAGGGGGCTTGCCCCCGCTCGGCTGCGCAGCAGTCGTAAAACCTGCAAATCGGTTGTAGCGGGAAGAATGCCGGGGGAGCGCTTCGCACTCCAACGGGGGCAAGCCCCCTCGCCACAAAAAGCTCTTCCCGCGTCAGTTGACGGTGCCACCCTTCGCTTGCGCCATGATCTGCCGGATCGCCATCACGAAACTCTCCACCGGTTGCCCTCCCGTGACCGCGTACTGCCCGTTGAACACCACGGTCGGCACCGAGTTCACCCCACGCGATAGCCATGACTGTTCTTCCTCGCGCACCTCATCGGCGAACTCATCCGAGGCCAGTATCGCCTCGGCGCGCTGGCGGTCCAGCCCGACCTGTTCGGCAACCTGCACCAGTTGAGCAGGGTCGGACGGGTTGCCGCCCTCGGTGAAATACACCTTGAACAGCGCTTCCTTGAGTTGCAGTTGCAACCCTTGTTGCCCTGCCCAGTGCAACAGGCGATGGGCATCGAAGGTGTTGTAGATTCGGCTGTCGGCGTTGGTGCGAAAGGCGAACCCGAGCTCGGCACCGCGGGCGCGGATCATTTCGCGATTTTTCTGCGATTGCTCAGGGGTCGAGCCGTACTTCTCGGTGATGTGCTCGGTGACATTCTGCCCTTGCGGCGCCATCTTCGGGTTCAGTTCAAACGGCTGGAAACGGATCTCGGCGCGCACTTCGTCACGCAGGACATCCAGGGCCTTGATCAGGCCATACAACCCCACGACGCACCACGGGCAGGACACGTCGCTGACGAAATCGATCTTCAATGCCGTACTCATCACACACCTCGCAATCGGGACAGGCGCTGGAAAACCTGCACGATACACCCGCCAGCAGATCCTTTGTAGGAGCGAGCCTGCTCGCGAAAGCGGTGTTTCAGCCAGGAAGATGTCGACTGATACAACGCCGTCGCCGGCAAGCCGGCTCCTACAAGGGAGCGGGAGTTAAAGGAGGTTGTGATCAGCCACCGGCTCGATCTGTGCCCAGTGTGAGGTGTCTTCGCGGTGTTCGCGCAGATACGGCAGGACCGCCGCTAGCAAGGGCGCCTTGAAGGCTTCCTGGAAGCGATGGGCCAGGCCCGGGATCAGGATCAACTGGCTGCCGCGCAAATGCGCTGCCAGGTGCACGCCGTGCATCACTGGCAGCAGCGGATCAGCGGTGCCGTGCACCACCAGCGCCGGTACCCGCAGTTGATTGAGCAGCGCCACCCGGCTTGGCTCGGCAAGGATTGCCATAATCTGGCGTTTCACACCCTCGGGATTGAACGCCCGGTCATAGGACTGCGCCGCCTGTCGCAGCAAGGCCTGGCGGTCATCGGTGACCATCGGGCTGCCCAGTGCCGCCAGCAAGTCGGCCTGCTGCTCCAGGGCGACTTCACGGTTCGGTGCGCCGCGCCGGGCCAGCAACTGCACCAGCGCAGCACTTGGCGCCGGCAAGCCTTCGGCGCCCGAGCTGGTCATGATCAGGGTCAGGCTCTCGACCCGTTGTGGTGCCATGGCCGCCATGTGCTGGGCAATCATCCCACCCATGCTGGCGCCCAACACATGGAACTGGTCGATATGCAGGGCGTCCATCAAGCCCAGGCCATCGTCGGCCATGTCAGTCAGCGAGTACGGCGACGACACCGGCAACCCGAGTTTGTAGCGCAACACTTCGAAGGTCAGGTTGGCGTCGGCCGGTGCCTGGCGCCAGGTCGACAAGCCGACATCGCGATTGTCGTAGCGGATCACCCGGAAACCTTGCTGGCACAGGGCGACCACCACTTCGTCCGGCCAGTGAATCAATTGACCGCCCAGGCCCATCACCAGCAGCAACGCTGGATCCGACGCACGGCCAATGCTCTGGTACGCCAGGCTTACCTGAGCCAGATCCACCCGTTCGGTCGCAACATTGACGTCACACCGCGAAGCCGCCAGGGACGGCAGGCCGAACAGCAGCACGGCCAAAAATAAGACGCGAGAAAAAAATGCAGCACCCATGAAAAACACCAAAACGCAGAACCCCAGTAGAGCGCGAGTCTGATGATGTTTGTTCAAGCGCGCTGCCACAGTTGCGTGACAGTTTGATGAAGGGCGCCGAGCGGTCGTTCGCGCCATCGGGCGTGCGAAGGTCGACAGCTCCATCAACAGGAAGCAAACTCAACCCTTTCGATTTATCGACAAGTTTTTTTCATGGAGCCCCCGGTGCTTGAAATCCGTCACCTCAAGACCCTGCATGCCCTGCGCGAAGCCGACAGCCTGGTGGATGCGGCCGATCGCCTGCACCTGACGCAGTCGGCCCTGTCCCATCAGTTCAAGGAACTGGAAGAGCGCATGGGCATGCCGCTGTTTGTGCGCAAGACCAAACCGGTGCGCTTCACCAGCGCCGGTCTGCGCCTGCTGCAACTGGCCGACGCGACCCTGCCGCTGCTGCGCGCCGCCGAGCGCGACATCGGTCGCCTGGCGGGCGGCACTGCCGGTCGCCTGCACATGGCCATCGAGTGCCACAGTTGCTTCCAGTGGCTGATGCCGACCATCGACCAGTTCCGCGATGCCTGGCCGGAGGTCGAGCTGGACCTGGCCTCGGGTTTCTCCTTCGCCCCGCTACCGGCCCTGGCCCGTGGCGACCTGGACCTGGTGGTGACGTCCGATCCGGTGGACCTGGCCGGCATCACCTATGTCCCGCTGTTCACCTATGAAGCGATGCTCGCGGTGGCCAACCAGCACCGCCTGGCCGGCAAGGCCTATATCGTCCCCGAAGATTTACTCGCGGAAACGTTGATCACTTATCCGGTGGAACGCGATCGACTGGACATTTTCACCCGTTTCCTCGAGCCGGCCGACATCGAACCGGCCCAGGTCCGTACCTCGGAACTGACGGTGATGATGATGCAACTGGTGGCCAGCGGTCGCGGTGTCTGTGGTGTGCCGCATTGGGCATTGCATGAATACAGCTCGCGGGGTTATGTGAAGGCCAAGCGCTTGGGCGAGAGAGGTCTGTTTGCCACGCTGTATGCAGCCATCCGCACCGACATGCTCGATGCGCCGTACATGCGCGACTTTTTGCTGACGGCCAAGGACACGTCGTTTTCAACATTGGATGGGGTTAGCGCCGTTCGATAACTCGACACAAAAACCTGTAGGAGCCGGCTTGAAGTGGTCCAGTTTTTTTAGACCATTCTGTAGGAGTATTACGCCGCTAGCTTTTCAAAGATGGCTGGCGGCAGGTTGTTCGAGGCGGTGTGACAGCGTCTGTGGTTGTAATGAGCGATAAAGTCCATTACGTCGCGCTCTGCCTCGAAGTGATTCGAGTAGCCGTTTTCAGGCGACCA